>NZ_JBJGXN010000009.1:0-374198 GCF_045447035.1 Pseudomonas sp. O230 | reverse complement strand
ATATCCCTAATCATCCCCAGACTTGTAACCCTCAGACAGGAAAGTAACGGCCGAAACAAGCGTTGAGATACCCATTACTGGTTATTCAGCAACTCAGAAAGTCGCTGACCCAGTAGCAAGCGTGCGGTACGTAGACGCTGTGCAACGCCACTTTGGCCAGCGGCAAGCTGCCGGAATCGGTCAGTGCGATGACCTTGATCCCATGACGGGCCGCAACCTCGGCAGTGGGAAGCACGCTGGGGGTGTAGGGGAAGCAACTGGACACCACCAGTACATCGCCTTCATCCAGTTGCGCAAGCGCATCCGCCACACCCTGGCGACTGGAGTCGAGCGCCGCCACATCCGGGCGCTCTTCATGCCCAGACCATAGGGCATGAAGAGTTCCAGTGAATTGAATTGCCGCATACCGTGGATCCGTACCCGGTGGGCACTGGCCAGCAATTCGACGGTCTGCACAAACACTTCAGGGTCGATCTGCTCAATCATGCTGGCGATGTTCGTGCTTTCCTGGCGACCCAGACGAGTCAGCTGGTTGAGGATGTCCTTGTCACCTGCATTGGCCACCAGTCGTGAGGCCAGATCACTGTAGAAATGCTTGCCCTCGGTGATCTCTCGGCGAAAAACGTCCTTCTGATTTGCTGAAGCCACCATACGTTGTGCGAGTCGGGACAACGTCGAACTTCCTGCAGATGTCGATCCGCACGAGTCGCGCAACTTGCTGGCCCGCGTCAATCAACTGGGCGAGGGGCTGCGCGCACGGCTGCTCGACTGTTTGGGCTGCCATCCTCATTTGGGTGACATTCGGGGACGTGGGCTGTTCCAGGGTATTGAACTGGTGGCTGATCGCGACAGCAAGGCGCCATTCGATCCAGCGCTGAAATTGCATGCCAGACTCAAGAAAGCCTCCATGGCTGAAGGACTGATGTGTTACCCAATGGGTGGAACCGTCGACGGTCAGTACGGTGATCACAATCTCTTGGCCCCTCCATTTATCCTGGAAGATCATCATTTGGATGAAATCGCCGACCAGCTCCTGAGTCCTGCGGGAATTACACTGAAAGGTCTCTGAGGAATTATCGCCATGGCTATTCAATCACGCCTGACATCCCTGGACCAATCACAGATGGATGAAGCCCAGCGCGCCGTTCTCAACGAGATACTCAACGGCCCGCGAGGTAACCTGGACGGGCCGTTCCTGGCCTGGATTCAAAGCGATGCAACCTGCTGCTGGATTACGGGCATTCAGCGGCGCCATGATCCCTCGGGCAATTCGACCTGCCGATGGGCTGCAGCCAAGGCAACTTTCAGCCCCTCCTTATCCAGCGGTATGCAGTAGGCAGGTTTAGCCCGTTCAAATCGCCAGCTTTCATCGAGGCTGCCCGCATCTGCCGCGTCAAATCCAATCTCGTCCAGCAACTTGATCACCCGTGCTTTCGCCGCGGGATCATCTGCAGCGATCGGCAGTGCGCGTCGGTCGGGCGCTGCTTTCGGGCGCGAGTCCTGCACCAGGTCCTGGGCGAGGATTGCATTGAACACCTTGACCACGCTGGAGCGGGGCAGATGCTCGGCGAGCAGGCGGCTGGTGGTGGTTTCGAATCGGTCGAGAGCGGCAATGTGACCGTCGCGTTCCGGGTAGTAATTGTTGGCATCCAGCACAGTTTTGCCCTCCAGCCACTTGGCCGGCACGCTTCGGTAATGCTCAAAAGGAATTGCCACGAGTACAACTTCGCCAAATTGTGCTGCGTCCTCGATAGTGCCGACCTGACTGCCAGGAATGCCACTGAGCACACTGCTCATGGTCCGCGGCCCACGTGAGTTGCTGAGCATCGCCTCGTGTCCCGCCGCGATGACCAATTGCGCCACTGCACGTCCGATGAAACCTGCCCCAATAATGCCGATACGCATGTCCTTGCTCCGCTGGTTGGTAAGAAGAAATCATGATGATTGCCAACCAAGTGCAGATAAATAATCATCGGTTACTTAGTCTCGTTACCAGGAGTATTGAATGATGGATCGCCTGACGAGCATGGGAGCGTTTGTGATGGCGGCGGAATCCGGCTCCTATGCCAGCGCTGCCGAGCGTTTGGGCCTGTCGCCGCAGATGGTGGCTAAGCATGTTGCCGCGCTGGAACAGCGGCTAGGTGCGCGGCTACTGAACCGTACCACCCGACGCCAGAGCCTGACCGAGTTGGGTAGTGCTTACTACGAACGCTGTAAGCACATTTTGAGCGAGGCTCAGGCGGCCGACTCCCTTGCGCAGATCATGAACGACACCCCGCGCGGCAAACTGAAAATCAGCGCCCCCGTAACGTTCGGCTCCTATAGCCTCATGCCCTTTGTGACGGAGTTTTTGCGCCAACACCCGGAGGTCGAAATCGATCTGCATTTGACTGATCGCTTCGTCGATCTGGTGGAGGAAGGTTATGAAGTGACGTTCAGGATTGGCCCATTGACCGCGTCCAGTTTGACCGCCAGGCCGTTGGCGCCTTATCGATTGGTCGCCTGTGCGGCACCGAGCTATCTGACCGACCGCGGAGTGCCGCAGATACCGGACGATCTGAAGAACCATGAATGCCTGGGGTATGCCTATTGGTCCCGGCCGGCCGACCGCGAATGGGTATTCTGCAAAGGCTCCGTAGTTGAACGGGTACAAGTCGTCAGTCGCTTGCAGGTCAACGAGAGCAAAGCACTGCTGTCGGCCGCGCTGGACGGGTTTGGGATTGTCCTTGGCCCCGAAGACTTTCTTGAGCCCGCGTTGTGCAGCGGCGAGTTAGTTCGACTGTTGGCTGATTACGAAGCACCGAGCCGACAAATGCATTTGCTCTACACGGCCAATCGTCAGAGAACAGCCAAACTCCGACGATTTATCGATGCCGCGCTCGTCCGCTTTGGTGCTCCTTGAGCAGGCTTCAGGCTAGCGCTTTATTGACTGGCTGCTTTTGGCTGTGGATTCAACCGGTCGACGCCACAGATTGGCCAAATCGTTCAGCGGTGTTTCATAGTTAAGTGTTTTTCGAGTACGGCGACTTATGCCACTGATAGCCCTTCGCGCTGAGTTGATAGGCGTAATCGAATAAACGCTTCATGTACTCGCCATCAAATTTCTGAAGGTGCGGAAAGTCAAAGTCGGCACCGATGTAGGCAAGATTGAAATCCGCCCCGTCCTGTTGCGCCATCCGGTAAATACGCTCCAGGTCGCTGATTCCCTGAGTTTGAATCAAGGCACTGATGGCTCGACCGCCGATGCTCAATGTGCGGCGCTTGGTCCCAGACCACTGCGGCTCCAGTGTCCCATTACGAATGACATAGAAATGACGGTCGAGTCGCAAAGGTGCGCCGGTGGCTTTGCTCAGCGCCATCACAGTGCTGGGTGGGTAAAGAAACACTTGAGTGATGACCCCTCCGTCCACGTGCATTTCGTGAAACTGTTTGCCGTTCACTTCCACGTCGATCATGACGGGTGAGACTGCACCGGGAATGCTCATCGACGCGAGCATGATGTTGCGAAAGAGGTCGAGCGCTCCCGGTACCTGGCTGGAGGCAATAGCGCCCATGTTCCAAGTGACTGGCCGCCCCGAATCAAGGTCCGTTGTGCCGATCAGCAGAATTCGTCCTTTGGCATACTCCAACGCGATCGCCGCAAGAATCTCCGCAGTGACGTATTTTGCGATGAGCCGCGACAGGGGTTTGCTGTCCGCTATACCGTCGCTGGCAAAACGGGTTAACACGTTTCGAGAATGAAAAATGTCTTTTGGACCGATTGCGTTGGAGACATAACGAATCACGCCGTCGTACTCAGACCCCAGGTAAGCGAACGGGGCGACCAAGGCTCCGGCGCTGATGCCCGTGACAACCTTGAACATGGGGCGGTTCCCATGCGTGGTCCATCCAGCAATCAGCCCCGCTGCAAATGCGCCTGCATCGCCACCGCCGGAAACGGCCAGCATGTGCGCCAGCGGCAGTAAATTGTTCGGCTTCCCAGCCTCGGCGAGAACCTGACTCTCACGTTTGTTGGACTGAACTGCATCCTCAATGAAAGGTGTCAGATCGTAGTCCAGCCTGTAGCGAGCGTTGGGAATGTCTGGGATAGAAGCTTGGTCCGTTAAGGTTGGCGGGACAGCGTCTCGGCGAGGCAGACACGCTTGAAGAAACGAGTCCAAAGAGACGCCAGGTCTTAGCGAAAATGGTTTCAAATCGCCTCCTCGGGCCCTGCCGGTCAACAGCAAACGCGCTCATCGTGAACGAGAAAGTCCCTACCGCTGGTGCCCGAGATGGCTACCTAGCGATGAGACCAACAAGGCACCGGAATCGGTGCGGAGCCTGGCTACAGCCGACCGTTTTGATCATGGCAACTGAAACTGGCAGACGATGACTTGAGCGTAGTGACGTACAGCCTGATGCGCACGTACCAAGCGTCAGCTTTCGACCCTGGTGGCCTGTCGCTTATCGATTCAATCGACCCGTTTGTTTAAGGCGTTCACGCTCTTCGCCAGCGGGTTGAGTGTGGACTAATGCGATCTCTCACGGATCCATTGAGCCAAATCCTGTGGGGCCAAAGGGCGCGAGAAACAATAACCTTGCGCTATCTGGTATCCCTGGCCTCGAAGAATTTCAAGTTGCGCATCGGTTTCAACACCTTCGGCGACAATATTTAATTGCAAACTCTTGCAGATCCCTGCAATCGACTGGGCACTTTCACTTGTTTCGATATCGTCGAAAAAACTCTTGTCCAACTTGATGGTATTAACGGGCAGTCGCAGCAGGTAGCTCAGGCTGGAGTAACCGGTGCCAAAATCGTCAATGGATAAGCTAACGCCCAATTGACGCACTTCGGTATGACCGATATGACAGTGTCGGAGGCGTCCAGTATGAAGTCTTCCGTGACCTCTAACGTCCAGCAGGAGGGTAAGAGCCCATGCTTTGTCAGCAGAGACTGGATGAGATCAATAATGGCTCTGTCGCGAAAGGCGACGGGGAAGATGTTTACCGACATATGAGGCACAACAAGCCCCGAGTCGTGCCATTGAGCCATCTGCCGACAGGCTTCGGTGAGTTGCGGTTCGCAGGACCAGTGCGGTATCGAGGCCGGGCGTCAGTGTCAGTAACGTGGCCGCGAAGGTAAACGCGAGAAGATTGTCGGCGATGGACATGGGCATGCGACTTCCAAAAGAGGATCCGCGTACGTTGTCAAACCGGTTCCGGGACCTATCGGTTGTGCGCGACGGCGGCTAATTGCTCGGTGTCCACGCGAACAAAAATGGAGTCGCCCACGGCGGTGAGCACGTCCCCGGCGTAGACCTCGCAGATGACTCGGGTTTTGCGCCCGACATCACCTTCGACTTTCGCTCGCAAGGTCAGCGGAATGCCCATTGGCGTCGGTTTGATGAACTTGATGCCAAGGTTGCCGGTGACGCAATTGATGCGCGGAAGGCTGGCGGCGTCGCGGTTTTCCGTCCGGTAGTGATAGGCCATCACGGTCCAGTTGGAATGGCAATCAACGAGCATTGCGATCAATCCGCCGTACACCAGGTCCGGCCAGCCGCAATACCTGGCGTCGGGCACATGCTCGGCGATGACATGCACGCCGTCTTCATGCCAGAAGCTCTTGACGTGCAGCCCGTGCGGGTTGCGGCTACCGCAGCCATAACAAACGCCTTGCGGCGCCGCGGTGTCTTGCAGGGAAGTAGCGGGCGTGGACATGCCTGGGTCATCCTCGAAAATGTGAACTGAACATTTTCCGATTCTAACGCCGAACGGATAACCGCGTTCATCCCCGCGCAGGCTTCATTTCATCCCTCGGTGGTGTCCGGAAGTCTGGCGATCACCTTGATCTCGAACTGGAAACCGTACAGCCACGTTACGCCGACCCCGGTCAGCGTCGGGTGCGGCGCGTTACCCCAAAACTCCGGCACGATTTTCCAGATGGTTTCGAAGGTCGATTCGGGGTCGACAATGAACACGGTGACATCAATCACGTCATCGAACGTGCAACCGGCCGCCACGAGGATTGCGTTCAAATTGGTGAAGGCGAGCCGCACCTGTTTCTCCAAATCAGGTTCGGGCGATCCATCCTCGGTGCTGCCGACTTGCCCCGAGACGAACAAAAAGCCGTTGGAGCGAATAGCCGGCGAGTACCGATTGCGCTCATACAGCGCCTGGCGTTTGGCTGGGAAAACTACATCGCGCTGGGTCATGAAATGCCTCCATCAAGGGCTCTGTGTGAACGATGGAGAGACTGTAAGGACTTGCATCGGGACGATAAACGAGCAACCTTGGCCAGCACTGTTTGTGATATCCAAACAATTCGAACGATACCTGAGGCTGCAATGGACCGTTTTGATGCAATGCAGGCATTCGCGCGCGTGGTGGAGGCGGGCAGTTTCACCAAGGCAGCCGAAACACTGCACATGAGCAAGACCACCGTGACCCAATTGGTGCAGCAACTGGAGGCACGGTTGCGCGTCAAGTTGCTCAACCGCACCACGCGCAAGGTCAACGTCACGGCCGATGGCGCGGTCTATTACGAGCGAGTGTTACGGCTGTTGGCCGATATGGACGATGCCGAAACAAGCCTGTCCGGTGCGTTGACGCTGCCCAGAGGCCGACTGCGCGTGGATGTGCCGAGCCCGCTGGCGAGGATGATTCTGGTGCCGGCGTTGCCTGCGTTTTATGCGCGATACCCGGACATCCAGATCGACATGGGCGTCAGCGATCGCATCGTCGACATGATCGATGAGAACGTCGATTGCGTGGTGCGCGGCGGCGAACTGATGGACCAGTCGCTGATGGCCCGGCGCGTCGCGGACCTGCCACTTGGGGTGTTTGCAGCACCGAGCTATCTGTCTCGCGTCGGCCGGCCTGTGCATCCCCAAGAGCTGGAGGATTCGGATCATCGCGTCGTCGGTTTCTTGTGGGCGCGCACCGGCAAACCCGTGCCCTACGCGATGTACAACGAGCGTGAGCGGGTGCAGATCAAAGGACGCTACGTGTTGGCCGTCGACGATGGCAACGCCTTTCTTGCGGCGGGTCTCGCCGGGCTCGGTGTGCTTTGGCTGCCCAGATACATGTCCCGGGACTATGAGGCGAGCGGCGAATTGGTGCCGCTGTTCGAGGGCTGGCGTCTCGATACGATGCCGTTGTATGTGGCTTTCCCGCCGAACCGGCACATCAGCCTGAAGCTGCGCGTATTTATTGATTGGGTGGTTGAGTTGATGGCGCAGCATGCGCCGGTTGCTGATCGGCCAGGGGCGTGAGGCCCGGGGCGACAGGCCCTTTTGCCGTAATCATTCGTTTGATCAATAACCATCATCAAGAATCGCAAGTTCTGTTTTTTTGCCAAGGGAGGAGGATAGGCACATACCGAATTCGCCTTTGAAGGAACCTGCGCGATGAGAATGTCTACCTTGCTGGCCCTTGTCGCTGTCCTGACCGGCAGCGTTGCCGCCACCGTGCCGGCATACGCCGCCGAACAGTCCTGCCACTTCCTGCCGGTCGCCGACAGCGCCGCGAGCTTGCAACACGCGCAATCGGTGGGCGTGCTCTACAGCGAAAACACCGTCAGCACCCTCGAATACCTTGAGCAGTACCACTCGGTCGCGCTGAACGGCGCGAAGAACCCTGAACTGGATTCACGCATCAGCAGCGCCTTCGTCGACAGCTCCGATCCGAAACGGGCGATCAACTGGTTGATGGGCTCGTTGCAGCAGGAGTTTGCTTCGGTGACGGTCTACGACAACCTCGATGCGCTTGTGCAGGCGCACCCGGATGTGGTGGTGATGCTCGACACCTACAGCCGTCTGGTGTCCAAGCGCAACAATCAGGTTGAAGCGCGGTTCATGGCCAAGTTCTACGACTCGAACCTGCAATACATCGGCAAGGCCGAAGGTTCACGCACACAACAAATGCCTTCGGTCTGGGTGCATGGCAAAGCCGCACCGGAGATCGCCGCGCAGATCGACCAGCAAACTGCGTTGCAAGTGAATGCACTGAAACAGTTCGACACGTCGCTGAAGGCGCTGGTGACCTCGGGCCATGTGGCTCAGGTCGCGATCAACTGACGCTTCAGCCTTGGCGCTTCACGGACGGCGTTCCGCGATTATGTAGGAGGCCGGCTTGCCGGTGATGGGGCCCCTGAGCCTTGCATCGATTGCGTTTGCGCGACGGCGCGGCTAAGCTCGCGCAAACCCGCAAAATCAGGCATAAACATGCACGTGCAGCATTCGACCGCCGAACTCCCTCATCTGCGCCGGCAAAAAATTCTGCTGATCCTCGAACGTGACGGCAAGGTCATGGCGTCCGAGTTGAGTCAGCATTTCGCCGTCTCGGAAGACACCATCCGCCGTGACCTGTCGGAGTTGGCCACGGCCGGCCTGGTTCAGCGCGTTCACGGCGGCGCGTTGCCTCGTCCCAAGGACACGGGCAAGGATTACTTCACGCGTGTCAGCGAAACCGATGAGGTGAAAACCCACCTCGCGCAGCTCGCGGCCAGTCGGGTGGAAAATGGCCAAATCGTGATGTTCGATTCCGGTACCACCACGCTGCAGATCGCACGTTCGTTGCCGTCGGACATTGCCATCACCGCCATCACGACTTCGCCGATGACCGCGATTACCCTGGCCGAATACAAAGGTATCAAAGTGATTCTGGCGGGTGGCCAACTCAACCTGGCGACGATGTCGGTCAGCGGGCACGAGACCGTGCGCCTGCTCCAGGGCATCAAGGCTGACGTGCTGTTCACCGGGGTGTGTGCGATTCATCCGGAGGTCGGCATCAGCTCGTTGCACTTCGATGAGGTGCCGGTGAAACAGGCGCTGCTCGACAGCGCTTCGCAGGTGATCGCCGTCACCACGGCAGACAAACTGGGCGCGGTCGAGCCGTTCGTAGTCGGGCCGTGCAGCCGCATCCATACGCTGATCACCGAACGCCATGTGGCGTCGGGCGATGTCGGGGATTATCGGAAACTGGGGATCGAGGTGGTTCAGGCGAGTGCCTGAACCGGCCAGTCGATTGTGGCTGACGGGCAACGCAA
This sequence comes from Pseudomonas sp. O230, assembly GCF_045447035.1. Taxonomy (NCBI): domain Bacteria; kingdom Pseudomonadati; phylum Pseudomonadota; class Gammaproteobacteria; order Pseudomonadales; family Pseudomonadaceae; genus Pseudomonas; species Pseudomonas sp. O230. The sequence continues at coordinate 365,170 of NZ_JBJGXN010000009.1, read as the reverse complement.
CGCTGGCAGCCTTTGCATCAGCTCAACACAAAGTCCACGGGCTCAAGTACCGGAGGAAGCGGCGTCACACCCAGCGCCGCGAGTACTTCGCGCTCGATGTTGCGCACGATCGCATGGGTCGGCAGGTCATTTTCATCGCGACCGAACGGGTCCTCCAACTCATCGCCAATCGCGTCGAGACCGAAGAAGGTGTAGCTGACGATAGCGGTGAAAATCGGCGTCAGCCAACCCGGTGGTTCGGCCATGGCGAAAGGCAGCTAGACGCAGAAAAGGTATGTGGTTCGGTGTAGCGGCAGGGTGTAGGCGAAGGGCAGTGGCGTGTGTTTGATTCGTTCGTTCACGGATTGAAGGCGTGCAGGCTAAGAGCAACCTGGCGGAGCGTCCAATCACTCTTGATGACCGACTGATCGACAGAGTCTATGACGGGCTTTACCGATTGCCCAACCGGACGCCATCAAGAGCGTCCGGTTTGCGGCGCGAGCCGGGCGTTTACGGCGTACCAAACATCGCCGTCCAGTAAATCCCCGAATCGCTCTTCGGGTCCACCGCATACGCCGCGCCCAACTCCTGGAACTGCGGGTTCATCAGGTTGGCGCAGTGGCCGGGGCTGGCGACCCAGCCATCGACGACCTTGCGCACGCTGTCTTGCCCGGCGGCGATGTTCTCGCCGATCAACTGGGCGCTGTAACCCGCCAGTTCTGCGCGGTCACCCGGGGTACGACCGTCGCGGTCCTTGTGGTCGAAGTAATTGTTGTTGGCCATCGATCGGGAATGCTCTTCGGCCGCTGTCGCCAGGGTGACGTTCCAGGTCAGCGGCGCGGCGGCGGCAAAGGATTGCGTGCCGCACTGACGTGGACGGCTGCGGGCGGTGTTGAGCTCGGCCAGCAACTTCTGGCCCTCCGCCTGCCAGTCGCCCAGGCGTGCGCTCAACAATGGACGGGCCAGCACGATGCGCCATTCACGGTCCTGGCGGCTCACGCCGATGTCGACGAATTGCGGGTCCAGCACGATCTGGCAAAAACTCTCCTGGATCGCTTTCATCGCCGAAGCTGCATCACGCGGTCCGGACAGGCTGATTGCCTGCACATTCTTCATCGGGTAATTCGCCGCGACCATGGCCTGTTGCAGGTTGCCGATGCTGGTGGCCGACAGCGCCAGCCGTGGATCACCCGCCAGCGGCGGCAGCTCCGCCGATACTTCACCTGCGCAACGTTGCACCTGGCTGCGGTAGTCGTTGATCGAGTCGATCAGTTGTTTCTCGTCGACCGCCAGCGCCTTCGCGGCGAATAACAAACCCAATGACAACGTGGCAAGACGCAAAACGGATGACAGGACACGCATGGAAATCTCCCTTGTTCGGACTGCGCCCATGATGCGCGATTTCACCCCCGTGAGCGCAATGCCTTTTCGCGCCGAAATACCGGTTGTTGGCCGTCTGTCGAAACGAAAACGGGCTACTACAATCAAGCCATGTCGCCCGAAAGACGTGCTGCGCGTCGACATTTTGTTGCTTGAATCCAGTCCACTGAGAAGGGTCGATCATGCGATTAATTTGGATAGCAACCTGCTTTGCAATCACGCTACTCGGCGGCCAGGCATCGGCGACTGAACAGGAACAGAAAAAGGAAGTGGCCGAAAACAAGGCCGAAGTGCTGGAACAGAAAGCGGCGGAGAAGGGCGCCGATCTACCGGTGCCCAAGTCTGAAGCCATCACCACGTCGGAAGTGCAGGCGGTCGACCCGGCGGGCGTGTCGCCGCTGGACGATGCAATCACCTGCCTGGCGCGCTCCATTTATTGGGAAGCCAAGGGTAAATCTTCCGCTGACATGGAAGCCGTCGCCAGCGTGGTCATGAATCGCCTGGGCCACGAGGGGTTTCCGGACACCGTGTGCGCGGTGGTCAAACAGGGATCTGAAACCAAGAACTGCCAGTTTTCCTGGTGGTGTGACGGGCGTTCCGATCAGGTCCAAGAAGAAACCCAATACGCCATCGCCAAGGAAATCGCGCGCAAGGCCCTCAACAAGCAACTCAACGACCGCACCAACGGCGCGATGTATTTTCACGACCACAACGTGAAACCCGATTGGGCCAGGAAATACATCAAAACCACCGAGACCAGCATGTTTCTCTTCTATAAGCCCAAGGGTGGAGAGGCCCGATAGCGGTGTCATCTGGATGTCATCGAACCCATGCCAAGATCCTTGCAAACCGTCTTGAATGTTCAGCAGAACGGTGTCGGCTGATAGATGAATGTGCAAGGAATACTGCTATGAAAGGAGACGCCTCCCTGTTTGCGGCCATTGACCTGGGCTCCAATGCGTTTCGCTTGATGATCGGCCAGTCCGTCAAGCGCAACCAGCAACTGGTGATCCAGGAAGTGAAGACCCTGCGCGAGCCGGTGCGGTTGGCGGAGGGATTTCAGGGCGGCGCGCTGGACGAGATGGCGCTGGATCGCGGCTGGCAGGCGCTCGCGCGATTCGGCAAGAAGTTGCGCGGCTTTGAGCCCGGTCGCGTGCGAGCGGTGGCGACCAGCGCCGTGCGTGAAGCCGACAATGCTCAATTGTTCCTCGCCAGCGCAGAGCGGCATCTGGGGTTTCGCATCGACGTGATCTCCGGGCATGAAGAAGCCCGGTTGGTGTACGCCGGCGTGGCTCACACGGTTCCCGGCACGGAACGCAAGCGACTGGTGATCGACGTCGGTGGCGGCTCCACGGAATTGATTCTGGGGCAGGGCACGCAACCGCTGTTGACCGAAAGCATTGCCATCGGCAGCGGCACCTTTGGTGCGCGTTATTTTCAAGGTGGCCGCATCACCGCGCCGGCGTTACTGGAAGCCGAGCGTGTCGCCACCCTGCAATTCGAACGCGTGGCGCGCCGTTATCGCACGCTGGGCTGGCAGCAGGTCATCGGCTCTTCCGGCACCGCCCGGATGCTGGCCAAAGTCCTCAAAGCCAACGGCTTGAACGACGAAGGCCAGAGCGGCATTACCTACAGCGGTCTGCTGCGCCTGTCACTGCGCCTGCTGGAAGTGGGGCAGGTCAATCAGCTCAGGCTGGCGGGTTTGCAAAGCCATCGCCTGAGCATCCTGCCCGGCGGACTGGTGCTGATGCTGGCGGCGTTCAAGGTCTTTGGCGTTACGCACATGACGCCGTCCGAGCCCGGTTTACGGTTTGGTGTGCTGCATGGGTTGATGTCGCGGCACTGAGTGCCTTGCGTTAGGGATAGACCTGACTGGCGCGTACAGTGCAAATTAGATGGCCTGAAAAACCATCAAGCCTCCTTTGCAGCCATCAGGATATCGCCATCATGCACAAGGTCGGCCTCATCGTTTACCCCGAATTCCAGGTGTTGGGTCTGGCCATGTGTGCGGCGTTCGAAATGGCCAATGGCGCCGTCGACGAGCCGGTTTACAGCCTCACCTTGTTGTCGGAACACGGCGGGACGGTGCAGACTTCCGCCGGATTCGGCGTGGAAACCGCCGCCTTCGATCAGCGCTCGTTCGACACGCTGCTGGTGATGGGCGACAACCTGGTCCGTCCGGTTTCACCGGGCATGGTGGCGTTTCTGCGCAGCGCCAGTCAGACCTCGCGCCGTGTGGGCTCGATCTGCACCGGCGCCATTGCGCTGGCCGAAGCCGGCCTGCTCGATGGCCGGCGAGCCACCACGCACTGGTGCCACGCGCCGGCGCTGCAGCAGGCCTACCCGAAGGTGAAGGTGGAGGAAGACCGGATCTTCATCAACGACGGCAACGTCTGGACCGCTGCCGGCATGAGTGCCTGTGTCGATCTCGCACTGGCCCTGGTGGAAAGTGACCTCGGTGCGCAAGTGGCGCGGTGTGTGGCCCGACAATTGGTGGTGTACCACCGGCGCGCGGGCGGGCAGTCGCAGTTTTCGGTGATGCTCGAACTCGAGCCCAAGACGGATCGCATCCAGTCAGCGTTGATCTACGCCAAGCAGAACCTGAAGTCCGAACTGTCGGTCGAGGAACTGGCCAGCGCAGCCAACCTCAGCCCGCGACAGTTCAGTCGCGTATTCCATGCCGAAACCGGTCAATCACCCGCCAAGGCCATCGAGAACCTGCGGGTGGAGGCCGCGCGGCTGATGATGGAGACCGGCCGGCACGCCATCGATGTGGTGGCGACAGAGACCGGTTTTGGTGATCGGGAGCGGATGCGCCGGGCGTTTATCCGTGCGTTTGGTCAACCACCGCAAGTCATCCAGCGCGCCAATCGAGGCTGACTTGCGTGTGAACCCGAGATCCCGAACCTCCGCGTAATCTGTAGGAGCCGGCTTGCCGGCGATGGCGTCGGTGAAATCGCTATCGCCAGCAAGCGTGCTCCTACAGGTAATTGGCGTGGCTTAAAAGGTGGTGTATTCGGCATTTGAGTCAAAATATTATTGGCGTAATCTCGATCTCGTTGAAGCCCATTCCCCACTGAGATCACCGCCATGACCATCGTCAAAGCCGCTGCCGTCCAGATCGCACCTGTTCTCTACAGCCGTGAAGGCACTGTAGAAAAGGTCGTCGACAAGATCCGTGAACTCGGCGAGAAAGGCGTGCAGTTCGCCGTTTTCCCGGAAACCATCGTGCCGTACTACCCGTACTTTTCCTTCGTGCAGTCGCCGTTCGAAATGGGCGCTGAGCACTATAAATTGCTCGATCAGGCCGTCGTCGTGCCTTCCGCGGCCACCGATGCCATCGGCAAAGCCGCCAAAGAAGCCAACATGGTGGTGTCCATCGGCGTCAACGAGCGCGATGGCAGTACTCTCTACAACACGCAATTGCTGTTCGATGCGGACGGCACCCTGATTCAGGCCCGTCGCAAGATTTCGCCGACCTATCATGAACGGATGATCTGGGGCATTGGTGACGGTTCCGGCTTGCGCGCCACCGACAGTGCTGTCGGCCGCATTGGTCAACTGGCTTGCTGGGAACACTACAACCCGTTGGCGCGTTACGCCTTGATCGAAGACGGCGAGCAGATTCACGCCTCGATGTACCCCGGTTCGTTCGCCGGTCCCCTGTTCACCCGCCAGATGGAAGTCAGCATCCGCATGCACGCGCTGGAATCAGCGTGTTTCGTGGTCAACTCGACGGCCTGGTTGTACCCGGAACAACAGGCGCAAATCATGGCTGACACCGGTTGCGCCATTGGTCCGATCTCCGGTGGTTGCTACACCGCGATCATCGATCCGCAAGGTGAAGTCGTCGGTGCACTGACCGAAGGTGAAGGTGAAGTCATTGCCGACATCGACTTGTTCCAGATCGAAATCCGCAAGCGTCAGATGGACGGCCGCGGTCACTACAGCCGCCCGGAAATCCTCAGCCTGAACATCGACCGTACGCCTCATCGCCATGTGCATGAGCGCAACTTGCCGCCGAAGCTGGCCGTCGCCGCTCCAGCGCAAGAGGTGTGATCGTGAAAGTCATGGCGATTAATCAGTAAGGCTCGCCGGCAGGCGTCAGACTTGCCGGCGATGACACTCTTGAAGCCGCCATCGCCGGCAAGCCGGCTCCTACAGGTTTTGCGTGAACCCGAGATCTCGAATACACCCGCGATCCGTAGGAGCCGGCAAGCCGGGCTCCTGCGAAAAGCGCATCAGGCTTTAGAGTTCCATGCCGAGGAAGATCAGCGTATTGCCATGGGCCTCAACCGCTGCGCGCTGGTTGTAGCTGTCGCGATGCGAGCAGTTGAAGCCGTGCTCGGCTTCCGGGTACACGACAATTTCCACGTTGTCATTAGTGTCGAAACGCTCGGCGATTTTCTCCACGGCTTCCAGCGGGATGTGGCTGTCCTGCTCGCCGAAGTGCATCAGCAGCGGCACTTCGATTTCGTCGGCGCGGTCCAGTTGGTTCTGGATGCCGCCGCCGTAATAGGCAATCGCTACGTCTACCAGCCCGTTGGCGGCGGTGTGGTACGAGAGCAAGCCGCCGAAGCAGTAACCGATGGAGGCAATGCCGCCATCCAGGCCCGGCTGTGCTTTCAGCGCGTCGATGGCCAGTTCGATGTCTTTCTGTGCTTTGCCGACATCGGTGGCGTTCATCAATTCGACGGCGCGTTTCCAGCCGGCTTCGTCGTAGGTCAGTTCGATGCGCGGGCCGCTGCGCCAGAACAGGTCCGGTGCAATGACCAGGTAGCCGTCGGCGGCGTATTGCTCGGCGACCGAGCGGATGTGTTCATTCACACCGAAGATTTCCTGGATCAACACAATCCCCGGGCCTTTCTGGGTATGCGGAATCGCCAGGTAAGCGCCGAATTTGCCTTCAGCGCTGTCGATCTCGATCCATTGGGTGGTCACGCTCATGGTGGCTCCTGTCTTCGCAAGTGAGTTGGGGTAGCTTACTGAGGCTGTGTGGCTTTGAAGCTCGTCAGCGCCTGCATCCGTTTCCACCAACTGTTGAAGCCGTCCACGGCAAATACCTGTGGTGCATCCGGGGTCATCGCGATGTAGGCGCAACCCGGTGCCAGGTAATAGTCGCCGATGCTCGGTTCAAGGCCGGCGATATACGGATCGGTGCCTTTGATCTTCATCAACTCGCGCAGCACTCGTTTCGAGTTCTCGATGCCTTGGCGGCGCGAATCTTCATTCTGCCCGCCAATGAAGTCGGGAAACAGATGGTAGCCGAACACCGAGACCAGCGCGCCATAACCGTAGGAATCATAAATGCCCTGGGCCATGTGGGTGCGCGCACGGTCGTGGGCGTTGTCCGGGGTGATGGACGGGCCGGGCAGGACTTCGTCCAGATAGGCAATGATCGCGCCGGTTTCGATCACCCGAAAGCCGTCGTGGTCGACGACAGGCACCTTGCCGAACGGGTGACGCACCAGATGCTCCGGCAGGTGCGGTTCACCTTTGATCACGTTGACCTGCACCTGGTCGAAATCCGCGTCTTTTTCCACCAGCAGCATCTTCACTGTGCGCACATAAGTACTGCCGTCAAAACCGTAGAGAGTGAGGCTCATGGCAATTGCTCCTGTTCTATTGGAGTGGCAGGTACGTTATCGAAACGCTGGCGCCTCAGCGTTGGTTGCGACGCCAGAAGAATCGAGCCAGCAACGTATCGAGACTGAGCTTGCCGGCACCCGAGAGCAACAGCGGCATCGGGGCGGCGAGGTAGATCAGCGGCAGTTTGAAGTTGCCGTGGCCCTTGTTGCTGATGGCGTAACCTTGGGCAAGCTCACTCAATGTAGACCAATCGGCCGGCCAGTGAACGGCAGCCGTCGCAACGATGGTGACCACGATCAACACGATGGCCGAAATCCGCGTGCCAAACCCGACGAGGATCGCGAGGGCGCAAATCAGTTCGGCCCACATCGACAGTTCCCAGTTCAGCGTGGCCGGCACCTGATCGAAGGGAAACGGGAAGCGGTCCTGAATGTCGGCGAACCAGTTTTCACCGCTCCATTTTTCCAGGCCAGACTCGAAAAACTCCCAGGCGATGAACAACCGTAAGGTCAGGGGAGCGAGCCAGCTACCGGCACGATCAAGGTTCAGGTGCAGGCCTTTCACGGCCGACGAGATTGTAGCGTTCATGGACGTGGTCTCCGTTCAGTCAGGGGTGCGGGGCTCGTGGCCCCGCGCAAGGGTTACTCGCCAGCGCCGCACTTGCCTTCGCCGCATTTGCCTTCAGCCGGTTTTTCCGCGGTGTCGGCCTGAACCTGGCTGTAGCCGTGGGCCAGTTGCTTCATGCTGAACGCTTCGGACTCGGAGGCCGACGCGACGTTGGACAGGGCCAGGCCGCCAGCAATGATCAGGCCGAGGGTCAGGGAAGAAGTCGAGAGCTTGAACATGGTGATACTCCGTAGCATTGAGTGAGTTGAGCGCTTTGATCGGCTGAGCCAATCGACAGGCACATTTCATCAATCGGGTGTATCTGCGATGTGTCGCTGGGGTGGGTTTTTATGGCGGGGGTGTGTCAAGGGCGGGGTTGTACACACTCTGATACGTAACCTTGAAGTTTTCCGGGCCTCCATCCATTCCCGCAGCAAGCCGGCTCCTACAGTCGCATTCCAATTCGCAACTGTGATTCGCTGCCGACCGACAGCGTCTAGCGTCAGTGTCCCCGCAATCCCATGGGGCGAGCTTCGGAACCCGGCATGCAAGCGCTGTTGAACGAGATCCTTGACGCAGTCCGGCCCCTGATCGGTCAGGGCAAGGTGGCTGATTACATTCCCGCCCTCGGCACCGTGCCGGCCAATCAACTGGGCATCGCCGTGTATGGCAATGACGGCGAATTGTTTTGCGCCGGCGACGCCCACACGCCGTTCTCGGTGCAAAGTATTTCCAAGGTGTTCAGCCTGGTACAGGCCATCGAGCATTCCGGCGAAGCCATCTGGCAGCGTCTGGGGCACGAGCCTTCCGGCCAGCCGTTCAACTCGCTGGTGCAGCTGGAGTTCGAGCGCGGGCGCCCGCGAAATCCGTTCATTAACGCCGGCGCGCTGGTGATCTGCGACATCAACCAGTCGCGTTTCGCCGCACCGGCCTTGTCGATGCGCGATTTCGTCCGGCGTCTGTCGGGTAATCCGCAGGTGATGGTGGACGGCAAGGTCGCCGAGTCCGAATACCAACACCGTGCGCGCAACGCCGCCATGGCGTACCTGATGCAGTCTTTCGGCAATTTTCACAACGATGTCGAAGCGGTGCTGCGCAGCTACTTCAGCCACTGCGCCTTGCGCATGAGCTGCGTGGACCTGGCCCGGGCGTTCTGCTTCCTGGCCAACGACGGCTTTTGCAAGCACAGCGGCGAACAGATTCTCAGCGCCCGCCAGACCCAGCAAGTCAACTCGATCATGGCCACCAGCGGGCTCTACGACGAGGCCGGTAACTTCGCCTATCGCGTCGGTTTGCCCGGCAAGAGCGGCGTGGGCGGCGGGATCGTCGCGGTGGTGCCGGGGCAGTTCACGGTGTGCGTCTGGTCGCCGGAACTGAACGCCGCCGGCAACTCCCTTGCGGGCATGGCCGCACTGGAGTTGTTGAGCCAGCGGATTGGCTGGTCGGTGTTCTGACCGCTGGTCTGGGTTTTTTTCGTCGGATTGGATCTTTTACCCGACACCGTTCATTCGTATTGTCCGCGCCTTTGGCGCAATGCGTCGGGGGCGTAGGGGAATGGCGATGAGTTTTACGTGGCGCAGGAAAACCACCGAGTACAACGTCGAGTCGCCCTTGCCGGTGATCGAGCCGCCGGTCACGGCAGGCGCCGATGAAGCACGGCTGGCCGACCGTAAAGCCGAGTTGCGCGATCGCGATTTTTTCCGCGGCCTGGCGCAACACCTGCTGATCTGCGGCAATTCGCTGTCACCGGTCAGCGAATCGTTTTCGATGCTCAATCAGCGCCTGAAACTCAATCACCAACGGGCGGAAACCGTCGCCCGCGCGGCCATCGATAACCGCGAGCAGGTCAGTCATTTGCAGGACCAGTCGCGGGTCATGGCCGCAGGCCTGGACGCGCTGGAAGACGTGATTACCCATCTGGTGGGTCGCGCCAGTGAGATCGATCGCATCGTTGATCTGATCAGCGACATCGCCCGCAAGACCAACTTGCTGGCACTCAACGCAGCCATCGAAGCCGCGCGTGCCGGGGACACCGGACGCGGTTTCGCGGTGGTGGCCGGTGAAGTGCGACTGCTGGCGGAAAAGACCGCCGAAGCCACCCGGGAAATCGTCAAGGAAACCTCGGCCATCCAACAGGAAATCAGCCAGGCCAAGCAGGCGATTTCGCAACAGAACCAAGTCTCCAACGCTTTCGGTGCGGTGATCGACAAAACCGCCGAGGCCATGGCCGGCATGTACGGCGAGGCGCAGCAGATGCAGCGCGAAATCGACCTGTCGCACTTGTTGTCGGATGTCGAGCTGGCCAACCTGCAAGAGCTGACGCTCAAGGTTACGGTGTACGACCGCCTGCTCAATCCCAAGCCGCATTCACCGCTGACCCTGCCCGACGAAACCGAGTGCCTGTTCGGTCAGTGGTACTACAGCGATCAGAACCGCAACCAGCAGCGCGATGCGGATTATCGGCGGATGGAAGTGCCGCATCGACTGGTTCACAGCAGTGGTCAGGCCGCGCTGGATGCTCATGGGCGGGGTGAACTGGAAGAAACCCTCAAGCACGTAGGGCTGATGGAGGACGCGAACGCGGCAGTGATGCGCACGGTCAAGGGATTGCTGCACGCGCGGCTGCAATCCCCAATGGGCCGCTGAGTCAGCGCGGTAGCGCCTCGACCCGGTTGCACAAGTGCGCCAGTGTTTGATCATCCAGCACTAAGGTGATCTCCAGATGCTCCTGCGCCTGAAACAGATTCATCGCATCCCGGGTCCGTTTGCGACGATGCCGATGCCCACCGGTTAATGACGCCCCAGGCATTTTGCTATACATTTTCCGGCCGCCCCTTGCATGGTGAAACCGCTTCATGTCTCTTGCGCTCGAACGTCTAGTCGCTGGCACGCCAATCCCTTTCGCTGGTAACCGCGTCACTGTGGTCAGCCCCGAACTGGCCTTGCGCTTTCAGCCCGGGGACCACCTGTTGGTGGAGCAGGTCAGCGGCGAGTTGTTGCTGATTCCCGTAGCTGACCAGAAAGCGGCGGCGGTCGCGATCGAGCGGGCCGAAGCGGCGTTTACGGCGATGTCCGCTGTTTCCGACCAGGCGATCAGCGCGTTTTTCGACCTGTTTGCCTTGCGCCTGGAAAACCAGGACTGCTGGGATTTGATTGAGGTCGCCAACCGCGCCGACATCGAATGGGCCAAGTCACGTGGGCGCTCAACCACACGGTTGCTGGCCGATGAGCGCATGCGCCGCGACATGATCGCGGGCCTCAGGGCCTGGCGCGATGCGCCCGCCACGCGCGGTAAAGTGGTCAGCTGTGTCGAACACGACGGCTGGAAAGTCGAGCAGGTGGTTTCGCCGCTGGGCATCGTCGCCTTCGTCTTCGAAGGCCGGCCGAATGTCTTCGCCGACGCCGCTGGCGTGCTGCGCACCGGCAACACCGCGGTGCTGCGCATTGGCAGCGATGCTTTGGGCACGGCGCAAGCCATCGTCACCCACGCATTGAACCCGGCCTTGAGCGAGGCCGGTTTGCCGGTGGGCGCGGTGTCTCTGGTGGAGAGCGTCAATCACGCCGCCGGTTGGGCGATGTTCGCTGATCGGCGCCTGTCACTGGCGGTCGCCCGTGGTTCGGGTCGCGCGGTCAGTCAGTTGGGCAGCATTGCGCAACAGGTCGGCACCGCCGTCAGCCTGCATGGCACCGGTGGCGCCTGGCTGGTCGCCGACAAGGACGCCGACGCCAAGCGTTTTGCCGCCGTCGTGCGCAATTCCCTGGACCGTAAAGTCTGCAACACCCTGAACGTCTGCCTGATCCACCGCGATCGCGCTGCCGAACTGGTGCCGCTGTTTCTGGACGCCTTGCAAAAAGCCGGCACCGCCCGGGAAGAGGGCTGCAAATTGCACATCGTCGAGGGCAGCGAAGCGTATTTGCCGAGCCATTGGCGAACCGCAACCGTCGAGGTCTATCGCGCCGACGGCTACCAGACCGAAGCGTTGGCCGAACCACTGCCCGAAGACCAATTGGGCCGCGAGTGGGAGTGGGAAGAAACCCCGGAAGTCAGCCTCAAGATCGTCGACGACCTGAGCCAGGCCATCACCTTGTTCAATCGCTATAGCCCGCAATTCACCGTGTCGTTGATCAGTGAAGATGCCGAGGCGCATGAGCGTTTCTACAACGCGGTCAACGCGCCTTTTGTCGGCAACGGGATCACCCGCTGGGTCGATGGGCAGTACGCGCTGAACAAACCGGAACTGGGCCTTTCGAACTGGGAGAGCGGGCGTCTGTTTGCTCGCAGCGCGATTCTCTCGGGCGATGGCGTGTTCACGATCCGCAGCCGCATGACCCAGGTCGATCTGTCGGTTAAACGCTGAGTACCCGACCGCAAGCGTGGAGCGCACTATAATTAAAGGTGTCTGCGACTGCGTCTTGAGACAGGGGTCCGCCATGAAACTTCAATCCTTCGAGCACTACTCTCATCAACTGGAAATGGCCGCGCACGACGCGTGGCTGACAGCCCGGGTGAAGTCGGCCATGGCGATGGCCGATCCGGGCCTGGGCCTGTAAGTCCACGTCAAAACCCTCGCCGGAACGCTGATGTTGAGTGGTCGCGTCAACACTCATAAGCAATGTGAGCAGGCTGTTGCGCTGGCCCGCACGGTGAGTGGTGTCAATGAAATCGATGCCAGGGAATTGCTGACTCACGTGTTCACGCCTGGGAGCTTTCCAACCGCGCCGAACGCCGAGGAAAGCCCGGAGATCCGCCCGTCATCGTCAGCCAAACCGGAAGACAAATGAAGCGGGGTGCAGCGCTCCCGTGAACCGGGCGCGCTGCATCTTCACCTCACGGCCATCTAGCGCTGACGCTGATTTGCTGCGTGCTGCCGGCTGAGGGCGATGACCCTCAGGGGTACGGATCAAGCCACTTCAACCGCTTTACCGTAAACGGCGCACGTGGTCGGGTGTTCGATCAGCGACACGAACGTGCGGCTGTTCGCATCCAGCGCATCGATCGAACCGGTTTCGATGTCATAGACCCAGCCGTGCAGGTTTAGCAGGCCTTTTTCCTGAGCCAAACGCACGCTCGGGTGGGTCTGAATGTTGGCCAGTTGCGCGATCACATTTTCCCGCACCATCGAACTCACTTTCGCCGCGTCGCTGGCGTGCGGCCGGGATTCGTTGATGACCTTCGCCGACTCCGCATGTTGCAACCAGCCGCTGACGGCGGGCAGGTGGTCCATGCATTTGCAACTGGCGACGGCCGTCATCGCACCGCAGTCAGAATGGCCGCAGATGACGATGTCGGTAACGCCCAGCACGGCCACCGCGTATTCGACCGTGGCCGATACACCGCCCGGATGCGGGCTGTAGGAGGGCACGATATTGCCGGCGTTACGAATCACGAACAGTTCACCGGGTTCTTGCTGGGTCAGCAGTTCCGGCACCACACGACTGTCGGAGCAGGTGATGAATAGCGTACCGGGGTGTTGCGTGGTGGCCAGGTGTTTGAACAGGTCGGTCCGTTGCGGGAAGGCTTCTGTCTGGAACTTCAAAAAACCGTCGATGAGCGCTTTCATGGGGCATTTCCTTTCAAGTGATGGGGGTCAGTTCGAGCAGCCGGTGCCAAACACGCTGTAATCCAGAGTGTGGGTGGCGCCTGTGGAGTCCTGGTACGTCATTTCCACGGGGACAACCCCGCATTCATTGGCAATCGGCGTGATGCTCACGACATGCGCGATATCCAGCTTCATGCCGTACTCGTACGCGACGGCCACCTCCTCGGCGTGAACCTGGGCAGACACACCGGCTAACAACGACAGCACCAACAGAATTTTTTTCATGGGGCATCCTCCAGACCAATGTGGTGAACAAAGCAGCAAGTGGGGATTTGGGCCTGGCCCGCACCTGAGTGCGGGCCGGTATCAACTCAGAAAGGACGCAGTGGCAGGAACTTGCCGTCGAGGGTGATCACGGCGCGGGAGCCGCCTTCCGGATCTTCGACTTTCTTCATGTCGAGCTTGAAGTTGATCGCGCTGATGATGCCGTCGCCAAACTGTTCATGGACCAGGGCTTTCAGCGTGGTGCCGTAGATCTGGATCATTTCGTAAAAGCGGTAGATGGTCGGGTCGGTCGGCACACCCGAGAGGCTGCCGCGCAGTGGAATGATTTGCAGGCGGGCCACGGCGTCGGCGTCCAGGTCGAGTTTCTCGCCAATGACTTTGGCGGCGCTTTCCGGCAGTGGGTGCTGGCCGAGCAGGGCAGCGGTGACGTAAGCCAGACCGAGGCCGGTGCCATCGGTCAGGTCTTGCCAGGACAGGTTTTTACGCGCCTTGGCATCGAGGATCGAGGTGGTCAAGGTCAGGCTCGGGTCGTTGTAAGCATGGGACTGTTGCATGGTGGTTCTCCTATCGGGTGGGCTACTGCTTGGGTGTGAAGCCATCTTCTGCCGCTTGATTCATAGCGTCCAAGACCGATATACAATGCTTCGCATAAGCCCTGCCTATAGGTTGAACCTGATGCTGCTCAGACATTTGCGCTACTTGCTCGCGGTCGCCGACCACGGCGGCTTCACCCGTGCTGCCGAGGCATTGCACGTGTCCCAGCCGACCTTGTCGCAACAGATCCGCCAACTGGAGGAAACCCTCGGCGTGAGCCTGTTCGACCGCACCTCGCGCACCGTCAAGCCGACCGACGCGGGTGAGGCCTACATCGAGTGCGCCCGGCGGGTGCTGGTGGAACTGGAGGCGGGCAAACGGGCGTTGCATGACGTGAAGGACTTGTCCCGCGGGACGTTGCGATTGGCAATGACGCCGACGTTCATGGCGTATCTGGTCGGGCCGTTGGTGCGCGACTACGTGGCGCGTTACCCGAATATTCACCTGGAGATTTTCGAGTTGTCGATGGCCGACATCGAGGCTGGGCTGCTGGAGGACTCACTGGACATCGCCATTGCGTTTAATGAGGTCAGGAATGCCGACATCGAATCGATCCCGGCCTTTACCGAGACGCTGGGGGTGATGGTGGGGCGGGATCATCCGTTGTACGAAAGCCGAGACGCGTTATCCGCTGAAGCCGTGGCGCAGCTGGAATTCGCGCTGCTGGCATCGGATTTCATCACGCGTACCCGCATCGATGAATATTTCGCCCAGCAGCACATCACGCCGAAGGTGGTGATTGAGGTCAACTCGGTGAGCACCTTGATGGAAGTCATCCGCCACACGGCTATCGCCACCATCCTTCCGGAACCCATCGCCACTCAGGACCGCGCGTTGCGCAGGATTCCATTGCTGGGGGAGGCGCCCAAACGCGGGGCCGCAATGCTGCGGCGTAAAAACAACTATCACAGTGCGGCGTCGGTGGCGTTTATGGAACTGGTGTTGGGAATGGCCGAGTCGTCGAGCTCAGTCATCGACTGACTGGCACACCCCGTTGGGGGCCTTGCCGGTGGAGGTCACGGCCACCGAGTCGTCATCGGCAAGGACGATGGACAGGGTGATGCCGGCGCCTTTGGCTTCGAAGTGGCGCTCATTGATGATTTTGGTGTCGGCTTCCTTGCTGTTGATCATTACCGGTCCATCCTGATCCGCCTGGACGAGAAACTTGCCGGGGCACTCCACCGCGAATGACGGAACACCGTCGACGCTGTTTGCCTGAACAGCACTCGTCAAAACCAGCAACAGTGGAAATATCAGCTTGTTTTTCATCGCAAGTCTCCAGGGACCAACAGCGGATACGCTTAACAATAGCTTTGTTTGGCAAACTGGAGACAAACAAAAAGGCCCCGCTCGTTTATTCGAGCGGGGCCTTTTTTATTGCGATGATTTATCAGTAGAACCGATCAATCACCCGAACTTCATTCTGGTTCTGCATCGAGGCCCAGGCCTGCTTCAACGTTTGCAGAACATTACCGATGAAGTCCTTGTCGGCGGCGGCTTTCTTACCGACATAACCTTGGCCGCGACGGTACATTTTCAGTCGGGCCAACAGGTTCTGGTTGTTCTGGTCGAAGTCGGCTTCATGGGCATGCGGCGACAGGCAATCCATATGAACCTGGCCCGATTTGCTGATCCACAGAATGTGGCTGTCGTGGCTGTCTTTTTGCGCAGCGAACATACGAGCCAGTTCATCGATAGTAGGTTGATTGTTCAGATTCATAATATGCCCCTTGACCATTTGGTGATCTTTCAAAGTTGATTCGCTAATACAAGTAGCCCATCGGTTAGTTGATCCCTGGCACCGAAACCAGGACGTCAGCGGTCGGCCGTCGAGAGTGACGGGGGCCCGCGTCTGTTGCATGTAGTCGTGTTGAATAACTGCTACGCAATAGCGTCACAACGAAGAGAAGCAGCGAAAACCTTCAGGCCACTGCCGACGTTTTCAGGGTCGGCCACAAGCTTCATGAGGATTGATCGCCAGCGCTTCTCGTCCTTGTACTGGACGTTCGGGCCAGGTCAGCTTCTTCAATCTGCCTTGTGAGCAGCGTGTATCCGGGAAAAACAGCTCGGCGGTCAGACGAGCTTGCTCAAACATGTTGCTGTACTCCCGATCGGGGAGATGTCTGCATCATGCAAGGGCAAACCGGAGGCGTCAACGGTTTTGTAGTGATTATTTTCAGTCACTACATATTGTCGGACAAAGCGGTTTGGAATTAGAAAGCAGCAGGGGAAAGCGCCAGTCAGGACGATGGCTGCGTGCTTTGAAACCGGTAAAAGGTGCAGGGATAACCGTCTGCCGGCTGCTGATGCCGGGAGAACGCGCCCCCCGTGAGATCAGGTATCACACGGGCCCAGAACAGCCGTGCCGGTGGGTTGGCGTCGAGGTGAAAAATCTGCCATTGACCGGGCAGTTGGCTCAAGAGGGTAGAAGCGACAAACGTCGCGACACCTTGGCCACGAAAGCGTCGGGCGATAAAAAAGTACCCGACGTTTTACTGGGCGCCGGGCAGATGAATGTTGCCATCCACGGTCACGAAACCGGCCAGTTCCCCGTCGACGTTGATCAAGTACGGGCGGGTGTCGGGGCTGCGCCAGTAGTCCTGCTGCGGCTGGATGTTGAAGAAGCCATGTCCGCCGAGCTTGAGCGGCAGCCACTCACTGAAGTCGTACATATAGAACTGCATCAGGTTTTCAAGCGTTTCCAGTTCGTCGCGCTGAGCGGCGTGCAGTTCTATCGAGGACATGCGGGCTGGCTCCTGCTCAGAG
The DNA here is from genome assembly GCF_045447035.1 of Pseudomonas sp. O230. Lineage (NCBI taxonomy): Bacteria > Pseudomonadati > Pseudomonadota > Gammaproteobacteria > Pseudomonadales > Pseudomonadaceae > Pseudomonas > Pseudomonas sp. O230. The sequence continues at coordinate 348,431 of NZ_JBJGXN010000009.1, read as the reverse complement.
CGGGATCGATCAGTGGGGCGCGAAGTCGTATTTGCCGCCTTTCTTCAGTGCTGCTTGATAGGCGGGGCGCGCCTGAAAGCGCTCAATCCAGGCCGCTACATGAGGGTAGTCGCCGAGCTTGCCTTGGGCGCGGGCGATTTCGCCAATGAAACTCATCTGGATGTCGGCCGCGCTGAACTCATTACCTAAAAGGAAATCGGACTGGCTCAATGCCGTGTTCAGATAGCCGAGGTAGTTGGCCACTTCCGAGTTGATCCGCGGATGCAGTGGCGCGCCGGCTTCACCGAGACGCCCGACGTACAGGTTCAACATCAGCGGCAACATGGCCGAGCCTTCGGCGAAATGCAGCCACTGCACGTATTCATCGTAGGCCGGGGTGGACAGATCGGGTTGCAGGCGACCCTCGCCATGGCGGCGAATCAGGTAGTCGATGATTGCGGCGGACTCGATCAACTTCTGCGTGCCGTCTTCAATGACCGGCGATTTCCCCAGGGCGTTGATCGATTTCAGTTCCGGCGGGGCGAGGTTGGTCTTCGGGTCGCGCTGATAAAGCTTCAGTTCATAAGGGATGGCCAGTTCTTCCAGCAGCCACAGAATGCGCTGGGAGCGGGAGTTGTTCAGGTGGTGCACGATAATCATGGTCGATACCTTTTCAGGAAACAGGGCTGTAGCCGGGTTTGAAGAACACTAGACCATCGAGGTCCATTCGAAGTGCCATTAAGCTTTGTTCGCCGGTTTTGCGGCACGTTTGGCGCCGGCCGAGGGCTTGCGCTTGGCCGGTTTGCGTTTGTTTTTCCAGGGTGTGGCACCTCGCCCAGCGGGGCTTGCAGGCCCGCTGATGGTCAGGCTCAGGCTTGAGCAGCGGGCAACCTGCTTGCTCATCCACGCCGCTTGTTTGGTGACGAACTCTTCCAGGCTCATTTCGCCGCTCTGCACCATGTCCAGCGCCTGCTCCCAGATCGCGGTGGTGCCCGGGTCGGCAATCGCGCGCGGCACGGCGTCGATCAGGCTGAACGCAGCCGGAGTGGCGGCCAGGGCCTTGCCGTTCTTGATCAGATAACCACGGTCGAGCAGGCCCTGAATGATCGAGGCGCGGGTGGCCTCGGTACCAATCCCGGTGGTGTCCTTGAGCTTCTGTTTGAGCAGTGGATCCTCCACCAGTTTGGCAACGTTCTTCATCGCCTTGATCAAATCACCTTCGGTGAAGGGTTTGGGCGGTTGCGTCCAGAGGTCCTTGAGCTTCACCTCGGATACCGCACAATCACGGCCCTCGCTCAATGCCGGCAGTGTTTGCGGCGCCGGTGCTTCACGGCCCTTGGCCGGAGCAAGGGCCTCGGGCAGGGCGCGTTTCCAGCCGGGTTCGACGATCTGCTTGCCAACGGCGCGCAAGGCTTCACCGGCACAGTCGAAGTCGGCCTGAGTCCGGTCGTATTCATGATTGGGCAGAAATTGCGCCAGATAACGTGCACGGATCAGCGTGTAGACCGCTCGCTGCTTGCCCACCAGTCGATCCAGGTTTTTTGCCGCGGCCGTGGGGATGATGCCGTGGTGAGCGCTGACCTTGGCGTCGTTCCAGGCCCGTGAACGCCGTTGCGGTTCAAGGTAGTCCTGCAAGGCGTTCAGCGCCGGGTCTGCCTGGCGCAGGGCGGCAAGAATACCGGGCGCTTCACTGTGTTGACTCACCGGCAGGTAACCGCAGTCGCTACGAGGATAGGTGATGACTTTGTGGGTTTCGTAGAGTGCCTGGGCGATGTCGAGGGTTTCCTGAGCGCCGAGACCGAGTTTCTTCGAGCAGACTTCCTGCAACGTGCCCAGGTCAAACGGCAACGGTGCCACTTCACGCATGCGCTCGGTACGCAGTTTGATGACTCGGGCACTCGCCGCACTGCCAATCGCCGTCGCAGCCTGCTGTGCGAGCGCCTGATTGAGGCAGCGATCCTGATCGTCGCAAACGTCGGACGGTGCACGCCACTGTGCGGTGAACGCGGTGCCATCGTGCAGCAACTGCACATCGATAGCCCAGTAAGCCACGGGGACGAAATCGGCAATGCTGCGGTCGCGGTCCACGACCAGGCGCAGGGTCGGCGTTTGCACCCGGCCGACGGGCAATACGCCCTGATAACCGGACTGGCGCCCCAGCAGCGTGAACAGCCTGCTCATGTTCATCCCGATCAGCCAGTCGGCCCGTGAGCGGCCCAATGCCGAATGATAAAGGCTGAAGGTCTCCGCTCCCGGTTTCAGCGCGGCCAATGCCTTGCGGATGGATGCATCGTCCAGCGCCGACAGCCACAACCGCTGGATTGGCCCGCGATAACGGCAATGCTCCACCAGTTCCCGGGCGATCATTTCGCCCTCACGGTCGGCATCTGTGGCAATCACCAGTTCATCGGCCTCGCCGAGCAAGCGTTTGACGGCCTTGTACTGACTGGCGGTGCGCGGTTTGACGGTCATTTTCCATTTGTCCGGAATGATCGGCAGGTCCGCCAGCACCCAGCGTTTATAGCGCGCGTCGTAAGCATCCGGCGGCGCGGTTTCGAGCAGATGGCCGATGCACCAGGTCACCGTGACGTCCGTTCCCAGCCAACAGCCGTCGCCGCGACGCCGGGCGCCGAGCACGGCCGCAATGTCTTTGGCCTGGGAAGGTTTTTCACAGAGGTACAACCGCATAACCACCATCGTTCATCAACTGCCGGGAGGTGCACAGAATGGCGGCTGATGAGCGATGGAGCAATCTTTATCTGTATGGATGTACAGCTCGTGCGTTTCGATTCATTGCGCCAAAGCTCAGTAGTTCAGATTAACCACCGGCTGCACGAGTTTGGCGCCCGGAGCCAGGCGCAGAATGGTCAGCAAAACGCTGGTAATGACGTTGATGTCATTGTCGAACCCACCGTGGGAAGTGTCCGCCTTTACCCCCGCGCCGTAGTTCATCTTCGGTTCGTTGAAAATGTGCAGGGTTTGCGCGAGCGTGTCCGACAGCCCGCGGCCGGTGGCGGCGAAACCGCTCGGAATGGTGTTGCCCCAGTAAAAGCGGTTCCATTGCTCGGTCATGTTCCGGGCGGCGATGTTCCATAACGCCAGATCAGGATCGCTGAAGTTCTGGCTGTTGCCGTCGAGGCTGCTGGCCATGCCCAGCAGCGGCATACGCTGCAGTTCCTCATAGGCGCGGGATACCAGGTAGAGCAACGATTTGTGGTACGCGCCAATGACGTTATCCGCCTGTTCGCGCTGATCGGACATCAGGTATATGTGGAAGTCCTTGCGCTTGAGTCCGCCGTCCTCGATGACCTTGCGGTAGGTCTGGTTGGCGAAGTCGAGGGTGCACGCCGGGGCCATCAGTGTCGATGTCTCGGTCGGCAACTGCCGGGCCCATAGCAGGCGAATCAAGTGGCCGTTGATCAACGACCCCGCCGAGTGACCGATCAGGTGCAGCTGGACTTTTTTCTGCCCCATGTCATCAATCAGCTTTTTCAGGTTATCCGCCATTTCCACCAGGCCTCGCGGGGTGAAACCCGCTATGGCAGCGGCTTCGGCGTTCTGTTTCATCTGGCTCCACTGATCGCCACCGAGTTTTTTGGTCGCCAACTCGACCGTGGGATCAAGCCCTTCTACGGTTTTGTCCTTGATCAACTTCAGCACGTCGCTGAGGCCGCCGGCTTCGAACACGCCAGGTAGCGTGTCCTGGATGATGTCCGCGAGTGTTTCGAGCGCGCCGGTACGCCAGGTGATAAACAACGGATAGATGCCGTTTTCCAGGAAGTAGGGCGCCATCGCACAGATCCGGTTGATGGAGTCCTGTTCGGAGTTAAGCCCGCCGTGGGCCACAATGGCGATGCGCAGCACCGCGGGTTTGCTGGCTGCCGGCAGCTTGTCGTACCAGGCGCGAGGTGCCTCATAGACGATCCGTTTGACACCGGCGCGGACGTTCTCGACGTCGGTCAGCCGGGGGCCGATGCTGCCGTTGTTTTCCATGACGATGGTCAGGCCGTACGCCTGATCCTTGGTCAGCAAAGTAGGGCCTTTGCGTTCTGAATCCCGCGTGCTGGCGGTGAACAACGAAAAGCCTTCACGCTTGGCAATGGAGCTCGACAGCGCGTTGCGAAAGGGTGATTGAGCATCAGCCCTGGCGCGCGACGGGCGTGAGTCCGGGGAGAGCCCGCCGTGCTCGATCGGTACGCCAAGGCCTACGGTCCAGGCGTCGGTGCCATTGGCCAGCCAGTCTTCGAACGTCAGGATCGCGAAGCCGGAAAACCCCCAGTCGGTCGACCAGGAGTTTTGCACGATGAAGCCTTGGCTGGTGTAACCGATCAGGGCAAAGGCATGACCGCCCTGACTGTTCGATGACCCTTTGATCACGGGCAGTTGCGACATGCTTTCGAACGCCGCCACCGGACTTTTTTTGCCTTTGGGCCGCATCAGGGCCCAACCCTGATGCACATTGGCCGAGACGTAAAGCGCACCGGCTTCATACAGCGCCGCCATCATCGCGGTGACATCGTTCTTTTCCACGCGATAGTAGACACCCAACGGCCGGGTCACGGCATCGGCGGCCCAATGTTCGTCCGGTGCCTCGAACGCGGGCACAGAACCGTCGGGTTTGACGGTGTAGGGCCATAATTCCTGCGCGCAGACACCGTGTTTGTGCCAGCCCTTCAGCGCACCGCGACAGCTTGAACCCGAGTAATCCTCGCCGGGCCATTCGTCATACAGCTTGGCCAGATGATAGAGCTGGCGAGGGCTGGTTTTGGTGGCCGTGCGGTCTCTCCGCCACAACAGAAAGTTGACCACCGCCGCCAGGCCAAACCCGGTGCAAGCGCCCTCGTTGCCCTGGAACAGCACCATGTCCCTGGCCAGGTACCCCGACAGTTCGGCGTCGATGTCCTTGTCGGCGGGCCAGGAGGGCGGCAGTGACTGGATTCGTGGGGTGAACAGGCGATCACGCAGATCGAGGCGATCCGGGCGTGCGTCGAGGGTGATCATCGTTTTATCGAGGGAAAAACGGCTGGCCGGCATGTTGGTGACCCTCAAGCTTCTGAGACTCGAACCCCCACGCCACGACGACCTGACTGCGAAGCAGGGATGTCAACGGTGCTATTGATCGTAGACGATGTTTCGGCGCAGTTGAGCCGTTGGTCTATTAGACGAAGAAGAGTGGAGGCGGTAGTCAGTCTGTAGACGGATAACCGTCATGGTTCCGTTCGGCTGCGAAGCCGTCGTACCGACGAAATCTGGGTTATACCTGACACGTGCGGTCTCAAAGTTTCGGGACCGCCGCGCGACCCATCGCGGGCCAGTCGGATCGCCGCATCGCACGCTCCCACAGGTTTTTCACCGTCCCGAGGAACGCATTTCATGAAAAGCTCCGGTCCTAGCCCTGTCATTACCATCGCCGAGCAACCCGGCTGTCTATTGGTGAAGTTTCACGGCATTCAGGTGGCGGCGTCGACGCGCGCGCTGGTGCTGCTGGAAGCCAATTACCCTCCGGTGTATTACGTGCCTCGGGAGGACATTGCCGAGGAGTATTTCGCCCGCACCGACCACACGAGTTATTGCCCCTACAAGGGTGATGCGAGCTATTTCAGCCTGCAGATCCCGGGGCATGAGGGAGCCAATGCAGTGTGGAGCTATGAAGACCCCAAAATATCGGTGGAGCAGATCAAAAATTATGTGGCGTTCTATCCCGATCAGGTGACGTTCGAAATTCTCAAAGACGTCGAGTGATTGAAAAACGCCCTGCATTGACAGGGCGATTTTACGGTCAGGCGTTCAGCTCACGAACCGCCTGCACCAGCGTCGACTCATCAATCTGGCCAATCGAAGTCACCCCGGTCAACGTCATCGCCACGCGCATCTCCCTGGCGAAAATATCCAGCATGTTTTCCACCCCGCGCTGACCGTCGGCGGCCAGCGCATAGGCCATGGAACGTCCCAGCAATACACCTTTCGCGCCCAGCGCCAGCATCCGCACGACGTCAAGCCCCGAGCGGATCCCGGAGTCGACCAGCACCGTCAGATCATTCCCCACCGCTTGTACGATGGGTGGTAAGGCCTTGGCGGTGGAAAGCACGCCGTCCAGTTGTCGCCCGCCATGGTTCGACACCACAATGCCATCCGCGCCGAAGCTGACGGCGTCACGCGCGTCTTGAGGATCGAGAATGCCTTTGATGATCATCGGGCCTTTCCAGAAGTCACGAATCCATTCCAGATCGCTCCAGCTGATCGACGGGTCGAAGTTGTTCGCCAGCCAGCCCATGTAGTCTTCGAGGGTGACCGCTTTGCCAAGGTACTTCGAGATGTTGCCCAGGTCATGCGGGCGCCCCATGACGCCGACGTTGAAGGCCCAGTCGGGTCGGGTCATCGCCTGAAGGATGCGCCGCGATGACGCAAAAGGCCCGGACATGCCCGAGTGCGCGTCCCGGTAGCGCGCACCGGGCGTGGGCATGTCGACGGTAAACACCAGGTTCTTCACCCCGGCGGCCTTCGCCCGCTCCAGGGCATTTTTCATGAAGCCCCGGTCTTTTAGCACGTACAGCTGGAACCAGATGGATTGTTGGCTGTTCGCCACCACTTCTTCGATCGAGCACACCGAAACCGTTGACAGGCACAGGGGAATGCCTTTGTTTTCCGCCGCTTTCACCGCCTGTACTTCGCCTCGACGGGCGAACATGCCCGTCAGGCCGACCGGCGCGAGGATAATCGGCATTGCAAGGGGCTGATCGAAGAGGGTGGTTTGAAGGCTCAGGGTTTCGACGTTTTTCAGAATGCGCTGACGCAGGCTGATGCCCGTCAGGTCGGCGCTGTTGGCCCGCAGGGTGTGCTCGGCATAAGCGCCGCCGTCGATGTAGTCGAACAAAAATCGCGGGAGTTTGCGGCGGGCGGCCTCGCGGTAGTCGGATGCGGATGAAATGATCATGGTGCCTCGGTCGGGTGAGTGGCGGGGCGATGGCGGTCTGTAGGAGCGAGCTCGCTCCTACAGGTTCTGCGGCATGATGTCAGTTTTTATCCAGATCCACGTTCTTGGTCTCACGCAAACAGATCATCCCCACCACCAGGCTCACCGCAGTAATCACCACCGGGTACCAAAGCCCGTAGAAAATGTCCCCGGTATACACCACCAACGCAAACGACACCGTCGGCAGAAACCCGCCAAACCAGCCATTACCGATGTGATAAGGCAGGGACATCGAGGTGTAGCGAATGCGCGTCGGGAACAGTTCGACCATCAGCGCCGCCAGCGGGCCGTAGCACATGGCGGAGATGATGATCAGCACAACCATCAGCGCCACGATCATCGACTTGTTGACCTGTTGCGTATCGGCTTTTGACGGATACCCGGCCAGGGTCACTGCGCCCCGCAGGGCTGCTTCGTCAAAGCCATCGAGCTTCACGTCACCGACGCTGACCTGCACGCCGCTGCCGGCCGGGGCCGCTTCGCTGCTGTAGGGCAGGCCCTGTTTCACCAGGAAGGTTTTGACCTTGTCGCACGGGCTGTCAAATTTCGCCTTGCCCACCGGATCGAACTGGAAGGTGCAAGTGGCCGGGTCGGCCAGTACGGTGATCGGCGCCTGGCGGCTGGCCTGGTCGATGGCCGGGTTGGCGTAGTGGGCGATGGATTTGAAGATCGGGAAGTACAACGCGGTAGCCAGCAACAGGCCGATCATCAACACCGGTTTACGCCCGACCTTGTCCGACAGCCAGCCAAAGAAGATGAAGAACGGCGCGCCGATGATCACGCTGACGATCAGCAGGCTGTTGGCCAGGGCCGGGTCCATTTTCAGGAACTGGGTGAGGAAGAACAGCACATAAAACTGCGCCGCGTAAAACGTCACCGCTTGCCCGGCGTTGATGCTGAACAGCGCGATCAGCACGACTTTGAGGTTTTCCCATTTACCGAAGGAATCGCGCAAAGGCGACTTGCAGAGTTTGCCTTCCTCTTTCATTTTCACGAACGCGGGTGATTCGTGCAGGCTCAGGCGAATCCAGGTCGAGATGCCCAGCAGCACGATGGAAAACAGAAACGGAATCCGCCAGCCCCAGACTTCGAACTGGTCGCCGGTGAAATAGCGGCATCCCAGCACCACGAGCAACGACAGCAGCAAGCCAAGGGTTGCAGTGGACTGAATCCAGCTGGTGTGGAAACCGCGTTTGCCAATGGGCGCGTGTTCCGCGACATAGGTCGCAGCGCCACCGTACTCACCGCCCAGGGCCAGGCCCTGAAGCATGCGCAGCACCACCAGAATGATCGGCGCGGCGATGCCGATGCTCGCGTAGGTTGGCAGCAGCCCGACGCAAAACGTCGCGACACCCATGAGAACGATGGTGGCGAGGAAGGTGTATTTGCGCCCGATCATGTCCCCCAAACGCCCGAAAACCAGCGCGCCAAAGGGCCGTACGACGAAACCGGCGGCGAATGCCATCAGTGCAAAGATGAATGCCGTGGTGTCGTTGACCCCGGCGAAAAACTGTTTGCTGATCACCGCCGCGAGGGCGCCATAAAGGAAAAAGTCGTACCACTCGAACACCGTTCCCAGTGACGAAGCGAAGATGACCTTGCGGGTTTCACGGCCGGCGTCGCTGCTGCGCGTGATTTCCAGAGGCTGAACATGTTCTGACATATCGGTTTCCCTCACAGTGATTGTTTTTGTTGTTCCACTGTCGGCACCGGCCTTGTGGGTGGGTGCCGCTACTGTCCGTGCATCGGGGTGTAACCCTTATTGCAGGAGCCGGCTTGCTGGCGATGGCGGCGTGTCAGGTGACTCTGATGCTGGCTGATCGGTCGCTATCGCTAGCAAGCTGGCTCCTACTATGTTCGTGTTTGGCGGTCAGGTATTCGTCGCCAGTTCCATGGGCGGTGCCGGGCTCCTTGTGGCGGGATTGAGGATGAGTTGCGCGGCCTTCTCGGCAATCATCAGCGTCGGCGAACAGGTGTTGCCCGAGGTGATGCGCGGCATGATCGACGCATCAGCGATGCGCAGGCCGGGGATGCCATGGACTTTGAGCTGCGCATCGACCACCGCGTCGGTGTCGTTGCCCATGCGGCAGGTGCCGACCGGATGGAAAATCGTCGTGCCGATGCGGGCGGCGGCTTCGTGCAGTTGTTCTTCGCTCTGCAGACTGTCGCCGGGCAGGTATTCCACCGGCTTGAACGCTTGCAGGGCGGGTGCGGAAACGATGCGTCGGGTCAGGCGTATGGCGTCGGCCGCGACGCGCAAGTCTTGCGGATGGCTCAAATAATTGGGTTGAATCAGCGGCGCGTCCTGCGGATTGACCGAGCGAATGTCGATTCGGCCACGGCTTTGCGGGCGCAAGTCGCAGACCGATGCGGTGAAGGCGGGGAAGGCGTGCAATGGCTCGCCGAAACGCTCCAGCGACAAGGGTTGCACATGGTATTCGAGGTTCGCCGAGGTCTGCTCCGGCCCTGAGCGGGCAAACGCACCGAGCTGACTCGGTGCCATGGACAGCGGGCCGCTGCGGTCGTACAGGTAACGCAAACCCATGCCCATCTTGCCCCACACACTGCCAGCGATCTGATTCAGTGTGCGCGCGTTTTGCAGTTTGTAGATCAACCGCAGTTGCAGGTGATCCTGCAGGTTGCCGCCCACACCGGGCAGCTCATGGGCGACCCCGATGCCCAATTTTTCCAGGAGCGGGCGGGGGCCGATACCGGAGCGTTGCAGGAGGGTCGGCGAACCGACGGCGCCCGCGCAGAGGATGATTTCCTTGCGCGCCTTGAAGGTTCTCGCCTGACCCTGCCAGCGTGTGCTGACCGCCGCTGCACGGCCGTTTTCCAGGAGCACGCGGTCGACTTCAACGTCGGTCAGCACGGTGAGATTGGGACGATGGCGCACCGGCCTGAGAAATGCCTTGGCCGCGTTCCAGCGAATCCCGGCCTTTTGATTGACCTGGAAATAGCCGCAGCCTTCGTTGTCGCCCTGATTGAAGTCGTCGATGCTGGCGATGCCGCTTTGTTCGGCTGCGCTGCGGAAGGCATCGAGAATCGGCCAGGACAGCCGTTGACGCTCGATCCGCCATTCCCCGGTGGCGCCGTGAAATTGCGAGTCGCCGGCAAAATGATTTTCGCTTTTCTTGAACAGCGGCAGCACATCGTCCCAACGCCAGCCGGGATTGCCATCGGCCGCCCAGCCGTCGTAGTCACCGGCCTGGCCGCGCATGTAGATCATGCCGTTGATCGAGGAACAGCCACCGAGCACCTTGCCGCGCGGGTAACTCAGGGCGCGACCTTGCAGGCCGGGTTGCGCTTCGGTCTTGAAGCACCAGTCGGTGCGCGGGTTGCCGATGCAGAACAGGTAACCCACGGGGATGTGAATCCACGCGTAGTTATCGCGGCCGCCGGCTTCGAGCAGCAGGACCCGGTGTTGCGGGTCAGCCGACAATCGATTGGCCAGCAAACACCCCGCCGGCCCGGCCCCGACCACGATGTAGTCGTATTCATCAAGGGAAGTCTGCATCCCTGACCTCGTATTGTTGTTCTTGTTGTCGGTCATCCTAGTTGTTAGCTTTCGTCAAAAGAATGTTAGTTTTTGCGCAGCCGCTGTGCGTTTTTAAACAGCGTAGCCCTAAGGACGGTTCATGTTCGATTGGAATGACCTGCGGTTTTTTCTCGAATTGCAGCGCAGCGGGCGTTTGCTCACCGCTGCCCGACGTTTGAATACCACCCACGCCACCGTGGCCCGGCACATCGAGGCCATCGAAAAAAGCCTCGGCACGGCGCTGTTCGTCCAGCACGCTCAGGGATATGAATTGACGCCAGCGGGTGAAGCGCTGCTCAAACACGCGGAAGCGATGGAAAACGTCGCGCTGCTGGCTCAGGAAGAAATCACTCAATCGACGGCGCCACTGGGCAAGATTCGCGTCGGGGTGACCGAAGGCCTGGGCATCATGTTCCTCGCCAGTCGCATGAACGGCTTGTTCGAACGCTATCCGGGGCTGGAAGTTGAGCTGGTGGCGGTGCCGCGGTTTGTCAGCATTCTCAATCGCGAAGCGGAGATCAGCATCCACCTCGAACGCCCGGCGGCCGACATGCTGGTCACGCGCAAGCTCACCGACTATCGCCTGGCGCTGTACGCCAGCCAGGCCTACCTCGACAGGGCGCCACCGCTACGCAGCCGCGAAGACCTCGGGCGTCACGCGTGGATCGGCTATGTCGATGACTTGCTGTTCAGCCAGGAGCTGATGTTTCTCAATAGCTTTTGCCGCAACCCGCAGGTGGTGTTTCACAGCACCAGTGTGATCGCCCAGCAACAGGCGGCGCGCTCTGGGTTGGGGATTGCGGTGCTGCCGTGCTACATGGCCAGCGCCGATCCGCAACTGGTGCCGCTGTTGCCGGATGAAAGCATCCAGCGCAGCTACTGGATCAGCACCCGCCGCGAGCTGCACAAATCCGTGCGGCTGCGGGTGTTGTGGGATTACGTGGTGGAGTTGTGTGAGCGTGAACAGGATTTACTGCGAGGCCCCGATCCCTTGTAGATACCGTCTTGAACCGCACCGGAAAGCCAGTTCTGGGAGCAGCGGCGTTTCAAGCGGTTTCAGGTGTTCGGCGGCAGATCTCGGGTGGTGCGCTGCAATGGGTTGCGAGGATGGCCGTCCGGAATCGACAAGGTTGCGCACAACCCGCCTTCGGGTCGGTTGGCCAGGGTGATCCGGCCCCCCAGTCGAGTTGCGATGGTGTTGACGATGGTCAGGCCCAATCCCGCTCCTTGCGCATTCCCGCGACTATAAAAACGCTCGAACAATCGCCCGCGATCCGATTCGTTGATGCCGGGCCCTTGGTCCTCGACACTCAGCGAATAAAACCCGTCCGCCTGACTGAGCTTCACCGTGATAACGCCTTGTTCAGGGGAAAAGTTTACGGCGTTGCTGATCAGGTTGTTCAAGGCAATATCGATCACGGCGGCGTCGGCGACCATTTCGAAGGGCTGCTCACTGACGTCGAATGCCAATTCAAGGTCCTTGCTGAGTATCCAGGGCGTGAGTTGAACCAGACTGGCGCGCACGGTGGCGCACAGGTCAATGCCATGCAACACCGGGGCGGTGGCTTTGGGTTCCAGGCGGGCCATAGTCAACAGTTGATTGACCAGGCGGCTGGTGCGATCAACCCCGGCGATCAGAAACGCCAGAGACTCCCGACGCTCTTGCTCGGTGCCGGCCTCCAGCAGGTTTTGCGCATGCACCCGCAGCACCGCCAGGGGCGTGCGCATTTCATGGGCCGCGTCGGCGATGAAGCGACGTTCGCGACCGAGCACTTCCTGTATCTGCGCGAGCATGCGGTTGAGTGCGGCTTGCATCGGTTCCAGCTCACTGGGCAACGGATTCAATTGCAGAGGTTCCAATGAACCGCTGTGCCGTGCCCGCAAGGTGGCCGCCATGTCGGCCAGAGGCTTGAGGCCCCAACCGATGGCCATCCAGACCATCGCCGCGAGAATCAGGCTGCCCAGCACATTGGGCCACAGGGTATGACGAACGATCCGGCCCACCAGGTCCGAACGCACATCGTCCCGCTCGCCGACCCAGATGCGCAGGTTGTTCTGTTTGTCTTCGAGCATGAACGCACGCCAGTGGCGGTTGTTCAGGTCCACGACATCGCTGTAACCCGGTTTCGCCGGGGGCGCGATGAAGGAGGGGGCACTGGCGGTATGCACCAGCACTTCGCCCTTGGCATTCCAGACTTGAAAGGCAATCTTGGTTTCATACGGATGGCCGTCGACCCTTGGCTCTGCTTCACCCAGCGCCTTGTTGAACGCCTGATACAGCTCGGCGTGCTCCTTGGTTGCCAAGGGCATACGCATCACGCCTTGCAGCAACCTCGCGTTCTGGGCGAGTTGGGCGTCGTAGACCTCGGCGATTTCGTGGTTGCTGTCGTGCAGGTTGAACACACTGATCACGGCCAGGCCGGCGAGCATCAAGCCAATGATCAGCGTCAGGGTGCGGCGTCGGATAGACGTCATCGGCGCTCCTCCACCAAATAACCGACACCGCGGATCGTGCGGATCAGATCGGTGGAAAATTTCTTGCGCAGGTGATGGATATGGACTTCCAGGGTGTTGCTCTCCGCTTCTTCATTCCAGCCGTACAACAACTGCATCAAATGATCGCGCGTCATGACCCGGCCCGGTGGCGAGAGCAGTTCGTGGAGCAATTGATATTCCTTGGGTGTCAGCGCCACCGGCTCACCCTGGTAGCTGACTTGCTGCGTGCCGGGGTTCAGGCTGATGCCGGCGTGCTCGATCAGCACTTGGGCGCGGCCGGCGCTGCGCCGCAACAAGGCCCGCAGGCGGGCCTTGAGTTCGGCCAGATCGAAGGGCTTGATCAGGTAGTCGTCAGCCCCGGCATCCAGCCCGGCGATGCGGTCTTCGGTGGCGTCTCGGGCGGTAAGGATCAGTACCGGCAAGTTGGAACCGCTGTCACGCAAGCGGCGCAGCACTTCGAGCCCGTCCATGCGTGGCAGGCCGAGGTCGAGCACGGCCAGGTCAAAGGTTTCACTGAGCAGCGCATGCAACGCGCTGCTGCCGTCCTGCAACCAGTCGACGGTGTAGCCTTCGCGGCACAGGGCCTGATGGATGCCCTCGCCGAGGGCCACGTCATCCTCGATCAGTAATAAACGCACACGGACTCCTGTCACTCGAGTTTCTTGTTGACGTCCACCAGCAACGCTTCGATTTCTTTGCGACGTCCGGCGTCGGCGGTTTCCCGGCCCGGCCTTGGATCTGCTTGCAGCGCTTTTTGCAGCGCACCTTTGGCCTCGCTGTAGCGTTTTTGACGGTAGAGGTGATCGCCCCAGAAGTACAGACTATCGATGCCATTCGGGTTGAGTTGCAAGGCCTGTTTAAGCAATTGCTCGGCCTTGTCGGCGTCGCCGAAACCGATGGGCCAGCCCGGCACACGGTCATACAGCGCGGCGAGACTGGTATAGGCCGAGCCTTGCAGGGCTTTTGGGTCCAGGGTCAGGGCTTTTTCCAGGTCGGTCTTGGCGTCCTTGACCTTGCTTAACGCACCGAGCCCGCCCTGGGCACCGGCCCAACTGCTGGTGACGATGCCGGACCAGATCCAGGCTTCGGCCACCGACTGGCGCTCCCGAGTGAACGCTGTCGCCTGGGCGGCGAGCTTTTCGAACGCGGCGGTGCGTTGATCGGCGGGCAGCTCGTATTGAATGTGCGCCCAGCTTTGCTGGATGCCGGAAAGGCGTTGCTGATCTGCGTTGTCCAGGGCCCAGACGCTCTGGCTGAGTGCGCCCAGCAGCAGGCAAACGGCGAATTTTTTCATGGTTTGAGGTTCTCGTTGTCGGGCTTCTGACTCAGGCGACGGATCAGCGGCAATTGCTTGCGCAAGCCACGGTCCACCAGATTGGGCAGCAGGCTGTTCAGGCGCACGAAAAAGCGTTCCGGCCAGCCCAGGTACAAGTCGCGGCGGTCGCCGGCAATCGCATGGATCACCGCCGAGGCGACGGTTTGCGGATCATCGACATTGGATTTGAGCGCGTCATTCAGGGCCTGCGCCGCCGGGCTGTTCATGCTCGTGCGGGTGGCGCGGGGAGCGACGTACAGAACGCCGACCCGGGTGTCCGCCAGTTCTCGGCGCAGGGCTTCGGAAAATCCGCGCAGGGCAAATTTGGTCGCGCAATAGCTGGCGTAACCGGGGTAGCCGATCGAGCCGTAGGTCGAGCCGACGTTCACCACCATGGCGCTGTCGGCTTGCTTGAGCAGCGGTAGCAAGAGTTTGGTCAGGCAGATGGGCGCGCTGATGTTGACTGCCAGCATCGCGTTGATGTCGCTGTCATCCAGCTGTTCAAGCATGGCGAAGTGATTGACCCCGGCGGCATTGATCAGCAGGTTGATGCCGCCAATGGCTTCCGCGGCGACCAGTACTTTGCGTCTGTCGGCGAGGAACGTCAGGTCGGCACCGACCCAGCACAGGTGCTGTGGATAGCGCGCGAGCAATGGCTCCAGGGAATCCCGATGCCGGGCCACCGCCAACACCCTTGCGCCACTGGCGCACAGCGCCGCGGCGATGGCAAGGCCGATGCCGCCACTGGCACCGGTCAACACCACGCGAGCCTCAGACAGGCGCATGCAGATTCTCCCCGTCACGCGGCAGGCCACGGAACATGTCAGCGTAGAGTTTGTAAACCACCTTCGAGGCGTGAATCACCGCGGCCTGGTCGGCCGGATCGTCGAGGGTGTTCATCAAACGGCGGTAGGTCTGCATGTGCTCGATGTCCAGTGAACCGTGGGAGCTGAGGTAGCTGAAAGCGGTTTCGGGCAAGTCCAGACGCTGGCGAATGCTGCCGGCGGCGTGGGTGGCGAGGGCGATGCTGGTGCCTTCCAGCACATTGACCATGCCGAACAGGCCGACCGGGTTGTCCCGGGCAATCAGGTCGTAGAGAAAGCTGACCATCAACTCGATCGGCAAGGACGGACGACCATCACGTACCGCTGCTTTGTCGCCGCCGCAGGCTTCGATGTCGTCGAGTACCCATTTTTCGTGACCGTATTCGTCCTCGATGTACTCGCATACCGCCTCGCGCAGCCACTCCAGCCGCAGGGGCAGCCGCGCGCCACAGGCCATCATCAACGGCACGGTGTGGCGCACGTGGTAGTAGGCCTGGGTCAGAAAGGCCCGGTAGCTTTCCAGACTGACGTTGCCCTCCAGCGCGTCGCGGATGATGGGCAGGTTGAACAGTTCGTGACGTTCCTGTTGCGTGGCTTCTTGCAGGGTGTCGAAAAAACTCATGATGCCGATTCCTCGGTAAGTGTCGATTCAGTCAGTTGCGCGCGGTAAAGCGCAATGATGGCGTCGCGGCGCGGTCGACCATTGGCGGTCAGCAGCCCGTTGGCAGGTGTGAAGGGTTGGTCCAGGCGCGTCCAGTGATGGACCTGGGCGTAATCGGGCAACGCCTCGTTGGCCTCGGCTACGGCGGCGGCGAGCTCTTCGTCGCTGCAGTCCGGGCGATGCGGCCAAAGCAGTGCGTGGTTACGTGGCATGGCTTCGCCGTAGACAAAGGCCTGAGCGATGTGACGGCGTTGAGTCAACTCGGCCTCGACCCACTCAGGATTGACGTTGCGCCCGAAACTGCTGACGAATTGATGCTTCTTGCGCCCTTTGAGGTAAAGGAAGCCTTCGGCGTCGAACTCGCCGAGATCACCGCTGGGCCACCATTCGTCGGTGTGTGGCGCTTCGCCCAGATAGCCCAGCAAGGTTGATCCCTTGATCAGCACCTCACCGTCATCCGCCAGGCGAATCTCCACATGCGGCAGGGGTCTGCCGACACTGCCGGGGCGTTGGGCTTGCGGCCGATTCAGGCACACCACCGACGCGCACTCCGACAGCCCATAACCTTCGTAGACCGGCAGGCCGAGACGTTGCGCGCGATGCAGCAATTCCTCGGACACCCGCGCGCCACCCACGGCGGCAAAGCGTAACGAGGCGGGCGAGAAGGCTTTTTGTTCGGCGGCGCTGACCAGCAGCAGCAGCAACTGCGGCACCAGGATCAGGCTTTGCGGGGCACGGGCGGCGAGGTAGCCCAGCAGTCGCGGTACATCAACACCGCTGGCCCCCTGAATGCCGAGGGTTTTCTGGCTCGGCAGGCTCAAGGTCGCCCCGGCGTACAGCGCGGCATAACAGCCCAGGTTTTCCAGGAGGATCGCCAAGGGCAGCAACGCGAGATGATGCTGGGGGTTGGTCGGTTTGCTGGCCTGATCCAGCTCATGGACGACGCGCAACATGCTTTCGGCGCTCAGGCACACACCTTTCGGTGTGCCGGTGGTGCCGGAGGTGAAGGTCAGTTTCGCGGTGCCTGCGGGTATCCGGTTCGGCCCATCGAAGGTTCGACGCCAGAACTCACCGGTTTGCTCGTACCCGGCCGATTGCATTTCAGCTGCCAGCTCAGGTTCGGCAATCACCCTTTCTGCCTGGCTTTGTTCCAGGCAATGCTTGCGTTGCGCCGGGCTGAAGAAGGGGGGCAGCGTCATGCAGGTCAGGCCTTCGAACAGCGTTGCGAGGTCCCAAAGCATCGCTTCGACGCCGTTGTCCAGGGCCAGTGCGACCACCTTGACCTGTTCATCGCGCAGACGCTGCTGGCGATACTCCACTTCGGTGTAAAGCGTGGCGTAGTCCAGTTTCAACTGATCACCCCACACGGCGAGGGCATGGGGCTTGCGTTCGGCATGGCTACGCAGGATCTGTTTGAAACGCTCCAGTTCAGGCGACATGGCTGGACTCCTCGAGGGACGACGGCAACCCCAGGCGATTGAACAGGCCGGCATTGCGCAAGTGGATGAAACCGGCGCGGATGTTGCCGACGTGTACCCACGGCTTGCTCTCGTAGTAACTGCCCCAGCTGTGACGGTCATCGCCCAGCCGCGCGGGGTCGGCTGCACAGAGGGTGACGGGTTTCAAACCGAGGCGATGGAAGCTGTTCACCAAGCCGATGTTGCCGGTGAACGCCACCCATTCCAGACCGCCCATGGCCAGCAGGTAGGTGATGGCGATGATGCTCATGCGCGCACTGCCGGTGTCGCTGGCGGCCAGGTTGCCCACTTCGATGATGCTCGCACGGTCTACCGGTTGGTCGGCCGCAGCGCTGATGAGCGGGTCAATCGGTTCGTCCAGGTAGTGCTCCAGAAACAATTGTCCGGCGCTGGCCAGGCGTACGCCGGCCACCGCACAAAGCTCACCGGAAGCGTTGTGCATGCCGAACAGTTCCGGCATGAAATGACGGATGTCGGCGCCGTGGGCCTTGCGGAAACGTTGCTGGATAAAAGCTTCGAAGACTGGACGCTGGGGCTCGTCGGGCAACGCTCTGGCAAGAGTGAGTTGCGGTGTTTCTGCATGGCCGAAGTGCAGGGGCAGAGGGATGTTCCAGTCGTTATCGGGCATTGGAAGACGCCTCCCGGAGTGAATGTGGGAGAAGTATCGAAGGCATTTCTTAACGAAGTCTGAAGGTGGCGAAAGGTTTGCTCGGGCTGTCTTCAGATTGTCTTAAGACTGGGCGGGCAAGGTGGCGTCCGTCGGTTCGGTCACGCACCGGATCCGGGCTGCGCGAATGAGTCGGCAGCCGGTTATGACTTCATGAGGCCCTTTATGACCCGCGATTCAACCACCCAGCGTTATGGAAAACTGTCGATCACCTTGCACTGGCTGATGCTGGCGCTGTTTGTGGGCGTGTATGCCTGCATCGAAATCAAAGGCCTGTTGCCCAAGGGGCACGCACTGAAGGGATTGTTTCTCGGCCTGCACGGCGTGTTCGGCCTGAGCATATTTGTGTTGGTGTGGCTGCGGTTGCTCGGGCGTTTGACGCCGCGACCGCCGATTAGCCCGGCGCTGCCCCATTGGCAGACCGGCCTGTCGCACCTGATGCACCTGGCGTTGTATGGGCTGATGATCGCCACGCCGCTCCTGGCGTGGTTGATGCTGTCGGCAGGTGGCAAGCCGATGCCTTGGTTCGGTTTCTACCTGCCTTCAGTGGTAGCGGTCGATCCGGACCTGGCCAAGCAATTCAAGTACTGGCACGAGCTGCTCGGTAGCAGCGGCTACTGGCTGATCGGGTTGCACGCGGCGGCGGGGTTGTTCCATCACTACTGGGTCCGCGACAACACCCTGACGCGCATGTTGCCCGGTAGGGCCGGCAATGGGATCAATCAGCGTCAGCGGTAATCTCGAAGGCGGTGCTGGCCAGGCGTTCACCGTTCACCAGCACATGCACTGCATGCGTGCCTGCGTAGTGCTTGCGGGTGGTGAGCGCCTTGATGTGCTGACCACGGGCGATGCGCTCGCAGGCCTTGCCGGGCAACGTCAGCGCTTTAAGTTTGAATACTTTCGCCGACGTGCTGCCGTTGGCCTTGACGTAATCGATGGCGTAGTCGATCACCAGTCGCTGACTGTCCTCGACCGTCGATTTAACACTGAAAGACAAGGTGATTTTCTCGCCAAGGGCAATTACCGCCGGTTCGACCTTCACCTCAATGATCTCGACCTCAGGCTTGCCGCCCGCGCCGATGATCGCCAGCGCCCGCTGGTTGCCCTGTTTGATCAGGCTGCGCAGTGCATGTCGGGCGATCCACGCGGTGTGCCTGTTCTCCAGCGACCAGCCTTCGATCAGGTCCAGTACCCACTCGGGGTGGTCCTTGGTGATGTCGTTGAGGTGGTTGGCCACCGACTTGCGCACGTAAAGACTGTCGTCCGCCTTGAGATTGTCGAGGATCGCGGCGGCGAGGCTCGGGTCAGCCTGGATCTGCTCCAGGCGAAATGACCACGGCAGCCGCGGGCGACAGCCTTCGCTGGCAAGGCGCCGGACATGTTCATTTTTATCCAGCGACCAATCGTGCATCACGGCCAGCGTGCGTTTGAGGTCAGTGCGCAGGAAATAGCGGATCGCGAATTCAGCGGAGCCGAAGGTGGTGAAGTATTTGAGCGCCGCCATGGACGGCTCGAAAGCATGGGCGCCATAGGTCGCGACGTAGTGAGGCAGCGAGATGCTGACGAAACCGCTGTTCAGGCGTGGGGCGAGGGCGCGCAGTACCTCCAGCGACTCTTCAAAACTCAACGGCAGCACCGCGTGCAGGGATTCGCTGACCCGGGCCATGCGCTGCATGATCGACAGCTCGGCCAGCCCGTCGTTGGCCCGTTTCAAGAACGCCCTGGCGTTGAAGTCGGGGTAGACCGCGGTCATCTCCGTGGCGATGTGCTTGAGGCGCTCGGCGTTGAAGATTTCCTTGAGGGCGGGAGAAGGTTGATCGGCAGCCATTGTGGATTCCTTTGAAATCGTTATTTATCCAGATACACCTCGTCATCGTTCATCGCGGGCAAGCCCGCTCCCACGATGATTCGGGGTAACTCCGATTTTGCGTATACCCACGAACCCTATGGGAGCAGGCTTGGTCCGGGCGGCGTTCCGACGATGAGGCCCTCAAATTCACCTCAACGCTTACTGGATTCTTCTTCCAGCTGATCCGACTCGAACAGCTTCGCCAGTTCCGCCCTGGCTTCCTGCGCGGTCTGCAGCACCTTCGCCGCATCGTCATACACCGCATGCTGAGCTTCCAGCACTTGTTCGTCGTGATGCTTGAAACGTTTGATCCGTGCATCCGCCTGCGCCTGGGTCAGACCCAGCCCGACCAGCGTGCGCCGGCTCATTTCCAGGCTCGAATAATAGGTTTCCCGAATCGCCTCGGCCCCCAGGTCCACCAACCGGTGCACATGCTGACGGTTTCGGGCGCGGGCGATGATCTTGATGTGCGGGTACAACCTGTGCACCACCTCGGCGGTCTTGATGTTGGTGTCCGGGTCATCGGTGGCGATGATGAAGTATTCCGCTTGTTCGACCTTGGCTGCGCTGAGGATTTCCGGGCGCATCGGGTCGCCGTAGAACACCGGCACGCCGCCAAAGCTGCGTGACAGCTCGATGGTTTCCACCGAGGTGTCGAGGGCGACGAACTTGATGTTCTGCGCGCGCAGAATACGGGCGACGATCTGCCCCATTCGGCCCATACCGGCGATTACCACGCGGGGTTCGTCGGTGTCGATCTCGCGGAATTTCTCCGGCACCACCACCGGCTGCACTTTCGGGCTGACCAGTCGTGCGCAGATCAGCAACAACAGCGGCGTCACCGCCATGGACAGGGTGATCGTCAGCACCAGCAAATCGTACAGGCGCGGTTCGAACAAACCCTGATCGCGGCCGATCTTGAACACCACAAACGCAAACTCACCGCCCGCCGCCAGTACGATGCCGAGGCGAATCGCACTGACCTTGCCCAAGCCACCGGCCAGTCGCCCCACGACAAACAGCAGCGGCAACTTGATGGCGATCAGCAGCAGCGTCAGGCCCAGTACCGTGATCGGAGCGCTGAGCAACAGACTGAGATTCGCGCCCATGCCGACGCTGATAAAAAACAACCCGAGCAGCAAGCCCTTGAATGGTTCGATCTGCGCTTCCAGTTCGTGACGATATTCGGAATCCGCCAGCAGCAAACCGGCGAGGAACGCCCCCAGCGCCATGGACACGCCAACCAGGTCCATCAGCCACGCCGTGCCAATCACCACCAGCAACGCGGTGGCAGTGGAAACCTCCGGCAGACCGGTCCGGGCCACCACGCGGAACACCGGGCGCAGCAGATAACGTCCGCCGATCACCACTACGGCGATGCTGCCCAGCACGCGCAAACCGTGATTCAAGTCATCGGCAGCACTGCTGGTGTGATCGCCGCCCGCCAGCAGCGGCACCATGGCGATCAGCGGGATCGCCGCGATGTCCTGGAACAGCAGAATCGCGAACGCCAGCCGTCCATGAGGACTGGTCAGCTCCTTGCGCTCGGCCAGGCTTTGCAGGCCGAAAGCCGTGGAGGACAGCGCCAGGCCGAGCCCCAGCACAATTGCGCTGTTCAGCGGCTGGCCAAACACGAACAGCGCCACTACGCCAATCACCGATCCGGTCAGCAGCACCTGCGCCAAGCCGACGCCAAACACCGCTTTGCGCATCACCCACAAGCGCCGTGGCGACAGCTCAAGACCGATGATGAACAGCAGCAACACCACGCCGAGTTCGGAAATATGGCTGACGCTTTGCGGATTGCCGATCAACCCAAGCACCGACGGCCCGATGATCACCCCGGCAAACAGATAGCCGAGCACCGCGCCCAGTTGCAGGCGCTTGGCCAGAGGAACGGTGAGCACCGCCGCGAACAGAAACACAACAGCGGCTTGCAACAGGTTGCCTTCATGGGGCATGGCGAAACTCCAGAACTCGGTACGGCGGGGGGCACAAGGATAAAGGCTGTGACGGCAGGCGTCAGCCTGACCTGCAATGATTGTATGAATGGCGCGTCGTTGCCGATGTCACGCAACCATAAGGAATGTTTCTGTGCCGCCGCAGTCGGAGTTCAGGTATCGCACATCACTGGAGGTTCACCGATGAACAGCAAGACCCTTATCGCCAGCCTCGCCCTCGTTGCAGGCCTCGCCGGTATCAGCCCGGTCGTTCTAGCCGATGAACCGCAAAAAACCGTCCAGCCCGGCGTCAACAACACCCGCGAACTGGTGGTCGGCGACCGCGCCCCGGATGTTTATCAACGCAGCGAGAAGGCCATCGGCAACTGGAAGGCGAAGGGCCTGAAAGCACCCAAAGAACAGGCGCAGTGGGTGCAGATCAATGGCAAGTACATGATGGTGATGATCACCAATGGGACGATCATGGATATCACGCCGGTAGAGCGGTAGGCCGTCAGTGACACCGTTAGCGGTTCACTCCACCCGACTGTGGCTTAACCCCTGCTCACCCAACCGGTACTGATTGTTCCCGCTGCGCTTGGCCGCATACATCGCCAGGTCGGCAATATGAATCAACCGGTCCATGCTCGGCGCATGGTCCGGGAACACCGCGACGCCCAGGCTGGTGCCGATGTGGCGCTGGTCGTTGCCGATGGTCACCGGCGGTGAAAGTTCGACGAAGATTTTCTGGCAGATGCGCCGGGCTTCGTCTTGCAGGCTGCCACCTTGAGGCAGGCCCTGGAGGATGACCACGAATTCGTCGCCGCCGATGCGGGCGACGGTGTCGGTTGCGCGCAGGATTCGCTTCAGGCGAGTAGCGGTGGTAACGAGTACGCGGTCTCCGGCGGCATGGCCGTAATGGTCGTTGATGGCCTTGAAGCCATTGAGGTCGACGAACACCAGGGCTACTCGCGTGCCATTGATCCGCGCCTGCTCCAGTGCCTGGGACAGGCGTTCTTCGAGCACCAACCGATTGGGCAGGCCGGTCAACGGGTCGAAGTGCGCCAGGTGCTGCAAGTAACTGGCGGAGGCTTTTTCCTCGGTGATGTCGCGGACCACACCCATCATCTTGATCGTTTCATCGTGGTCGTTCTTCACCACGTTGCCGGTCTCGCGTAGCCAGCGAATGGTGCCGTCGGGCCAGACGACCCGGTATTCCTCGTCATGATTCTCGCCGGTTTCCAGGCACCGCAACTCACCGGCCCGCACCCTGATCCGGTCGTCGGGGTGCACGCAGGCGCAAAACAAGGCGTAGGAGGGCGTCACTTCGCCGATCTTGAAGCCGAACATGCCGTAGATCGCATCGGACCAGTAGAGCCGATCGGTATCGACATCCCAGTCCCAAGTGCCGATCCGGGCAAAATACTGGCTGCGTTTGAAGCGTTCGGCATCGCCATCCTGGTGAATGGTTTGCCGTTCGGACAGCTGGGTGATGAGTGCGCGATGTTCGTCGAGCTGCTTTCGCAGCGAACGCTCGCGACAGATCAGCGCGATAATCAGGGCAAGCAGCAACGCGCAAATGGCTGCGCCGGTCCAGACATAAATCATGCAGTGGTTGCCATCATGGCGTTTTGATCCTTGGGGTAGGTGCTGCCTATCTTAATTCACGGCTAATGGCGGAAACAGATCGCATGGGTTGCCAATTCTGCACGGTTCTGGGAAAACGGCGCCTGTTACGCCCAATTGGGCGAGTGAACAATAGAGTGAACGTGATGAATGATGAACTGCAGGTAATCGATCTTGAAGCGGGCTGCGGCAAAGCTGCCGTCAAAGGTGCGCTGATCACCACCCAGTATCGTGGCTGGCTGGAAGACGGTAGCGAGTTCGATTCTTCCTACAGTCGGGGTAAGCCTTTTCAGTGTGTGATTGGCACCGGTCGCGTGATCAAGGGTTGGGATCAGGGGATCATAGGCATGCAGATTGGTGGCAAGCGCAAATTGTTGGTGCCGGCGCATCTGGCCTACGGCGAACGCACGATGGGGGCGATCCCGCCGAATTCGAACCTGATTTTCGAGATTGAATTGCTGGAAGTGCTGACGCGGGATGATTGATTTGTAGGTTGTGGCCTGAAAATACAAACCTGTCATCTAGGTTAGAGGTGATGGCAGGTTTTATATTCTGGTGGGGAAAATTTCCGACGATGTACGATCACGAGGTCGATCGAGGGTTCCGCAGGTTGACGTCAACCCTGAAACGTCTCCCGATACGCATACAACCCCGGTGTCCCGCCGGTCATCACGAACAGCACGTTGTCGCCGTCACGGAAACGACCTTGTTTCAGATCGGCCACCAGGCCGGCAAACGCTTTGCCGGAGTACACCGGGTCGATCAACAGACCTTCGGCGCGGGCCATCAGACGTACGGCGTCTTGCATGGCCTGGGTCGGCAGGCCGTAACCTTCGCCCAGTTGACTGCCGTCGATCACGATTTCCTCGGGTCGTACGCTGGCGCTGCTGCCCAGTAGTGCCAAGGTGTCCTGGGTCAGTTTCAGGGTTCGGGTCGCTGACGAATCCCGATCCGATAACACCGAGTAAGACTTGACGATCGAGGTGCCTCGGCCGAGCAACTGGAATCCGGTCGCGAGTCCGGCGTGGGTGCCGGCGCTGCCGTTGGGCACCACGACCTGATTGAAGGTCAGGCCGAGTGCCGTCTCCTGCTGCGCAATTTCCGCGGCGCAACGCGCATAACCGAGACTGCCCAGCGGGGTTGAGCCGCCCATTGAAATCACCAGCACCTTGTGCCCCGATTCCCGAAGTTGACCCGCGCGAGTCTCGGCCCGAGCGAGTGAGTCGGTGCCTGCGGCAAGCACTTGTAGCTGTGCGCCAAACAATTGGTCGAGCAGCACGTTGCCGTTGAGTTCGTAATCCACCTCGGATTTGGGGACGGAGCGGGTGAGGATCAATTCACAGTCAATGCCCAAACGCGCACAGACCGCTGCGGTCAGTCGTGCATGGTTGGACTGCACGCCGCCGACGGTAATGACTGTATCAATGCCGGCCTGCTGCGCAGCACCGATATGGAATTCGAGTTTGCGCAGTTTGTTACCGCCACCGCCGAGCAACATGTGATCGTCACGCTTGAGAAACAGGCGAATTCCTCGCGCCTGCAGGCCCAATAGCTGCTCAAGGCGTTCGGCGCGTTGAATGGGCGTGGGGCCTTGCATGAGGTCTGCACGCGCAAAAGCACTCAGGGATTTGTCCAGTTGGGTTTGCATCGATGGCGCCTCGCTGACATTGATCACAGTGACTCTATGGAGAAAGTCACTCGCGATAAACGCATCGCCAGTCATTACACCCTTAACCTGATGTAACTAATGCGCGGCGGTGCACTTCATGTGAACAGCGGAATTCGGCCATTCAAGGAAGGGCGGTAGCACCAGGTCAAGTGCTCCAGTGCGGGTTTCAACGCCAGGATCTGCCTCAACGTGGCATGGGCGATGCTCATGGCCAGCACCTGCCCCGGACATTGATGACGACCGGCGCCGAAGGCGAAACTGCGACGCTGCGCACGTTCGAGCATGAATGCGTCAGGATGGTCGTTGAGCTGCGAATCGCGATTGGCCGACGCCAGCAGCACCAGAATCACATCGCCCGCGTTGAAGTTCACGCCATCGATTTCACACGACGCAGCCACGAAACGACGGGTGTTCTGCACGGACGGATCGAAGCGCTGGACTTCGGCCAACAGGTCGTCAAGGTTGATCGAGTCGTTCAGCCACTGCGGGTTTCGAATCAACGCCAGCAATGCATTGCCGATTAATCCGGCGGTGGCTTCATACGTCTGGGAGAACAGGCCGATCAGATTGGCGATCAAGGACTCGCCGGCGTCGGAGGTTGCCGCAAACCGTTGGCGAATACCGGCAAGGAGGGTGCTTTGATTGTCCGGGTCAGCCAGCAACTCAATGAAATAGCCACGCAACTGTTCCGCCGCCGCATGCGCAGCGTCCAGTTGCGGCTGATCGCTGAGGGGTGTCAGGCACGCGACAAAATCCCCGGTCAGCTCGCTGATCACCCGAGCCTGTGCGGGCGAAAAACCCAGCAACGCTGCCACCACGCACACCGGGCCACGGAACATTGCCTTGTGCAGCCCTTCGGCGTCCGGGCTGAGCCAACGCGCGCTGACCAACGCATTGATGTCCTCCACGTCAATCAGCGCCAGCCCCGGCTGAATCGCCGACCTCGGGCAACGCTGGGATTCGCCCTCGTTCATCCGCATCAACTGCCTGAAAACCTTGCCGGCCATGCCGCTGGCAATCGCCTTGGGTACGGGCTCATGCGTCGGCCGAACGTGACAGTCAGGATGCGCGAGCACTGTTGCCACCGCCTTGGCGCTGCTGGCCACCCACAGTTTCAGTCCCTGATGAAACACCAGTCCACCTTGAGCGCGCAGATGCGCGTAATAAGGATAAGGATCGGCATGGGTCGCAGCGATGATCGGGTCCATGGGGCGCAGCCTTGTTCGTGGTGGGGAAAGTGTTGCTACTATCTCCAGTCCGAAAGGGGCTTGATTCGTCCGGGAACGAAATATGAACGCAGAACCACACGACCTCGGTGTTTCACACGTGGCGGCGGCCATTGCCGAACCGGCCCGGACCAGAATGTTGTGTTCGTTGATGGACGGCCACGCCCGCACCAGCACCGAGCTGGCGGCGATTGCCGAAGTTAGCGCCTCCACAGCCAGCGCGCACCTGGCCAAACTCAAGGAACTGGCGTTGCTGCGTCTGCACGTTCAGGGGCGCCATCGCTATTACAGCCTCGCGGACAAACGCGTGGCCCAGGCGCTGGAAGCACTGATGGTGATCGGCCAAAACAGCGCGCCGACCTTCAGCCCGCGCACCCCGGCCCGCCTGCAATTTGCCCGCACCTGTTACGACCACATGGCTGGCACGCTGGCGGTGTTGCTGCATGACCGGCTGCTGGAAAAAGGCTGGTTGCTGGAAACCGATGAGCAGGCTTATCGGCTGAGCGACAGCGGCGAAGTGTTGTTTGAAGGATTGGGCATTGAGGTCAAGGACCTGAACACCCTGCGCCGGCGGTTCGCCTGTCCCTGCCTGGACTGGAGCATGCGCCGGCCGCATCTGGGCGGTTCACTGGGGGCGGCGTTGTTGCAGACGGCGATCCAGCGCAAATGGGTGACGCAGAACCTGGACAGTCGGGCGCTGACGTTGACGGCAACGGGGCGAAAGGAATTCAGCAGCCGGTTTGCCGTTGAACTGCCGGTTCAGGTAACGACAGCACAACCCGCGTCCACCGAGACCAAGCGCCGCGCGATCGCCAGTTCTGCGCCTTAACGACTGGCCGAGGCCATCAGCACGCCGAAACCGGCGAAGGTCACGCCCGAGACTTTCGCCGCCAGCCAGGAACCTTTCGGGTTCGATAACCAGCCTTTGGCGGCATTGGCGAGCAAGGCATAGCTGCCATGCACCAGGACAACCAGTACGGCGTAGGAGGCGACGAGCTTGAAGAACTGGGTGGAGAAGTGCGCCGAGGTGTTGATGAATTGCGGGAACACCGCCAGAAAGAAAAACACCGCTTTGGGGTTCAAGAACTGGATGGAAGCCGCTTCAAGGAAGCGATAGCCCGGACTTGAGGGGCGCGTTTCAAGCCGCGTACTGAAACGATCCGAGCGCCAGCTTTTGTAACCCAGGTACAACAAATAGACGGCCCCTGCGTATTTCAATGCGGTAAAGGCGTTGGCAGAGGTGCTGAGGATCAGGCCGACACTCGTGGCGCTGATGGTGGCTACGACAAACGCCCCCGACGCGATCCCCAGAATGCCCGGCACCGCCCCTGTCCATCCGTGGCGCACCGCGTTGGAAAGGGTCAGCACCACGCCAGGTCCTGGGCTCAAAATGGTCAGGGTGGCAAACAGTAGAAAGAGACCGTAGCTGTTCATGTCTTGCTCCGTCAGGTGGTGCTGGCTGCGTGTTGGCAGATTGGCGTGACGGCGTGGACGTGACAAACACTTTTAATGCAACGCATGTGTGACTAAATTAGACGCATGACTAATCAACTACCACCGCTTAATGCTGTTCGCGCCTTCTCCGTTGCTGCTCGCCATCAGAGTTTCAGCCTGGCGGCCGAGGAGCTGCATGTCAGTCACAGTGCCGTCAGCCGGCATATCAAATTGCTTGAGGAACACTTGGGGGTGCTGCTGTTCGAGCGGCGTGTCCGTCAATCGGTGCTGACGCCGGCCGGTCAGCGCTTTTATGAGCAAGTCAGTGCCGGACTGGCGCAGATCGCCAACGCCGCCGCCGCGCTCAAGCAACATGCCTCGCTGCCGACCGTAAAAATCAATGTTCGTCCCTCCTTTGCCATGCTGTGGCTGATGCCCAGGCTGGAGGATTTCATTGCGCAACACCCGGACATCAAGCCGCAGGTAATTACCCAGACCCAGGCACCGGATCATGCACGCGACGGCTTTGACATCGTCATACGCCGTGGTCGTGACGATTGGGCTCCGGCGATTGAGGCGCGAGCCCTCTTCGAAGACGAGCTGTTGCTGGTCGCGGCCCCCTCGCTCATCCAGCGCCTGGCCCTTGAAGACCTCGCGTCCCTGAGCCGGCACACGTTACTGACCGCCAAGGCGCGCCGCGAAGATTGGCACAATTGGGCCCTGCACTTTGGTCAAACCCAGTCAGCCACTCAGGTCACCCGGCAGTTTGATCACATGCACCTGGTGCTTGAGGCCGCCGTGGATGGACAGGGCATTGCCTTGTGCCCGACCTCCTTGCTGGGCACCCACCTTTCGAGCGGTCGCCTGATTTGCCCGTTGCCCGAGTTGCGGATGCCGTTGCCGCGTTATTACTACGGTGTTGCGCCGGATGTGACGGCGCAGACACGGGTGTTTGTTGAGTGGTTGTTTACCCGGATCGAAAAGGATGCCGGTCGGGTGGGGGGCGGATCACAAGGTGATTCGCCAGCAAGTGACCGGCGCTGAAAAACGGCCGACCAACAAAAAGCCCACCCGACGCATTCGCGAGGGGTGGGCTTTTTTAGTGCCTGAAACGCTGGATCAAACCTTGACGATCCAGCCTGCTGGCGCCTCGATGTCGCCGGTTTGCACGCCGGTCAGCTCTTTGTAGAGCTTCTGGGTGACCGGGCCGACTTCGGTTTCGCTGTGGAACACGTGCAGATGGTCGTTGTAGCTGATACCGCCGATCGGGGTGATCACGGCAGCGGTGCCGCAAGCGCCGGCTTCCTTGAAGTCCGACAGTTTGTCGATCAACACGTCGCCTTCAACCACTTCCAGGCCCAGACGGGATTTCGCCAATTCGATCAACGACAGACGGGTGATGCCCGGCAACACCGACGGCGAGTTCGGGGTGACGAACTTGTTGTCGTGGGTGATCCCGAAGAAGTTGGCCGAACCGACTTCTTCGATTTTGGTGTGGGTCATCGGGTCCAGGTAGATGCAGTCGGCAAAATGTGCCTTCTTGGCCTGGGAGCCAGGCATCAGGCTGGCCGCGTAGTTGCCACCAACCTTGGCCGCGCCTGTGCCTTGTGGGGCCGCGCGGTCATAGCTGGAAATCAGGAAGTTATGCGGGGTCAGGCCACCCTTGAAGTAGGCGCCGACCGGGATGCAGAAGATCGAGAAGATGAACTCGGGGGCGGTACGCACGCCGATGTTGTCACCTACACCGATCACGAACGGACGCAGGTACAACGCGCCGCCAGTGCCGTAAGGCGGAATGAAACGCTCGTTGGCGCGGACCACGGCCTTGCAGGCTTCAATGAACTGCTCGGTTTCCACGAACGGCATCAGCAGGCGCGCACAGCTGCGCTGCATGCGCAGGGCGTTCTGATCCGGGCGGAACAGGTTGATCGAGCCGTCCTTGCAACGATAGGCCTTCATGCCTTCGAAGCACTGCTGGCCATAGTGAAGGGCAGTCGAGCCTTCGCTGATGTGCAGCACATTGTCTTCGGTCAGGGTGCCTTTGTCCCACTCACCATTACGGTAGTGCGACAGATAGCGCTTGTCGGTCTTGATGTAGTCAAAACCCAGCTTGTCCCAATTGATGCTTTCGTTACCCATGACACCCTCTATCACTTAACAACCGTCGAAACGGTTCAAGGCTTCTGACGTTTTTTGGATGGGGACAACAATACTTCATTCCGGGCCCATTTCGCAGCCCGGAATGCATTCCTTGTAGGAGCTGGCTTGCCGGCGATCGATACGACGCGGTGTGCCAGACGTATCGCCATCGCCGGCAAGCCGGCTCCTACAGGTCAGCGTACGCTTTGGCTCACAGATGCAACGCGTGGCCCAGAGCCCGCAACGCCGCTTCCTGAACGGCTTCGCCCAAGGTCGGATGCGCATGGATCGTGCCGGCGATGTCTTCCAGTCGAGCGCCCATTTCCAGGCTCTGGCCAAACGCGGTCGACAGCTCCGAAACGCCCACACCTACGGCTTGCCAGCCAACAATCAGATGATTGTCCCGACGAGCGACGACCCGCACGAAGCCACTTTTCGATTCCAGCGTCATCGCCCGGCCATTGGCTGCGAACGGGAAGCTCGAAACGATGCAGTCCAGACCCGCTGCCTTGGCGTCGTCCGGGGTCTTGCCGACCACCACCAGTTCCGGGTCGGTGAAGCACACGGCGGCGATTGCGGTCGGGTTGAACTCGCGGGTTTTGCCGCTGATCAACTCGGCCACCATCTCGCCTTGAGCCATGGCCCGGTGCGCAAGCATCGGTTCGCCGCTCAGGTCGCCGATGGCATACACGTTGCGCATGCTGGTCTGGCAGCGGTTGTCGATCTTGATCGCCGAGCCATTCATGTCCAGATTCAGCGCTTCGAGGTTCCAGCCCTGAGTGTTCGGTTTGCGGCCCACAGCCACCAGCACCTGATCGGTTTCAAGGTTCAGGGTCTCGCCGCTTGGCTCTAGAACGTCGAGAGTATTACTTGAAGAATCAAAGTCTTGGACGCTATGTTTCAAGTAAAGCTTTACGCCGAGTTTTTTCAATTCATCGTGAACAGGCTGAGTCAGTTCGGCGTCGTAGGCCGGCAGGATGCGATCCTGCGCCTCGACCACACTGACGTCGGCACCCAGCTTGCGATAGGCAATCCCCAGTTCCAGACCGATGTAACCGCCACCGACTACCACCAGTCGTTTCGGCACCGACGTTGGCGCCAGGGCTTCGGTGGAGGAAATGATCGGCCCGCCAATTGGCAGCATGGGCAGGTTGACGCTTTTCGAGCCGGTGGCGAGCACCAGGTGTTCGCATTGAATTCGCGTGTCGCCGACTTCAACGGTCTTGCCGTCGATCACCTTCGCCCAGCCTTGAATAACCTGAACCTTGTTTTTCTTCAGCAGCGCCGAGACGCCGGTGGTCAGGCGATCAACGATGCCGTCCTTCCACTCCACGCTTTTGCTGATATCGAGGGTCGGCGCGGAAACGCTGATGCCCAACGCTGAGTGTTGGCTGTGGTGCTGCGTCTGGTGGAACTGCTCGGCAACGTGGATCAGCGCCTTTGAGGGAATACAGCCGATGTTCAGGCACGTCCCGCCCAGCGATTCGCCTTCCACCAGAATGGTCGAAATGCCCAGCTGACCGGCACGGATCGCCGTCACATAACCGCCAGGGCCGCCGCCGATGATCAACAGTGTGGTGTTCAGAGATTGCATGCCTGCTCCATTAATAATTAGTCCACGAACAGGGTGGCGGGGTGTTCGAGCAGGCCACGCACGGCCTGGATGAATTGCGCCGCGTCCATGCCATCGACCACGCGGTGATCGAAGGAGCTGGAGAGGTTCATCATCTTGCGAATCACAATCTGGCCTTTGACTACCATCGGGCGTTCGACGATTTTGTTGACACCGACGATCGCCACTTCCGGCAAGTTCAGCACCGGAGTGCTGACGATCCCGCCCAACGCACCGAGGCTAGTCAGGGTGATGCTTGAGCCGGACAACTCATCGCGGCTGGCCTTGCCGTTACGCGCGGCGCTGGCCAAACGGGAGATTTCGGCGGCGTTGTCCCACAGGCTGCGGGCTTCGGCGTGACGCACCACCGGCACCATCAAGCCGATGTCGGCTTGAGTAGCGATGCCCACATGCACCGCGCCGAGGCGGGTGATGACCTGGGCTTCGTCGTCGTAACGGGCGTTGATCTGCGGGAAGTCACGCAGGGCGACGACCAGGGCGCGGACCAAAAATGGCAGCAAGGTCAGCTTGCCACGGGTCGCGCCGTGTTTTTCGTTGAGGTGGGCGCGCAACTCTTCCACGGCCGTGACGTCGATTTCCTCGACATAACTGAAGTGCGCGGCGCGCTGAGTGGCGTCCTGCATCCGCTGGGCGATCTTGCGGCGCATGCCGATCACCGGGATCTGTTCTTCGTGGTGACGCTGGGTGTAAGCGGCGGTGCTTGCCGAGGCATTCGACTGACCTTGCGCCAGATAGGCGTCCAGGTCTTCGTGCAATACGCGACCGGCAGGACCGGTGCCACGCACCAGGCGCAATTGAATGCCGAGGTCCAGTGCATGTTTGCGCACAGCCGGGGAAGCCAGCGGACGCTCGTCAGCCTCGCGAGCCACCATCGGGCCCGGGCAGGCGGCCGCTCGTGGCGCTGCAGCAGGCGCGGGTTTGGTTGCTACAACGGCTTCGACTTTCGGCGCCGCTGCTTCTTTCGCGGCGGCAACCACAGGCTGAGCCGACTCTTTAACGTTGCCCGCGCCTTCGACTTCAATACTGATCAGGATGCTGCCAACCGCCATGACTTCGCCGGGCACGCCACCCAGCGCAATCACCTTGCCGTGCACCGGCGAAGGGATGTCGACCATCGCCTTGTCGGTCATCACATCGGCCAGCACTTGGTCTTCGACGACCATGTCGCCGACTTTGACGTGCCATACCGACAGTTCAACTTCTGCAATGCCTTCACCAATGTCCGGCATTTTAATAACGTGCGTGCCCATTCAGACCTCCATAACCCGTTTCAAAGCCGCGCCCACACGGGTCGGGCCAGGGAAATACGCCCACTCTTGCGCGTGCGGGTAGGGGGTGTCCCAACCGGTGACGCGTTCGATCGGCGCTTCCAGGTAGTGGAAGCAGTGCTCTTGCACCAGGGCGACCAGTTCGGCGCCAAAACCACAAGTGCGGGTCGCTTCGTGAACGACCACGCAGCGGCCGGTTTTCTTCACCGACTTGACGATGGTGTCCAAGTCCAGCGGCCACAGGCTGCGCAGGTCGATGACTTCCGCGTCGATCCCGGTTTCTTCAGCGGCGACTTGCGACACATAAACGGTGGTGCCGTAAGTCAGAATGGTCACATCCTTGCCCGGGCGGGTGATGGCGGCGACGTCCAGCGGCACGGTGTAATAACCGTCCGGGACTTGCGCGGCCGGGTGTTTCGACCATGGCGTGACCGGACGTTCGTGGTGACCATCGAACGGGCCGTTGTACAGGCGTTTTGGTTCAAGGAAGATCACCGGGTCATCGTTTTCGATGGAGGCGATCAGCAAGCCCTTGGCGTCGTACGGGTTGGACGGCATCACCGTGCGCAAGCCGCAGACCTGAGTGAACATCGCTTCGATGCTCTGGCTGTGGGTCTGGCCACCGTAGATGCCGCCGCCGCAAGGCATGCGCAGGGTCATCGGGGCGGTGAATTCGCCGGCCGAGCGATAACGCAGGCGGGCGGCTTCGGAAATGATCTGGTCCGACGCCGGGTATACGTAATCGGCGAACTGGATTTCGGCCACCGGACGCAAACCGTAAGCGCCCATGCCCACGGCAACACCGACGATGCCGCTTTCAGAGATCGGCGCATCGAACACGCGGGACGTGCCGTACTTGTTCTGCAAGCCTTCGGTGCAACGGAACACGCCGCCGAAGTAGCCAACGTCCTGACCAAACACCACGACGTCGTCGTCACGCTCAAGCATCACATCCATGGCCGAGCGCAGGGCCTGGATCATGGTCATGGTGGTCGTGGTCATGGCGGTTTCCGGCTGAATATTGTTGTTGTGATCGTTCATGTCAGATCCCCAACTCTTGACGCTGGCGCTTCAAGTGCTCCGGCATCTCTTTATAGACGTCTTCGAACATGGTCGCGGCGCTCGGAATCTGGCCGCCGGCGAGGGTGCCGTACTGCTCGGCTTCTTTTTGTGCGGCGATGACTTCGGCTTCCAGTTCAGCGCTGACGGCGACGTGTTCCTCGTCGGACCAGTGACCGATTTTCACCAGGTGCTGCTTGAGGCGCGCAATCGGGTCGCCCAACGGGAAATAGCTCCAGTCGTCGGCGGGGCGGTATTTGGATGGGTCATCGGACGTCGAGTGCGGACCGGCACGGTAGGTGACCCATTCGAGCATGGTCGGGCCGAGGTTGCGGCGGGCGCGTTCGGCGGCCCAGGCCGAGGCGGCGTAGACCGCGACAAAATCGTTGCCATCAACCCGCAGGGAGGCAATGCCGCAACCGACGCCACGACCGGCAAACGTGGTCGCTTCACCACCGGCAATCGCCTGGAACGTCGAGATCGCCCACTGGTTGTTGACTACGTTGAGGATCACCGGCGCACGGTAAACGTGGGCGAAGGTGAGGGCGGTGTGGAAGTCGGACTCAGCGGTGGCGCCGTCGCCGATCCAGGCTGAAGCGATTTTGGTGTCGCCCTTGATTGCCGAGGCCATGCCCCAGCCCACGCCTTGTACGAATTGGGTGGCGAGGTTGCCGGAAATGGTGAAGAAGCCGGACTCCTTGACCGAGTACATGATCGGCAACTGACGGCCCTTGAGCGGATCGCGCTCGTTGGACAGCAACTGACAGATCAGGTCGACCAGCGGCACTTCACGTGCCATCAGGATGCTTTGCTGGCGGTACGTCGGGAAACACATGTCGTCGATGTTCAAGGCGAGGGCCTGGGCGCTGCCGATGGCTTCTTCGCCAAGGCTTTGCATGTAGAACGACATTTTTTTCTGACGCTGGGCGACGACCATGCGGTTGTCGAAGATCCGCGTCTTGAGCATGGCGCGCATGCCTTTACGCAGGATCTCGACCGGGACGCCTTCGGCCCACGGACCGAGGGCATTGCCCTCATCGTCGAGCACGCGAATCAAGCCCTTGGCCAGGTCGGCGGTATCGGCGGGTTCTACGTCGATGGCGGGTTTGCGCACCGTGCCGGCGTCGGTCAGACGCAGGTAGGAGAAGTCGGTTTTGCAGCCTGGGCGACCCGAGGGTTCGGGGACGTGCAGGCGCAGCGGTTCGTACGCTTGGTTCATGGCTTCTACGCTCGATCTTGTGAATTTCTTGTAGTGAGCTGACCGTCATTCCACGGGTTATGGAAATCTTGTCCTACAAACATCATAGGCTCGGCGCCGGAGAATATTTCTCTCTGTTTCGTTGCGTTGATGATCATTTGAGGATAAAAAATCTTCATAAACATAAAAAACAGGTGGTTTTGTCTCATGCGTAAATTGGACCGTACCGATATCGGCATTCTCAACAGCCTTCAGGAGAACGCCCGCATCACTAACGCCGACCTCGCACGCTCGGTAAATCTGTCGCCGACGCCGTGCTTCAACCGGGTCAAGGCGATGGAAGAATTGGGGCTGATTCGCGAGCAAGTGACGCTGCTGGACGCCGACCTGCTGGGGCTGCATGTGAATGTGTTCATTCATGTCAGTTTGGAGAAACAGGTGGAGGAGGCCTTGCAGCATTTCGAGGAAGCGATCTCGGATCGCCCGGAAGTGATGGAGTGCTATTTGATGGCGGGTGATCCGGATTATCTGATCCGGGTGCTGGTGCCGACCATTCAGTCGCTGGAGCGCTTCATGATGGACTTCCTCACCAAAGTGCCTGGTGTGGCGAACATCCGCTCAAGCTTTGCGCTCAAGCAGGTGCGTTATAAAACCGCGCTGCCGTTGCCGGCGAATGGGTTGACGTTAGGGGGTTGATCGCTCCCACACGCTGCGGGGAGCGATCGAAGGTTAGAGTTTGTTCAAAGGGATTTTCAGGTAGGTAACGCCATTGTCTTCGGCCGGCGGCAAATGGCCCGCCCGCACATTGACCTGAATCGCCGCCAGTAACAGGGTCGGCATCCCCAACCCCGCATCGCGCTGGGTGCGCATCGCGACAAACGCGGCTTCATCGATGCCGTCGTGAACGTGGATGTTGCTTTTGCGCTGCTCACCCACCGTGGTCTGGCATTGGGGCTCGCGATTTTCAGGCGGATAGTCGTGACAAACGTAAAGCCGCACGCTGGCCGGAAACGCCAGCAGCTTCTGGATCGAGGCGAACAATTGATTGGCATTGCCGCCGGGAAAGTCGCAGCGCGCGGTGCCGACATCCGGCATGAACAACGTATCGCCCACCAGAATGACGCTGCTGCCGATCAAATAGGCCATGTCCGCCGGCGTATGACCGGGCACGTGCAACGCCGTGGCCTTGAGGTTGCCGATCATGAACGATTCGTCCGGGGCGAACAGGTGATCGAACTGCGAACCGTCCACGGCAAATTCCGGCTCAAGGTTGAACAGGCCTTTGAAGACGCCCTGCACCTTGCTGATCGACTGACCAATCGCAATCCTGCCGCCCAGCTCCCGACGCAGATAAGGCGCGGCAGACATATGATCGGCGTGGGCGTGGGTTTCCAGCAGCCATTGCACCTGCAACCGATGTTCACCCACAAAGGCGATGATTTTATCGGCCTGGGTAGTGGCGGTGCGCCCGGCGGCCGGGTCGTAGTCGAGCACCGGGTCGACGATCGCACACAGGCCGCCGTCGGCTTCGTAGATCACGTAACTGTAGGTCGACGAGGCGGGGTCGAGGAAGGCTTCAATCAAGGCGGGCATGGTGGCCGTTTCTTTCGGGACAGGCGTTCAGGGTAGTTTCATTTTCCCTGCGCTGACCAGCCCCGATCAATTCAATGCAGGAAAAAAGCTGCGTGGGCTCTATCCTGTCAGTCATCGATACCGGGCGTTCCCGGCTCTTTTCACGGATCACGAGCGTTTTATGTTGCTGGCAAGTTTTTTTGGTGTGGTCATGGGCCTGGTCCTCGGATTGACCGGTGCCGGTGGCGGCATTCTTGCGGTTCCGGCATTGGTTTTGGGGTTGGGTTTGACCATGACCCAAGCGGCTCCCGTCGCGTTGTTTGCCGTCGGTAGCGCGGCGGCTGTCGGCGCCCTCGATGGTTTGCGGCATGGCTTGGTACGCTACCGCGCAGCCCTGTTGATCGCACTGCTGGGGGCGATCTTTTCCCCGTTTGGCATCTATTTCGCCCACCAGTTGCCGGAAAAAAGCCTGATGATTCTGTTCAGCCTGCTGATGGTCCTGGTGGCCTGGCGGATGCTGCGCCGCGAGCGCCAGGAAGACGGGCCGAGCGACCACGGCCACGCCAACTGGGGGCAGAAAAACTGCATGCTCGATCAACAGACCGGGCGCTTTTCCTGGACCGCCAAATGCACCGCTACCCTGGCCGCACTCGGCGCGGTGACTGGCGTGGTCTCCGGGCTGCTCGGGGTGGGTGGCGGTTTCCTGATTGTCCCGGCGTTCAAGCAACTGACCGATGTGCAGATGCGCGGGATTGTGGCGACGTCCCTGATGGTGATCAGCCTGATTTCTGCCATCGGTGTGATCGGTGCGTTTCATGCCGGGGTGCGGATCGATGGTCTGGGCGTGTCGTTCATCGTCGCAAGCATCGTCGGCATGATCATTGGCCGACAACTAAGCGCCCGAGTCCCGGCCAGAGCCTTGCAGATCAGCTTCGCCACCGTCTGCGTCGTGGTCGCTGCTTACATGCTGTTCAAGGCTGGCGTCTAGCCGTCTTACACCCTAAGTTCCGGGCCCTCGTTGTGGCCCGGTCTTACGTCGAACTTGCTGCACGCCACCGGCCCCGCCAAAGCACTTCAAAACCGCCCCCAAGGCAGCGTATGACGCCGCCGGTCAGCTTTCGATAATCGCCTCCGACATCCAGTCCCCCGCTGCGGAGCGCGTCATGCACAACAATAAGAATTTCAAGCATCGTTACTTGCCAGCCTTGATCGCCGGCCTGTCGACCCTCGGTTTGAGCTCGGTAGCCGAAGCCGAGATCATGCTGTACGACAAGGAACAGACTACGTTCTCCACCGATGGCTACATCAACGCTTTCTATGTGAACAGCGATGTGGACCGCGCCGGTGATCAATACGACCGTCGACAGGCGCGGGTCAAAATGGGCTTTCTGCCCAACTACCTGGGCTTCAACATGGGCAAGCAGGTCGATGATCTCAAGCTCGGCGC
This sequence comes from Pseudomonas sp. O230, assembly GCF_045447035.1. Lineage (NCBI taxonomy): Bacteria > Pseudomonadati > Pseudomonadota > Gammaproteobacteria > Pseudomonadales > Pseudomonadaceae > Pseudomonas > Pseudomonas sp. O230. The sequence continues at coordinate 310,440 of NZ_JBJGXN010000009.1, read as the reverse complement.
CCGGGCGTCGTTCTGGGTGACGATCAATGACAGCGAAACCAACGGCACCGACACGGCCATCGATGTGCGGCAGTTCTACGGCACGGTAGCCAACCCGGAATGGGGCGAAGTGCTGATCGGCAAGGACTTCGGCCTGTTTGCCCGCTCCAACATCCTGCTCGATGAATTGCTCGCCGGTTACGGTCAGGTCAGCGATACCCTGGGGTTGGTGGACGGTGGCGGGGTGTCGTTCGGCAACATCGGCAGCGGCTATCCGTACCCGTTCCCGACGTCGCAGATCACCTACCGCACCCCGGTGATGGACGGCCTGCGGGTGGCGGTGGGGATCATGGACCCGGTGGACACCAACGACAGCAGCCCGACCGGCAAGGCCTATCAGGAAAACCCGCGCACCGAGAGCGAGATCACCTATCAGTTCGACCTTGCCGGGGCGAAAATTTACAGCTGGGTCAACGGCAGCTATCAGACGTCGGAAAACACCGATTCCACGGTGCAATCCGTGACCTCCAAAGGTGTCGGTTACGGCGTTCAAGCGAAAATGGGCGGTTTGTCGCTGACCGGTTCCGGTTTCCAGGCCAAAGGCATCAACCCGTTCTTCACCAACAACGCCGGCGAACCGACGCTGCGTAATGTCGACAGCGACGGCTACCTGTTGCAGGGCTCGTACAAGCTGGGGAAAAACCGCCTGGCCTTGTCCTACGGCAAAACCAAGGACGACGGCAACGGCGTGGTTGGCAGCGGCGCGGATTATGAGACTCGCGGCATTGCGCTGTTCCATGACGTCAACGACAACCTGAAGCTGGTGGCCGAGTACAACCAGTTCGAAATCAACGGCCATAACACCAGCGCGCAGAACGAAGACACCGACACCTTTGCAGTGGGGGCCGTGCTGACCTGGTGATCCAGAACTCAACGCAGATCCCCTGTAGGAGCCAGCTTGCTGGCGATGACGGTGTGTCAGCCACCATCATTGTTGCCTGACCCACCGCTATCGCCAGCAAACTGGCTCCTACAGGGATTTGCGGTGTTTGGTCGATCCCGATAGATCTCTCATCCCATCGAAGCGCCTGACCGCTACCCAAGTAGCATACGTAGCGGCCCGCCGCCTTCGTACACTCCAACCTCATACATGCGCACCTGCGGGAGGCGACGATGCAGCAGGTTCAGAGCGAAGGTGTCGTCAGTGCAATGTCCCAGTCGACCGATGCCGAGCAGGTGGCTCAGGAGCTGGCGCGGCAGCTATTGCACCCGCATTTGGGCTTCGTGTTGTTTTTCTGTTCCGCCGAGTACGACTTGCAGGCGCTGGGTCAGGCCTTGCAACAAAGCTTCGGTGGTATTCGCCTGGTCGGCTGCACCAGCGCCGGTGAAATCACCCCGTTGGGCTACGGTCGCAACTGCGTGACGGCAGTAGGTTTCGACCATCGGCATTTTTCCATCGACGCCGAGCTGATCTCCGAGATGGAGCACTTCAGCCTGATCGACGCCCAGCAAATGGTCGAACGTCTGGTCAGTGGCTGTCGCAGCAACACCGTGGCGCCGATCAAGGGCAACAGCTTTGCCCTGACCTTGCTTGATGGTTTGTCCAGTCGTGAAGAAATGGTCCTCGCGGCGCTGAGCGCGGCGTTGGGCGACATTCCGCATTTCGGCGGCTCGGCCGGCGACGACAATTACCTGACCCATACCCACGTCTATTTCAATGGCGAGTTCCACAGTGGCGCGGCGGTGGTGGTGCTGGTCAACACCTGGCTGGATTTCGAAGTCTTCACCACCCACCACATCCTGCCGCGGGCGGAAAAACTGGTCGTTACCGGGGCCGACAGCGCTTCGCGCCGGGTTTTCGAATTGAATGCCGAACCCGCCGCCGAGGAGTACGCCCGGCACATCGGCGTGCCCGTGGCCGAGCTCGATCACCGGGTCTTCGCCGCACACCCGCTGGCGGTGCGGATCAACGATCAGTACTACGTACGGGCGATCCAGCAGGTTCATCCGGACCTGAGCCTGAGTTTTTACTGTGCGGTGGAAAACGGCATCGTCCTCACGGTCATGACGCCCGGCCCGATGCTGCCGAACCTGAAAAATCTGTTCGAGGGTTTGCAGGAACGCCTCGGTGACCTGTTGCTGACCATCGGCTGCGATTGTTTTCTCAGGCGTCTGGAGCTGGAAGACGGCGGCAGCCTGGAGCAGATCGGTACGTTTTTGCGTGACCAGCGGGTGATGGGTTTCAACACCTACGGAGAACAGTTCAATGGCATGCACATCAACCAGACCTTCACCGGGGTTGCCATTGCCCGAGGCCGGTCCCCTGGACATCGCTGAGCTTCAGGCAGAGATCGCCGGCCTGCGGCACGAAAATCACAAATTGCAGCGTATCAATGGCGCGCTGATTGAACGGATCGAGTCCGGAATCACCCGCGGCAACGACCCGTACGCGGCATTCCAGCATTCGGTGGTGTTGGCCGAACAAGTGCGTGAGCGCACCGATGCCTTGAATCAGGCCATGGCTGAACTGAAGTCAGGCAACCATTTGCTCAGCGAAGCGCGCCTGCGCGCGGAAACTGCGCATCAACACTTGATCGACGCCATCGAGAGCATTTCCGATGCTTTTGTGTTGTTCGACGCGGAGCAGCGGATCGTGCTGTTCAACAGTCGCTTCAAGGCGTTCTGGGGTAACAGCCGGGTGCGGATCAACGCCGGCATGCGTCTGGCCGAGGTCAAGCGGCTGATGCTGTCCACCGGCCTGTTCACCGAGGAACCGCGCGGGCAGGCCGACGAAAACCTGCTGTTCCGCTTGCAGGACGGTCGCTGGCTGCAAGTCAGCGAACGGCCGACGCAAGAGGGTGGGCGGGTGATCCTGTTCACCGACATCACCGACGTCAAACTCAGTGAAACCGTGCGCCGCGAGCAGGCCGTGGCGCAAAAATCGCATTTGTTGCAACGGGCCGTGGACAACCTGTCCCAAGGCGTGGCGATGGTCAACGCCGAGGGCGTTCTGGAATTGTGGAACCGGCGCTTCCTTGAGCTCAGCGGCCTGGCGCCGGTGGCGGCGCATCGGCCGTTCGCCGAAGTGATCGCCGACAGCGAGTTGAACCTGCTGACCCCGGCCAGCCGAGACGGCAACGGGCGCCCGGTGCAGGAATGCGAGCAACGTCTTTATGATGGCCGGGTCCTGGAAATCCGCACCCATCCGTTGCCCACCGGCGGTTTCGTCAACACCTTCACCGACATCACCGAACGCTACCAGCACGCCGAAGCGCTGAGCGAAAGCGAGCGCTGGATTCGCCTGATCACCGACCACGTACCGGCGCTGATCGCCTACCTCAACGCCGATCTGGTCTATGAGTTCACCAACAAGGTTTACGAAGAATGGTACTGCTGGCCGCGCGGCGTGATGCTCGGGCAGAGCCTGCGGGAGGTGCACAGCGAGCAACATTATCAGCGCCTGGAAGCCTACGTGGCGCGGGCGCTGGCCGGTGAAAGCGTGACGTTCGAGTTTGCCGAAACCAACATCAACAATCAGGAGCGCTACATGCTGCGCTCCTATGTGCCGAATCGGCTGGCTACCGGGGAGGTGGTGGGGATTTTCGTGTTGATCCGCGACATCACCGAGCGCCGCCGCACTGCCGAGGCGTTGCACCAGGCCTATCAGAACCTTGAACTGCGGGTGCGTGAGCGTACGGCGGAACTGACGAACCTCAATGACCAGTTGCTGCGCGAGATCGACGAACGTCGCCGAGTTGAGTCACGCCTGCGCGAAGCCAAGCTCGAAGCCGAACAAGCCAACCTGTCGAAGACCAAGTTTCTTGCCGCCGTCAGCCACGACTTGCTGCAACCGCTGAATGCCGCGCGTCTGTTCACCAGTGCCTTGCTTGAGCGCCGGGAGCCGGTGGCCAACGAGATTCTGGTGCGCAACGTCAGCAATTCCCTGGAAGACGTGGAGAACCTGCTGGGTACCCTGGTGGACATTTCCAAACTCGATGCCGGGGTGATCAAGGCCGACATCGCGCCGTTCGCCTTGAGCGAGTTGCTGGAAAACCTCGCCGCCGAGTACACCCAAGTGGCGCGCAGTGAAGGGCTGGAGCTACATTTCATCCCCTGTTCGGCGCTGGTGCGCAGTGACATTCAATTGCTTGCGCGGATCCTGCGCAACCTGTTGAGCAACGCGATTCGCTACACCTACAGTGGCCGTGTGGTGCTCGGTTGTCGGCGGCATCATCAGCGCCTGTCGATCGAAGTCTGGGACAGCGGCATGGGCATCGCGGAAAACCGTCTGGAAGAGATTTTTCAGGAATTCAAACGCGGTGATGTGCAACGTCCGGACCAGGATCGCGGCTTGGGGCTGGGGTTGGCAATCGTCGAGAAAATTGCCGGGATTCTCGGGCACCGTATTCACGTGCGATCGTGGCCGGGCAAGGGCTCGGTATTTTCCGTCGAAGTACCGCTGAGCGCTACGGCACCCAAGGCACTGCCGAACCTTATGATGAGTGAGCCGATGCTCGAGCGTCTGCGCGGCGCGCGGGTGTGGGTGCTGGATAACGACGCGGCGATTTGTGCCGGCATGCGCACCTTGCTCGAAGGGTGGGGGTGTCTGGTGGTGACGGCGCTGTCGGAGCAGGACCTGGCGCGGCAGGTGGACAACTATCACGCCGAAGCGGATTTGCTGATTGCCGATTACCACCTGGATGACGAGCAGAACGGTGTGGATGCCGTGGCGCGGATCAACGCCCGGCGCGGTTCAGCCATTCCGGCGATGATGATCACGGCCAATTACAGCAATGAGCTCAAATTGCAGATTCGGGAGTTGGGGCACACCTTGATGCATAAGCCGGTGCGGCCGATGAAGCTGAAGACGGCGATGAGTCACTTGCTCGGCCGGCCTTGAGGCTCGCGATGTGTTGGGGAAGTCGAATCGTCGCACCGCCGCTCCCACAGCTTCTGCAGTGTTCAAACACACTATGTTCCAACACAAATCCTGTGGGAGCGGGCTTGCCCGCGATGGGGAGCGACTCGGTGTACCAGAATCAACGCCGCAGATACGAGCCGAAATCAATATCCCCGGCACTCAGGATCGCCTGCACCCGATTGTGCACGTTGAGTTTGCGCAGGATCGCCGAAACGTGGGCCTTGACCGTGGTTTCGGCGATTTCCAGGGTATAGGCGATCTGTTTGTTCGACTCGCCTTTGGTCATGCGTTCCAGCACCAGCAGTTGCTTGCGGGTCAGGGCCTGGAGCAGTTCCGCCGGGAAGCTCGGGTTATCGTTCATTCGGCGGTGGGTGCCGCTTTTCTGCGTGCGGATAATGTCCGGCGGCAGGTAGACGTTGCCGTTGAGAATCTGCTGGATCGCCTCGGTCATCTGCACCCGCGGCGAGGATTTGGTGATGAAACCCACCGCGCCATAGGTGATCGCTTGCAGCACGATCTGCTTGTCCTGTTCCGCGGAGACAATCACTACCGGGATGGTCGGTGCTTCGTTGCGCAGGTTGATCAGGCCATTGAGGCCGTGCATGCCGGGCATGTTCAGGTCGAGCAGGATCAGGTCCAGGTCGTCGTGGTCCTGAGTCAGCGCGAGGGCGCTGTCGAGGTCGGCGGTTTCCATGACCTCGCTGCCCGGGAAGCCATCGCTGATGACGTTGTGGATGGCTTCGCGAAACAGTGGGTGATCATCGGCAATCAGAATTTTGTACATAGCCTTTCACCTCGTTATTTTGATTATGGTGTGGCAACAACACGCACGCGTAAAGGTCAGGGGAAGGGTTCGGGCTGGGCGGGTGTCACGGGCAGGTTCGCCGCTTGCCAGGCATCCAGGCCATCGCGATACCAATACAGAGTCTTATAGCCCATGGCGGCGGCACGTTTCACCGCGTTCCAGCTCAACCAGCAATCGGAGCGGCAATAGAAGACCAGCGGTTGCTGCGCATTGCCGGCGGTGAATTTATCCAGGTTGCGCGCGAAGTAGTCCTGCCAGTCGGGCGCCAAATCGCCGTCGCCGGTATTGGCCAGCCAGTGACTGCCGGGCAGGTTCTCATGGGGCTGGTCTTCGATGAAGCGCCCTTGTAGCCATTGGCGGCGATAGACATCGATCAATATCGGGCGTGGGGCCTGGGTGAGCAGGGTTTGCAGGGCGGCGGTGTCGATGATGGCGGCCCCCTCGGCCTGATTCGGCGTGGGACTGCGGTACAGACCAATACGGTAGCCATCAGCGGAGAACAGCGCAGTTTCAGCCTGCGCCGCACCGAGCAACAGGCTCAGCGATAGCACGGCGAGCGCAGGGCGCAGCAGACAACGTCGGGCACGCGGCATGGGGTTCAATCCTTATAGTTATGAACCCATTACATGCCAGTCGCGGGGCATTGGGAATGCGACGATAGACAGGTAAACCGGTACTAAAGTAGTAATTTTGCCTGCTTGGTGCACCTATCCTGTAGTCAACGGAGATTAAATGTGGGAGCGGGCTTGCCCGCGATGGCGGTGTATCAGTCAACATAAATGCCGGATGTGATGGCCTCTTCGCGGGCAAGCCCGCTCCCACAGGGGGGGGATTGTCAGTTGGCTTTGCGTAAGGCCGCATGTTGCGGGTTGAAGGTGAGTACCGCCAGCAGCGAAAACAGCAGCGTCAGGCCGATGCACACCGCCAGCGCCAACGGGTTGAAGCGTTCATATAAGGCAAATCGCACCAATTCCACTGCATGGGTGAACGGGTTCACCGCGCACAGCCAATACAACCACTCGCTCGACTCGCGCATCTTCCACAGCGGATACAGCGCCGACGACAGGAAAAACAACGGGAAGATCACGAAATTCATCACCCCGGCGAAGTTCTCCAACTGGCGGATGGCGTTCGACAGCAACAGGCCCAGCGCGCTGAGCATCAACGCCACCAGCAGCAACGCCGGCAAGGCGATCAACAAACCCATGGCGGGCGGTTGCACGCCGTACACCCAGGCAATCGCCAGAAAGGCGTACACCTGCAACAGCGAAATCAGCGACGTGGCCAACAGTTTGCTGCACAGCAGAAACGTGCGGGGCAAGGGACTGGTGAGCAGCACGCGCATGCTGCCCATCTCCCGGTCGTAGACCATCGACAGCGAACCTTGCATGCCGTTGAACAGCAGAATCATGCAGGCCAGCCCTGGAATGATGTAGACCTCGTAGGGAATGTAGGTGTCGTAGGGCTCAATGATCGCGATCCCGAGTGCCGCGCGAAAACCGGCGGCGAACACCAGCAGCCATAGCAGCGGCCGCACCAGCGCACTGAGAAACCGCGTGCGCTGCAACACAAAACGCAGCCATTCACGCAGCACGATGCCGCTGAAGCATTGCCAGTAAGCATTCATCGCACGGCTCCCGAGGTGGTCAAACGCGCGAATGCCGAACCGAGGTCGCCACCGTGCTCCAGGCTCAGCGCATCGGCTTGTCCACTGGCGACCAAGCGTCCTTGATGGAGAATCAGTAAGTCATCGCTCGGTTGCACCTCGTCCAGCAAATGCGTGGTCCAGAGCACGCTGATGCGGTGCTCACGGCACAAGCTGCGGATGTGTTGATTGAGCGCTAAGCGACTGGCCGGATCGAGGCCGACGCTGGCCTCGTCGAGCAGTAACAGGCGTGGCTCATGCAGGAGCGCGCGGGCGATTTCCACCCGGCGACGATGGCCACCGTTCAGTTCGCGAACCCGTTCGCGACGGCGTTCGGTCAGCGTTTGCCGGGCCAGTTCGGCGTCGACCCGCAGGCTGGTCTGGCGGCGTGACATTCCATGCAGCGCAGCGTGATAACGCAGGTTTTGCTCGACGCTGAGATCGAGGTCCAGGGTGCTTTGCTGAAACACCACACCCAATTGCCTCAGCGCCGGACGCGGTGCGTTACGCAGCGAACAGCCGCCGACAACAATGTCGCCGCGCTGCAAGTCATACAGCCGGGTCAGCAGGGCGATCAGCGTCGATTTGCCTGCACCGTTGGGCCCCAGCAGTGCCGCAAAGCGCCCGGGCGCCAGGCTGAAACTCACCGAGCGCAACGCCTCCCGGGCACCGTAGGCGAAACTCAGATCGCGGACTTCCAGTGCGTTCATGGCGTGACCACCACGCCCCACGGATAACGCCCGACCTTGACCGATTTGCTCACTTTGAGGCTGTCGACATCGATCACCGACACATCGCCGCTGACGCCATTGGTGGCCAGCAATTGCTTCTGATCCGGGGTAAACGCCATCTGCCACACACGCCGGCCGACCAGCAGGTAATCGAGAATTTCAAAGGTTTTGGCGTCGATCACCGCCACATGATTGGCCGGGCCCAGTGCGACGAAACCGTACTTGCCATCGGCGCTGAGCTTGATGCCCACCGGTTGCACCTTGTCCGGGTGCACGCCTTTGATCTGGAAGGTCAGGGTCTTGAGCACCTGGCGTGACGCGACGTCGAGAATGGTCACCGTGCCGCCGATTTCCGCCGAGGCCCACAGTTGCTTGCCATCGGGTGCGAACTCGACGAAACGCGGGCGCTGATCCACCAGCGTGCTGTCGGCCAGGGTCTGGGTGCTGGTGTCGATCCAGTGCAGCATGTTGGTGGTTTCGCTGGTGTTCACCGCCCATTTGCCATCGGGGCTGACCGCCATGCCTTCAGGTTCGACGCCGACGTTGATCTGGCTCAGCACCTTGGAGGTTTCGGTGTCGATCACTGTCACCAGCGCATCGTCCTCGTTGGAAACGTAGAGCCAGCGATTGTTCGGGTGCAGGGCGAATTGCTCGGGATCCTTGCCCGAAGGCAGTTCCTTGATGATCTTGCGCGTGGCCACGTCCATCACCTGAACCCGGTCCGAGTCACTGGCGCAGATGTACAGCAACTTGCTGTCGTGGGACAGCAACAAACCGCGCGGGCGCTGGCCGACGGGCAGGGTGTCGGTGACTTGCAAGGTCTGCATGTCGATCAGGCTGAGGGTGTTGTCTTTTTCGTTGGAGACCCACGCGGTACTGGCCGCGGCGTGCCCGGCAGCGAGCAGCAGGGCGCATGAAAGCAGGGTGCGGCGCATGGCGGATTCCTTATTGTTGTCGTTGTTGTGGAAGATCAGGGAAAGCGGCAGCTGACTTCGGGCTTGTCGTAACCGAGGCTGTCCATTTCGTTGAAGGGGTGCAGAAAGCCGTCCTGCGGCGAGGTGCTGACCAGCGCCCGCGGCTGCACGATAGGGATCGGCTGGCGCAACTGGCCGTTCCACGGGCGATAGCTGAGCTTGCGCCCCTTGAAACCATCCAGCGGCAATTGATCGCTGATTTCCAGGTTGCGGATCGCCATCGGATCGGTCTGACGCAGTTTGCTCACCGCGCTGGCGATGCTGCGCACGGCCATCCACGCGGCAAAGTCGCGGTCATTCATCCAGCGCCCGGCCATGGCTTCGAAGCGTTTCTGCAATTGGGCGGCGCCGTAGGTTTCCACGGTCTTGTGCCAACCCACCGGGGTCAGGCCTTGAGTGCCGGCCACCGGGCGCGGATACCAGGTCTGGTAGGGCACGTATTCGCCAAAGTCACCGCGTTCATCGGCCACCAGCACCACGTCGTACTCGGCGGTCTGGGTGAACAGCGGCATGTCGGCCTGGGCGCTGCGGCGCTGGTCGTTATCGAAACTCCAGGCTTTTTCCGCGACCAGTTGCACGCCGAAACGCTTCGCCGCGCGACGCAGGGCGGCGGCATAGGCTTGATCGTCGGCGGTCGGGCCGACGATCAACAGCGCCCGTTGCCATTTGCGCACCACCAAAAACTGCGCCAGCGCATCGGCCAGCATCGCCCGGCTCGGCAGTGTGTGCAGCACGTTTGGCAGGCAATCGGTGGTGCGCAAGCTGTCATCCGGGCTGCCAGCGTTGAACAGCAAACTGTCGGGCAGGGCGGCGCTGAGTTGGCGCAGGCTGGCAACTGGCGCGTTCACCACAAACAGCCGTAGACCTTGCGTGTGTTGAGCCTTGGCCGCTTCAAGCAAGGCTTCGGGACTGTCGACGTTGGCACTGGTCAGGCTGTAACTGTGATTGAGAAAGCGCCCGGTGCTGTTGCTGTCGGTGATCGCCAGTTCGGCGCCACGGCCTCCGGCATCGACCGGCTCGGGAATCACGTTGGACAGCAGCGGTCCCGGATCAGGGCGATAACCCAGGTAGCCGATCTGCACCTGCAAGGGCGCGTCGGCCGCCTGACTCTGAGTCGCCAGCCCCGCAGCGCAGGCAATCGCCAGCAGGTAGATCAAGGCGTAAGGGGCAAGCTGGCGCATAAGGCACTCCACGACGGTTAGCGCCAGCATAGGAAGCCTGAGGACAGGATGAAATATGCAGAAAGTACCAGTGAGGCAGTACCAAGGTAGTAACTCACTGAGAGCGGCGCGGTTTTAGCATGGACAACAACGGCCATCACTCTGGAGGAGATCGACCATGCGTATTCTCAAAGCGCTGCTCCTGCCGTTGCTGCTGATCCTGAGCCTGATCGGCATCGACAAACTCCACGGCCCGCGCCCCGCGTCGTTGCCAGTCTTACCCGCGACACCGGGGCGCTAGGCATGTCAACGCTGTGGCGGATCAACCTGTGGGTTTGCGGATTCTTCACCCTGGTCACCCTGGCGTGCATGGGCTTGCTGGTGCATCAGGCGCTGGCCGATGTGGAGCGTGAGCTGCAATCCGCCGAGGCGGTGGTCGAATACTTGAGCGAAACCGCCGTGCGTGACCCCGTCAGCCTGCAACCACGGCTGACGCAAAGTCTGCGTCACGTGCGGGTGCACTGGCTTGAACCGGGCGAGGCGGCTCAACCGCCGATGCAGGATGGCCTCGACGCCTGGCTCGGACGTTTGCTGTTTGCCGAGGCTCGGCACCACGTACGGGTGCTGGATCTGCAGGATGGTCGGCGCGTGCAGATCGCGGTCGACCCACGGGATGAAATCGATGAAGTCTGGGATTCCCTGCAACAATTACTGAGCCTGTGTGGCCTGGCGTTGTTGTTGAGTCTGTTGACCATTCGCTGGGCCGTGCGCCGGGGCATGGGGTTGCTCGACGAGTTGCTGCGCGCGTTGCGGCAGGTCTCCGGCGGCCAGCTCAAGGTGCGATTGCGTGCGCAGGGGCTGCCGGAAGCGCGGCAACTGGCGACGCATTTCAACCGCATGACCGAAGCACTGGAACAGGCACGCGCCGACAACACGCAACTGACCCAGACGTTACTGGCGGTGCAGGAACAGGAGCGCACTCATCTGGCGCAGACCCTGCACGACGATCTCGGCCAATACCTGGCGGGGATTCGGGCTCAGGCCTGTCTGTTGCGCCTGGTCGCCGATCAGCCTGACACCGTTGAGCGCACGGTGCGTGAGCTGGAACACAACTGTGAACACTTGCAACAAGGTTTCAGAGCGCTGGTGCACGACCTCTATCCGGTGGTGTTGCAGCACCTGCCGCTGGCCGAAGCCCTCGGGTTGCTGGTGGAGCAATGGCAAGCGCGACAAGGGATTGATTGCCGGTTACGGGTCAGCGCGCACTTGCCGCCGTTGTCCGCGCCGAACAAGACCCACCTCTACCGCCTGTTACAGGAAGCCTTGACCAACGTCGCCCGCCACGCCGCCGCCAGTAAAGTGCGGGTGCGCCTGCACCATCGCGGCGGGCAGTTGCGCTTGCTGATTCGCGACAACGGCTGCGGCGCCCGCCAACCACCGCGGCCGGGTGTCGGTTTGTACTCGATGTTCGAACGCGCCCGCAGTCTGGGCGGCGAGTTGCGCGTCATCAGCCACCCCGGCGCCGGTTGGGCGCTGGCCTTGAGCATGCCTTTGGAGGCGTCATGAATATTCTGCTGGTGGATGACCATGCGGTGGTCCGTCAGGGCTACGCCAGTTTGTTGCGCGCGTTGTTGCCGGCGATGGAAGTGCGTGAAGCCGCGACGGGCGAAGAGGCGCTGATCAGGGTTCAGGAAGCCGTGCCGAATCTGGTGATCATGGATTTCGGTTTGCCGGGGATCAGCGGGCTGGAAACCACGCGCCGGTTGCGACAGCGTCTGCCGCAATTGCGCGTGCTGTTTTTCAGCATGCACGACGAGCTGCCGCTGGTACGCCAGGCACTGGACGCGGGTGCTTCGGGTTACTTGACCAAAAGCTCGGCGCCAGATGTGTTGATCGAGGCCGTGCGGCGCATCCTTGCCGGCCACGCCTACATCGAACAACCGCTGGCGACTCAACTGGTCTGTCACCCGCAAAAGGACGCCAGCGACCCGCGTTTGCAGAGCATGACCCAGCGTGAGCTGGAGATTTTCGTGATGCTCGCCAAAGGCACCCCGGCCCGATTGATTGCCGAACAGCTGAACATCAGCAGCAAGACCGTCTCCAATCACCTGACGTTGCTCAAGAGCAAATTGCAGGTCAGCTCCCATGCCGAGCTGGTGCATTTGGCGATTGATATGGGGCTGGTGCGCAAGGCAGGGTAATCGAATTTACACACCACCTCTGTAGGCGCTGGCAAGCCAGCTCCTACAATAGGCGCGTGGTCGGCTCATTTATTCCAAGTGGTCGGACACCCCGTGCACCCCTCCATATTCGCATCCTGAAAGTTCGCATAATGCTGGCGCGAACCATTGAGATTTGCCTGCTCCAGGTTGCTTTCACCGAACTTGGCTTCCTGCAGATTGGCATCGCGCAGATTCGCGCCTTTGAGATCGGCCTTGCTCAACCAGGTCATTTCCAGATCGGCTGCCTGCAGGTTGGCGTTGTGCAATTTGGCCCCGGAGAGGCGGGCGAATTGCAGGTAGGCGCCAGTGAGGTTGGCGTCCTGAAACTGCGCGCCCTGGGCAAACAGGCCCCAACCCTGAATCGCCATCAGCGTGGCGCCGCTGAAGTCGGCCAGGCGCAGGTTGCTTTGCTGCAGGCTGGCGCGGGTCAGGTTGGCGCCTTGCAGTTGGGCTTTTTCCAGATTGGCGAGGTCGAGGCGGGCGTGGCGCAAGTCGGCATCGCGCAGGTCGGCGCCGCTGAGGTTCATGTTGCGCAGGTCTTGATTGCTCAGATTGGCGCCTTTGAGATTGGCGCCGGGGCATTGGCTGTGCTCGGCGAGGGTGCAGCCGTTGATGATCAACGGGGCGTCGTCGCCGTCATCGGTGGCGAAGGCAGGGAGTGTGGTCAGTAGTAGTAAAAGAGGCAGGTATTTCATGGCGCAGGTCTCATCGAGTGGGAGGGCGCTATCGCCAGCAAGCTGGCTCCTGCAGGTCGCGTGAATCTGTAGGAGCCGGCTTGCTGGCGATGGGGCAATCAGCGTTTCGCGGTCTGGTTATCCCAGCTCGGAATCTTGAACACCCAGAACGACCCGCCCTGAGCCACCGGTTTGGTCAGCTCGGCCATGTCGCCGCCCCACAACGGCACCGCGCCGCCATAGCCGACGGTCACGCCGATGTACTGCTCGCCGTCCTGTTCCCAGGTGATCGGCGGCGAGACGATGCCGCTGCCGGTCTGGAACTTCCACAGCTCCTTGCCGGTTTTCGCGTCGAAGGCCTTGAAGAAACCGTCGCCGGTGCCGGTGAATACCAGGTTGCCTTTGGTCGCCAGCACGCCGGCCCACAGTGGCAGCGCCTCCTTGTGCTCCCACACCACTTTGCCCGTGGTCGGGTTCATCGCACGCAAGGTGCCGACGTGATCGTCGTACATGCGCTTGATGCGGAACCCCATGCCCAGATAGGCCGAACCTTTCTTGTAGCTGACCTCTTCGGTCCAGTATTCCTCTTTCCATTGGTTGCCCGGAATGTAGAACAGCCCGGTGTCCTGGCTGTAGGCCATCGGGTTCCAGTTCTTGCCGCCAAGGAACGGCGGCGAAACTTCAACCGGTTTGCCTTTGGTTTCGCCCGGCAGCGGTTTCGCTGGGCGCTGGCCTTCGTTCTCGACCGGCCGCCCGGTCTTCAGGTCGATGTGGCTGGCCCAGGTGATGTTGTCGACGAAGGGGAAGGCGTTCTGCAATTTGCCGTTGTTGCGGTCGACCACGTAGAAGAAGCCGTTGCGGTCCGCATGGCCGGTGGCCTTGACCGTTTTACCGTCCTTGTCCTTGTAGTCGAACAGCACCAGTTCGTTGTTACCGGAGAAATCCCAGGCATCGTTCGGCGTGTGCTGGTAGAACCATTTCACCTCGCCGGTGCTCGGGTCGACGCCGACCTGGCCCGAGGTGTAGAGGCTGTCGTAATCGTGCGGGTTGCCGTCCTTGGCGGTTCGCGCCCAGGTGTTCCATGGGCCAGGGTTGCCGGCGCCGACGATGATCGTATTGGTTTCCGGATCGAAACTGGCGCTTTGCCAAGGGGCACCACCGCCGTGGCTCCAGGCTTCGACCTTGCCGGTTTCGGTGGTCGGATCGTTCGGCCAGGACGGTGCCTTGACGTCGCCGGTCGGCGTGCTGTCCTTGCCGTTCAAGCGGCCCATGTGGCCTTCGACGAAGGGGCGCATCCACACTTCTTCGCCGGTGTCCGGGTCGCGGGCAAACAGTTGCCCGACCACGCCGAACTCATCGCCGGAACTGCCATGAATCAGCAGCACCTTGCCGCTGCTCTTGTCTTTGATCAGCACGGGAGCGCCGGTCATGGTGTAGCCGGCGGCGTGGTCACCGAATTTTTTGTTCCACACCACTTTGCCGGTGTTCTTGTCCAGCGCGATCAGGCGTGCGTCGAGGGTACCGAAGTAGATCTTGTCGCCATAAATCGCCGCCCCGCGATTGACCACATCGCAGCACGGGCGAATGTTGTCCGGCAGGCGATGGTTATAAGTCCACAGGCGCTTGCCGGTCTTGGCGTCGAGGGCAAACACCCGCGAGTACGAACCGGTGACGTAGACCACGCCGTCACTGACGATGGCCTGGGATTCCTGGCCGCGCTGCTTCTCGTCGCCAAACGAATAGGACCAGGCCGGCGTCAGTTTGAATACGTTCTTGTCGTTGACCTCAGCGAGCGGGCTCCAGCGCTGGGCGTTGGTGCCCATGCCGTATTGCAGAACGTCCTTGGTGGTCAGGTGATCGTTGGCAATGTCTTCCCAGCTCACGTTGTGCGTCGGCTTCGCCGGTTCGGTCGCGGCTTGGCTGGCAGCGCTCAGGGACAGGCTGCTCACCAGCAAAAAGGCTTGCACGGCGAGGGTCAAAGGGGAAAGGGCGGGTAGCGATCTTATTGTCATGGTTGCAGTTCCCAGTGGAGGTTTTGGCCTGCACAGGGTGGTGCGTCCGACGGGGTGGCGAATACGGAAAAAGTCCCGCTGTTGCCGGGAATATTTCCCAGGCGGCGCCTGATTTAGGTGTGCGCCACAAGCCCTACTACCAAGGTACTGGGTGGCGGCCACCAAAGCAGCATGGGGCTTGCGTCAAACGCTTCCTAAGATGGTTGCCATAGCCTCTGCCAAGAGGTTTTGCGTGCAATCCTGAGGGCATAACAATGACAACAAAACGCAACGCCTTGCTCGTTGCCGGACTGCTGGCCGGCTTTATCAGCGCAGGTTCGGTCTGGGCCCACGGCAACGTGGTGCCACAAGCCGTCGAAACCAAGGGACTGACCCCGATCAAGGACGCCGGCGTGCAGGTCGATGGCGATGGGTGGGCGGCGGTGAACCCTTACCGCACTTCCCCGGAGCACGATAAAGCCGTCGAGATCGGCTCATCGGCCTACAACCAGAACTGCGCGGCCTGTCATGGCCTGGAAGCCAAATCGGGCGGCATCGCCCCCGATTTGCGCATGCTCGACGTCGGCGAGGCCGGTGACGAATGGTTCGTCGAACGGGTCCGCCACGGCGCCGTAAGGGACGGTCGGGTGTACATGCCGAAAATGGCTGATTACCTGAGCCAGGAAGCCTTGTGGGCCGTGCGCTCTTACCTGGACAGCGTTCACGTCGAGGAGTAATCCATGCGCCTGCTCGCTGTGTTGATCAGCGCTGTGTTGCTGTGCTGCCAGGCGGTGCAGGCGCAGGTCCGTACCTATGACGAAATGATCGCCGCCGGGGAGCTGAAAGTGGCGGTCTACAAAGACTTCGCTCCCTACAGTTTCGAAGGCGCCGGCCAGCCTCGTGGCGTCGATGTCGAACTGGCCGAAGCCTTGGCCAAAGCCCTTGGCGTGCACTTGAAACTGATCTGGGCGCCTGCCGGCGAGAAGCTCGACGACGACCTGCGCGACTACATCTGGCGCGCCAGCCAGTTGCACGATCTGCAACTGGCCGACCTGATGATGCGCGTGCCCTATGACCAGGATTACGCGCGCAAGCGCAACGAACTGGGTGAACTGGAAAACGGCCACGTGGTGATGTTCGGTCCGTACCAGAACGAACAATGGCAAGTCGCCTATGACCGCCGTCGGCTGGAATCGGTGGCCAGCGTCGCGGTGTTCGAGCACCACCCGATCGGCGTCGAGGTGGACAGCGTACCGTCGTTCTACCTGACCTCGGTATTCAACGGCATGCTCGCCGGCAAAACCCGCCACTACCCCGGCGTGCCTCAGGCGTTTGCGGCCATGAAGGCCGGTGAAGTCGACGCGGTCATGGCCATGCGCGGCGAGATCGACTGGCAGGTTCACGAGGCGGCGGACCCGCAACTCGCGCTGGCGGAAAACGCCTATCCGAACATGGGCAAGCAACTCTGGGAGATCGGCATGGCGGTGCACGAGAGCAATCGTCAATTGTCCTATGCCGTGGAAGAAGCCCTGGAAACCCTGATCCGTGAAGGCTCGGTCAAAGCTATTTATGCCCGATACGGCCTGCGCTATGACGTCCCGGAGATGTATCAACAGTGAACTGGAGCGCATGTTGCCTGTTGGCCTGCTGGCTACCCTTGGCCGCGCACGCGGCAGCCATCGAACCGGGCAAAGACCCGGTGCCGTCGGTGATGTGGGCCTTCTATCACAAGCAAATGCTCGGCGATGCGCCGTTCGTGTTCGACGAGCGGGTCAAGCTGCTGGCGCCGCCGTTCGCTGAAGACGCCCGGCAAGTGCCGCTGGAAATCGACGCCCGGGCGTTCAAGGGCGAAGTGGTGAAAATTCTTGCGTGGGCCGAGCTCAATCCGTTACCGAAAATTGTCGATTTTCAGCCGCTGGATCGCGTGCTGCCGTGGCTGTCGATCCGCATTCGTATCGAACAAGCCACGCCGTTGCGTGCAGCGGTCCTGACCCGCGATGGGCTGTGGCATGTCGGCTCGACCCTGATCGATGCGGCGGGCAGTGGATGCACGGCGCCCAGCGTGGTGCGCACTCAACCGGGCTGGGAAGAGCACATTGGCGAAGTCCTCGGCGGGCGTTATCCCCGTGGTGAATTCAGCCGCTTGCGCTTGCAGGTCGCCCACCCGATGGACAACGGCATGGTCGGCGGCATCCCGGAATTCTTCATCAACCATGCCGAGCTGCGCGATCACAACGATCAGTTGCTGGCCCGGCTCGAACTGTTTCCCGCCGTCAGCGAAAACCCCAGCCTGGCGTTCGACATCGAAGGGGCAGGGCAGACGCGCTTGTTGCTGCGCGACAACAGCGGCAACGAATTCGATGCGGCCATACCCTGACTCAAAGGAGCGCGCGATGCGCTGGATGCTGCTGTTGTTCATGAGCCTGAGCCTTCCTGCGCTGGCCGATCTCGACTATTCACTCAAGCCCCGGCAGATCGCCGCAGACACCTGGCTGCTGGAAGGCAGCACCGACAATTTTGCCAAGGGCAACGGGGGCAACATCGTCAACACCGCGTTCATCGTCACCGAACGCGGTGTGGTGGTGATCGACACCGGGCCGTCCAGGCGATACGGCGAAGCGATGCGCAAAGCAATTGCCGCGACCACCGACAAACCGGTGATCGAGGTGCTGCTGACCCATCATCATCCCGATCATGTGCTGGGCAATCAGGCCTTCCGCGACGTGCCGATCGGCGCGTTGGGCGGTACAGCCGAGCTGTTGAAGCAGCAGGGCGACGCCATGGCCGAGAACATGTACCGGCTGGTGGGCGACTGGATGCGTGGCACTGAGGTGGTGTTGCCGACCGAGACGCTGACGCCGGGCGTGCGAACTTTTGGGAATCACGATCTGCGCCTGCTGAGCCTGGGTGGGCACACGGGCGCGGATCTGGCTATTCTCGACCAGACAACCGGCGTGCTGTTTGCCGGGGATCTGGTGTTTTATCAGCGGGCGCTGACCACGCCCAACAGTCCGGGATTGTCGGTGTGGCTGGCGGACATTGCCACGCTGCAAGGTTTGCCGTGGACGCTCATCGTCCCCGGCCACGGCCCGGTTGCTACGGACACAAAACCGCTCGAACAAATGCGTGATTACCTCAGCTGGCTCGACCAACTCATGCGCGACGGCGCTGCCAACGGCAGTGACATGGCCGAGATGATCCGCAGCCCCATTCCCGAACGGTTCGCCGGGATCAGCCTGAGTCGCTATGAGCTGATCCGCAGCGTCAGTCATTTGTACCCGCACTATGAGCGATCACAGATGACCCGAATCGACTCCGCCGCAAACAAATGACCAACACCCATCCCCTGTAGGAGCCAGCTTGCTGGCGATCCAGGCGACGCGGTGTATCAGTCACACCGCCATCGCCAGCAAGCTGGCTCCTACAGGGTTGTGTGAATCACACATTCGATGTCCGACCCGATACTAAGGAACTAGCAATCTCAGCACTGCGGGCAATTGTTGCAACGGCGGCTGCGCCCAAGAATCTGCACCAGACCGGGAAAATTTCCCGGGTACAACAAAAACCGCAGAGGCAGCCGTCATGACCCAACCCGCACGTCGCCAACCCTTCGTCTTGAGCCTGTTGCTCAGTGCCATGCTGTTGTCCGGCTCGGCATTGGCCGGCGTCACCGACCAGGACATTCTCCAGGACCCCAAAAACCCGGAGCAGATCGTCACCAATGGTCTGGGCGTCCAGGGCCAGCGCTACAGCCCGCTCGACACCCTCAACGTCAACAACGTGAAGGACTTGCGGCCGGTCTGGGCCTTCTCCTTCGGCGGCGAAAAACAACGCGGTCAGCAAGCACAGCCGATGATCAAGGACGGCGTGATGTACATGACCGGCTCCTACTCGCGGGTGTTTGCGGTGGACGCGCGCACTGGCAAGAAACTCTGGCAATACGATGCGCGGCTGCCCGATGACATCCGCCCGTGCTGCGACGTGATCAACCGGGGCGTGGCACTGTACGGCGACCTGGTGTTCTTCGGCACCCTCGACGCCAAACTCGTGGCCCTGAACAAAGACACCGGCAAGGTGGTGTGGAGCAAGAAAGTCGCCGACCACAAGGAAGGCTATTCCATCAGCGCCGCGCCGCTGGTGATCAACGGCAAACTGATTACCGGCGTGGCCGGTGGCGAGTTCGGCGTGGTGGGCAAGATCGAAGCCTATGACCCGAAAAATGGTGATCTGCTGTGGACCCGCCCGACCGTCGAAGGCCACATGGGCTACGTCTACAAGGACGGCAAAGCCGTAGAGAACGGTATTTCCGGTGGCGAAGCGGGCAAGACCTGGCCCGGGGATCTGTGGAAAACCGGCGGCGCGGCACCGTGGCTTGGCGGTTACTACGATCCGGAAACCAATCTGCTGCTGTTCGGCACCGGCAACCCGGCGCCATGGAACTCGCACCTGCGTCCTGGCGACAACCTTTACTCATCCTCGCGTCTGGCGCTGAACCCGGACGACGGCACGATCAAATGGCACTTCCAGAGCACACCCCACGACGGCTGGGACTATGACGGCGTGAACGAACTGGTGTCGTTCAACTACACCGAAGGCGGTAAAGAAATCAAAGCCGCCGCGACCGCCGACCGTAACGGTTTCTTCTATGTGCTGGACCGCACCAACGGCAAATTCATTCGCGGCTTCCCGTTCGTGGACAAGATCACCTGGGCCACCGGGCTGGATAAAGACGGCCGGCCGATCTACAACGAAGCCAGCCGTCCGGGCGCACCGGGCACCGAAGCCAAGGGCAGTTCGGTGTTCGTCGCCCCGGCGTTCCTCGGCGCGAAAAACTGGATGCCGATGGCCTACAACAAGGACACCGGGTTGTTCTACGTACCGTCCAACGAGTGGGGCATGGACATCTGGAACGAAGGCATCGCCTACAAGAAAGGCGCGGCGTTCCTCGGTGCCGGTTTCACCATCAAGCCCTTGAACGAAGACTACATCGGCGTGCTGCGCGCCATCGACCCGAAAACCGGCAAGGAAGTCTGGCGCCACAAGAACTACGCGCCGCTGTGGGGCGGGGTGCTGACCACCAAAGGCAACCTGGTGTTCACCGGCACGCCGGAAGGTTTCCTCCAGGCGTTCAATGCCAAAACCGGCGAGAAAGTCTGGGAATTCCAGACCGGCTCCGGTGTGCTCGGTTCGCCCGTGACCTGGGAAATGGACGGCGAGCAGTACGTCTCGGTGCTGTCCGGTTGGGGTGGCGCCGTGCCGCTGTGGGGCGGCGAAGTGGCCAAGCGCATCAAGGACTTCAACCAGGGCGGCATGCTCTGGACCTTCAAGTTGCCGAAAGACCTGGTCGCCAAACACTGACCTTCAGCCCACCGCCCCTCCGACAGGGGGATTCGCGCAAACCTACGACCAAATAACGAGAACCCCCCTGCCAACGGCGCATTCGTTCGGCACGCGGGGCTCTCTACTATCGGTTCATCGCCTGTTTGCCCGACAGGCATCGACCCAGACAGAGGCTCACCATGATCTACGCACAACCCGGAACACCTGGCGCCGTCGTGACGTTCAAGGCGCGCTACGGCAACTTCATCGGCGGCGAGTTCGTCGCGCCGGTCAATGGCGAGTACTTCACCAA
This sequence comes from Pseudomonas sp. O230, assembly GCF_045447035.1. Classification (NCBI taxonomy): domain Bacteria; kingdom Pseudomonadati; phylum Pseudomonadota; class Gammaproteobacteria; order Pseudomonadales; family Pseudomonadaceae; genus Pseudomonas; species Pseudomonas sp. O230. The sequence continues at coordinate 289,706 of NZ_JBJGXN010000009.1, read as the reverse complement.
CACCTCGCCGGTGAACGGTGAAGTGATCGCTGAGTTCCCGCGCTCCAGCGCCGCCGACATCGACAAGGCCCTCGACGCCGCCCACGCCGCTGCCGATGCCTGGGGCAAAACCTCGGCGCAGGACCGCTCGTTGGTGTTGCTGAAAATCGCTGATCGCATTGAACAAAACCTCGAAATTCTCGCTGTCACCGAAACCTGGGACAACGGCAAAGCCGTGCGCGAAACCCTGAACGCCGACGTGCCGCTGGCCGCCGACCATTTCCGCTACTTCGCCGGCTGCATCCGCGCGCAGGAAGGCGGCGCCGCCGAGATCAACGAGCTGACCACCGCCTACCATTTCCATGAGCCATTGGGCGTGGTCGGGCAGATCATTCCGTGGAACTTCCCGTTGCTGATGGCCGCGTGGAAACTCGCGCCAGCCCTGGCGGCCGGTAACTGCGTCGTGCTCAAACCGGCCGAACAGACGCCGTTGTCGATCATGATTTTCGCCGAACTGATCGCCGACTTGCTGCCGGCCGGCGTGCTGAACATCGTGCAAGGTTTCGGTCGCGAAGCCGGTGAGGCGCTGGCCACCAGCAAACGCATCGCCAAGATCGCCTTCACCGGTTCCACCCCGATTGGTGCGCACATCATGAAATGCGCGGCCGAGAACATCATTCCAAGCACCGTTGAACTGGGCGGCAAGTCGCCGAACATCTTCTTCGAAGACATCATGAACGCCGAGCCGCAGTTCATCGAGAAAGCCGCCGAAGGCCTGGTGCTCGCCTTCTTTAACCAGGGCGAAGTCTGCACCTGCCCATCACGAGCGCTGGTGCAGGAATCGATCTACGACGACTTCATGAAAGTGGTGATGAAGAAGATCGCCAAGATCAAGCGCGGCGACCCGCTGGACACGGAAACCATGGTCGGCGCCCAGGCGTCGGAGCAGCAATACGACAAGATTCTCTCGTACCTGAAGATCGCCCAGGAGGAGGGCGCCGAGCTGCTCACCGGCGGCGCGGCGGAACGTCTGGAGGGCGACTTGTCGACGGGTTACTACATCCAGCCGACCCTGCTCAAGGGCCACAACAAGATGCGCGTGTTCCAGGAAGAAATCTTCGGTCCGGTGGTGGGCATCACCACGTTCAAGGACGAAGCCGAAGCCCTGGCGATTGCCAACGACAGCGAGTTCGGCCTCGGTGCCGGCCTGTGGACTCGCGACATCAACCGCGCGTACCGCATGGGCCGGGCGATCAAGGCCGGTCGCGTGTGGACCAACTGCTACCACCTGTACCCGGCGCATGCCGCGTTCGGTGGCTACAAGAAATCCGGTGTCGGCCGTGAAAACCACAAGATGATGCTCGACCATTATCAGCAGACCAAAAACCTGCTGGTGAGCTACGACATCAATCCGCTGGGCTTCTTCTAAGCCCCCGGAAAGTCAACGTAAAACCTTGTGGGAGCGAGCCTGCTCGCGATAGCGGTCTGACATCCAACATCCATGTTGAATGTGCTGGCTTCATCGCGAGCAGGCTCGCTCCCACATTGGTTTTGTGTGTATTTGAAGACGGCGCAACCCCCCCTACCAACGCACCCCACAACCTCCTTCGAAAGTAGCATTCGGACGCCTGCCGCCTCGTGCATTAATGGCTTTACCGGAATCGTCCGGCACAAGAAGAGGAATGACCCATGTGGACTAAACCCGCGTTTACCGATCTGCGCATTGGCTTCGAAGTGACGATGTATTTCGCCAACCGTTGATCGTCCACCCGGCCAGCCGCTGAGTTGGCCGGGCCTGCCTTCTGGAGCATCGCCCATGCACATCCGCGTTCTCGGTTCCGCCGCTGGCGGTGGTTTTCCGCAATGGAACTGCAACTGCCGCCAGTGCGCCGGTATGCGCAATGGCAGCCTGCGCGCGCAACGGCGCACGCAGTCCTCAATTGCCCTGAGCGACAACGGTGTGGACTGGGTGCTGTGCAATGCTTCCCCGGACATCCGCGCGCAACTCGAGAGTTTCGCGCCGCTACAACCGGCCCGCCGCTTGCGCGACACGGCGATTACCGGCGTGGTCCTGATGGACAGCCAGATCGACCACTGCACCGGCCTGCTGAGCCTGCGCGAAGGCTGCCCGCATTCGGTGTGGTGCACCGAGCGGGTTCATGACGACCTGAGCAGCGGTTTCCCGTTGTTCACCATGCTCAAGCATTGGAACGGCGGCTTGCAGTGGCAACCCGTGGGGCTGGACCGCGAGCCGTTCAGTATCGCGGCGTGCAGCCATTTGCAGTTTCGGGCGATTCCGTTGGTCAGCAACGCGCCGCCGTATTCGCCCAATCGTGGCAATCCGCAACCGGGTGACACCATTGGTCTGTTCATCGAAGACCTGCGCACTGGCGCGTCGCTGTTCTATGCGCCGGGCCTTGGGCAAATCGACGACGAGGTGTTGAGCTGGATGCAACGTGCCGATTGCCTGTTACTCGATGGCACCTTGTGGCGCGATGACGAAATGCGCGTGTGTGAAGTCGGCCAGAGCCTGGGCAGTGAAATGGGCCACCTGCCGCAAAGCGGACCGGGCGGCATGCTTGAAGTGCTGGAGGGTTTCAGCCGCCAGCGCAAGGTGCTGATCCACATCAACAACACCAATCCGATCCTCGATGAGGACTCGGCTGAGCGGGCGTTGCTGGAGCGGCGCGGGATCGAAGTGGCCTATGACGGCATGAGTATTGAGTTGTAGCCGCGGGCCCCATCGCTGGCAAGCCAGCTCCCACAAGGTTCTGCGGTGTACACAAAAACCTGTGGGAGCTGGCTTGCCAGCGATGAGGCCAGACCAGACACAGCAGCTTTCCCGGAGCCCCGCAATGACCGACACCCCGCTGACCCCCAGCGAATTCGAAGCCGCCCTGCGCGCCAAAGGCGCGTACTACCACATCCATCACCCGTTCCACCAAGCCATGTACGCCGGTCGCGCTACCCGCGAGCAGATTCAAGGCTGGGTCGCCAACCGTTTCTACTACCAGATCAACATTCCGCTCAAGGATGCCGCCATCCTGGCCAATTGCCCGGACCGTGACGTGCGCCGCGAATGGTTGCAAAGGATTCTCGACCACGACGGTGTGCCCGGCAGCGAAGGCGGCATCGAAGCCTGGCTGCGTCTCGGTGAAGCGGTGGGCCTGGATCGCGAACAGATTCTGTCCCAGGAGCTGGTATTGCCCGGCGTCCGTTTCGCCGTGGACGCCTACGTCAATTTCGCCCGGCGCGCCTGCTGGCAGGAAGCGGCCAGCAGTTCGCTGACCGAGCTGTTCGCCCCGCAGATCCACCAATCGCGGCTCGACGCCTGGCCAACGCATTACCCATGGATCGACGTCGCCGGTTACGACTATTTCCGCACGCGCCTGAGTCAGGCGCGGCGTGATGTCGAGCACGGTTTGCGCATTACCCTGGCGCATTACGTCACCGTCGAAGGCCAGCAGCGAATGCTGGAAATCCTCCAGTTCAAGCTCGACGTGCTGTGGAGCATGCTCGACGCCATGAGCATGGCCTACGAGCTGCAACGCCCGCCGTATCACACGGTGACGACCCATCGCGTCTGGCATCGGGGGATCGCCCTGTGAGCCTGATCAAGCGTGCGCAGTCACCCGCGTTGCGCCAAGGCTTTCGCTTGCAGTGGGAACCGCGTCAGGACTGCCATGTGCTGTTGTATCCCGAAGGCATGATCAAACTCAACGCCAGTGCCGGGCAGATTCTCGATCTGCTGGACGGTCAGCGCAGTGTGGCGGCGATCATTGATTTACTCTCCGCGAGTTCCCCCGGTGTGCCGGGGATCGACGAGGATGTGCTGGCGTTTCTGGAGGTGGCCTATGCTCAATTCTGGATCGAATGAGTCGCCGCCGGGGCCGCCGTTGTGGCTGTTGGCGGAGCTGACTTATCGTTGTCCGTTGCAATGCCCGTATTGCTCCAATCCACTGGATTTCGCCCAGCAAGGCGCGGAGTTGAGTACCGAAGAATGGATTCGCGTGTTCCGTGAGGCGCGTGAAATGGGCGCCGCGCAACTGGGCTTTTCCGGTGGTGAACCGTTGGTGCGCCAGGATTTGGCGGAGTTGATCAAAGCCGCACGAGACATGGGTTACTACACCAACCTGATCACCTCGGGCATCGGCCTGACCGAACAGAAAGTCCATGATTTCAAGGTCGCCGGGCTCGACCATATCCAGATCAGCTTTCAGGCCGCCGACGAAGCGGTCAACAACATGCTCGCCGGCTCGCGCAAGGCATTCGCACAGAAGCTCGCCATGGCCCGCGCAGTGAAAGCCCAGGGTTACCCGATGGTGCTGAACTTCGTCACCCATCGGCACAACATTGACCGCATCGACCGCATCATCGAGTTGTGCCTGGAGCTGGAAGCGGATTTCGTCGAACTGGCGACGTGTCAGTTCTATGGGTGGGCCGAGCTCAACCGCGTGGGCCTGTTGCCGACCCGCGAGCAATTGCAGCGCGCCGAACGCATCACCAATGAATACCGTGAACGGCTTGAGGCGCAGGGCCATCCGTGCAAGCTGATTTTCGTCACCCCGGATTACTACGAAGAACGCCCCAAGACCTGCATGAACGGCTGGGCCAATCTGTTTCTCGACATCACCCCGGACGGCACGGCGTTGCCCTGCCACAGCGCCCGGCAATTGCCGGTGACGTTCCCGAATGTGCGCGAGCACAGCATCGAACACATCTGGACCGACTCCTTCGGTTTCAACCGTTTCCGCGGCGACGACTGGATGAAGGAGCCGTGCCGCTCCTGCGATGAAAAGCACAAAGATCTCGGTGGCTGCCGCTGCCAGGCGTTCATGCTCACCGGCGATGCCGCCAATGCCGACCCGGTGTGCAGCAAGTCCCCGCACCACGGCGTGATCCTCAAGGCCCGCGAAGAAGCCGATGCACCGGGGCAGGGCATGGAGCACCTGACGCTGCGCAATGAAAAGGCCTCGCGATTGATTTATCGCGGATAGCCCACCCTGCACACATCGCCTTGTAGGAGCCAGCTTGCTGGCGATGAGGCCCGTGAGCCATGCGTCGCTGCTGCGGCCGCCATCGCCGGCAAGCCGGCTCCTACAGAGGATCTGCGGTGTACCCATAGGTCTGATTGCATTCGCAGCGAGATGGGTTAGTGTGGCTTTACCTTTCAAAACAATAAAAAACAGGCTTTCCAATGAGCCATAGTCTCAGCCAGCTACGTAAATTCGTTTCGCCTGAAATCATCTTTGGTGCCGGTTGCCGGCACAACGTCGGCAACTATGCCAAGACCTTTGGTGCGCGTAAGGTCCTGGTGGTCAGCGATCCCGGTGTGATCGCCGCCGGTTGGGTCGCCGATGTCGAGGCCAGCCTGCAAGCCCAGGGCATCGATTACTTCCTGTACAGCGACGTTTCACCCAACCCACGGGTCGAGGAAGTCATGCTCGGTGCCGAGTTGTACCGGGAAAACCACTGCGACGTAATCGTCGCCGTCGGTGGCGGCAGCCCGATGGATTGCGGCAAGGGCATCGGCATTGTCGTCGCTCACGGGCGCAGCATCCTCGAGTTCGAAGGGGTGGACACCATCCGCGTGCCCAGCCCGCCGCTGATCCTGATCCCGACCACCGCCGGCACCTCGGCGGACGTCTCGCAATTCGTGATCATCTCCAACCAGCAAGAACGCATGAAGTTCTCCATCGTCAGCAAAGCGGTGGTGCCGGACGTGTCGCTGATCGACCCGGAAACCACCCTGAGCATGGACCCGTTCCTCTCGGCCTGTACCGGTATCGACGCGTTGGTGCATGCCATCGAAGCCTTCGTGGCCACCGGCCACGGGCCATTGACCGACCCGCATGCGCTGGAAGCCATGCGCCTGATCAACGGCAACCTGGTGCAGATGATCGCCAACCCGAGCGACATCGCCCTGCGCGAGAAAATCATGCTCGGCAGCATGCAGGCCGGGCTGGCGTTCTCCAACGCGATCCTCGGCGCGGTGCACGCCATGTCCCACAGCCTCGGTGGCTTCCTCGATTTGCCCCATGGCCTGTGCAACGCGGTGCTGGTGGAGCACGTGGTGGCGTTCAATTACAGCTCCGCGCCGGAACGGTTCAAGGTGATTGCCGAGACGTTCGGCATCGATTGCCGTGGCCTCAATCACCGTCAGATTTGCGGGCGTCTGGTGGAGCATCTGATCGCGTTGAAACATGCGATCGGCTTCCATGAAACCCTTGGCTTGCACGGCGTCAGCACGGCGGACATCCCGTTCCTGTCGCAACATGCCATGCACGATCCGTGCATCCTGACCAACCCTCGCGAATCCAGTCAGCGTGATGTCGAGGTCGTCTATGGCGAAGCCCTCTGACGAACAACAACGTGCGCTGGCCGGGTTACTCGGATTAGGCAGTCACTCGGCGCGCAAGAGCCATTACCCGGAACTTGCCGCGCGCCTCGACGAGCTCGAAGCCGAGCGCAATCGCTACAAGTGGCTGTTCGAAAATGCGGTGCACGGGATCTTCCAGGCCAGCCTGCTCGAAGGCATGCGCGCCGCCAACCCGGCGCTGGCGCGGATGCTGGGTTATGAAAGTCCTCAGGACGTGCTGTTTTCCCTGGCGGATCTGGCGAGCAACCTGTTTGTCGGTGGTGCCCGGGAACTGGAAAACATCGGTGAGATGCTCAGGCATCAGGGCAGTCTGAACGGCTATGAAACCCAGTTGCGGCGCAAGGACGGCAGCAGCCTCGACGTGCTGATGAACCTGCTGCTCAAGCCCGATCAAGAGGCGCTGGTGGAGGGTTTTGTCGCTGACATCACTGAACGCAAACAGGCCCAGCAACGGCTGCAACAGCTCAACGACGAGCTGGAACAACGTGTCACTGCGCGCACCGACGAATTGCTCGAAGCCAACCGCAACCTGCAGCAACAGATCACCCAGCGCAAACAGATCACTGAGGCCTTGCGCGATGCCCGTGACGCCGCCGAGGCCGCCAATCGCAGCAAGGACAAATACCTCGCCGCCGCCAGTCATGACCTGCTGCAACCGCTCAACGCCGCACGTTTGCTGATTTCGACCTTGCGTGAACGCAAACTGCCGGACGTCGAACAGGTGCTGGTCGAACGCACACATCAGGCCCTGGAAGGGGCGGAAGATTTGCTCACCGATTTGCTGGACATCTCCCGGCTCGATCAGGCTGCGGTCAAACCGGATGTCGCGTTGTATCGCCTCGATGAATTGCTCGGGCCGCTGGTGTCCGAGTTCCGGTCAGTGGCCGACGCGGCCGGCTTGCGTTTGCGCGTGCACATGGGCGATTTCGCCATACGCACCGACTTGCGGCTGATGACGCGGATCCTGCGCAACTTCCTCAGCAATGCCTGCCGCTACACCGATCAGGGCAGCATTTTGCTCGGCGCCCGGCGGCGCGGCGACTGGCTGCGTCTGGAAGTCTGGGACACCGGGCGCGGGATCCCGGCGGATCGCCTCGACTCGATCTTCCTCGAGTTCAATCAACTGGACGTCGGCCGTGCCGCCGACCGAAAAGGCGTGGGACTGGGGCTGGCGATCGTCGAGCGCATCGCGAAGATCCTCGACTACCGGATCCAGGTGCATTCGTTGCCGGGTCGCGGCTCAATGTTCAGCATTGAGGTGCCGATTTCCCGTGAGGTGCCGTTACCCATCAGCCTCGCAGCGCCCCTGCCGGGCACCGGCAATCCGTTGCCGGGCCGGCGTTTGCTGGTGCTGGACAACGAGGTCAGCATTCTGCAAAGCATGAGCGCGTTGCTCGGGCAGTGGGGCTGCGAAGTGGTCGTCGCCACCGACGAAACCTCGGCACTGGCCGCGTTGCAGGGCCAGGCGCCGGAACTGATTCTGGCGGACTATCACCTCGATCACGGGGTGGTGGGGTGTGAGGTGGTGCGGCATTTACGCGAGCATTTCAGCCAGACCATTCCGGCGGTGATCATCACTGCGGACCGCACCGATCAGTGCCGGCGCTCCTTGCAGCGACTGGATGCGCCGTTGCTGAACAAACCGGTCAAACCCGGCAAGTTGCGCGCTGTACTGAGTCAGTTATTGGGGTAGGCGCGGTATTGCAGGCTGAAACCCAGCTCGGCGGTTTGACCCTGCTCCAGCAACACCAATCCCGGCCGACCGGGCAAGTGGTGCGCATTGACCGGATGGCTCACCGGTTCGATGCAGAAAAACGCCAGGTCCACCGGGCAGTAGAGCAGGTAGTAATCGCTGCCGCTGGCCTGGCATTCCAGTTCATAACCGAGGTCGGGTTGCTGGATCAGGCAATGCCCATCCCATTGGCAGAAACCGTTGTCGACCAGCGTGTCGGGCAGAGTCTTGAGTTCGCGAAAATCCCATTCGGCAGGCAACGAATCGAGTCGGGTCGGCAGTTTCGATGCGTCGCACAACCAGACTTGCTCAGCCTTGGCCTGTAGCCGTGTGCCGGCGGTGCGCGGCAGGTACGGATGCAACCCCAAACCATGCCACGCGGCACGCTCGGCCAGATGGGTGACGTGCAACTCGATAGTCAGTTTGCCCGCGCTCAAATGAAACCGCTGTCGGGCGCGATAGGCGAACGGCGTGGTGCTGTCGAGTTGCAGAACCACTTCATCACGCGTTTGCGAAACCACCTGCCATGGCTGCTGCCAGGCGCTGCCGTGAATCGGCAGAGGATCGGTGAGGCTGTTGGGCTCGAGCGCAAGCCAGCCGTCCGGACGATCGAAACCACCGTCGGAAATGCGGTTGGACCATGGCACCAGGGGAAAACAGCCGAGTTTGCCGGGCAGACCGGTGTGCAGCGCGTGAGCGTCAGTGTGGCGCAACAGCGGCTGACCGGTGCTGCGCACGGTCCAGTTGACGAGGCTGCCGCCGAGTTCGGGGGCGAGGGTGAGGTGGGTCAGGTCGTCTTCGAGTTCGAGCAGTGTTGGCGTCATGTTGACCCGCGAGATCAGTGAATGCGTGGAGTACCTGTAGGAGGCGGCTTGCCGGCGATGGCGATCTCAAGGGCGCCGTCGCCGGCAAGCCGGCGCCTACAAGTGATCGTTAAAGCATGGCTCCGGCAGGCCTCTCACACCCGGGTCAAGGGCGAACACGCCGCCCGCCAATGACTGATCATCATGGTCGTCACCGGGGCGAATCGAGGTCACGAACAGGGTGTCCAGCCGACTGCCGCCGAAGGCGCACATGGTCGGTTTTTTCACCGGTACGACAAGGGAGCGGTCCAGGCGTCCGTCGGGGGTGAAACGGTGAATCAGCCCGGCGTCGTTGGCGCAAATCCAATAGCAACCTTCGGCGTCCACGGCGGCGCCATCGGGGCGACCGCAGAAGTGATTCATGTCGACGAACAGCCGACGGTTTGTCGGTGTGCCGCTGTCGATGTCGTAATCGAAGGCCCAGATTTGCTGGGCCAAGGGATGCGAGTCAGACAGGTACATCGTGCGCCCGTCCGGGCTGAAACCCAGGCCGTTGGGGACGATGAAGCCGGAGAGTAGGGCGTTGAGCGGCCCGCGTTGACCTTTGGCGTAGCGATACAATGCGCCCTCGGCCGCGTTGGCGCCCATGTTCAGCACCATGCTGCCGGCCCAGAAACGCCCCTGACGGTCGCAGCGACCGTCGTTGAGGCGCATGTCGGTGCGGGGGTGATTGACGTGCGCCAGCAGCTCGCTGTCGAGGCTGCCGTCGTTGTGCGGCTGGAGGCGGAAGAATCCGCTTTCCATCCCGGCGACCCAGCTGCCATCGCGGTGACGCGCGATGCAGGCGAGCATTTCCGGTGCCGTCCAGGCCTCGACATGGCCGGTTTCGGCACTCCAGCGTTGCAGGCCCCCGGCGGGAATATCAACCCAGTACAGGGCATTTTCCTCAGGGACCCAGACCGGGCTTTCACCGACCCCGTTTCGGGCATCGACAATCAATTCCGCTTGCATGGCAACTCATTCCCTGGGCTTTTTGTTGTGGGGATCAAGTGAAACAAGGGGCTTCAGTCACCGAACGGGCCGGACGCGACAAAGGCACCCCCCTGATAAACCATGGCTGGGTCATCCGCAGCCGGCATCGGTTGGGCTTCGACTTTTTCGCGGAACACTTCAGACGTGTCCCGTGGTGCATAACCCAGCGCGGTCGCGTAGCGGTTGTCCCACCAGACGTTCTTGTTATCGGAAGCGCCGTAGACCACGGTGTGGCCGACATTCGGAGCGTACAGGGAGCGTTCGATCAATTGGGTCAGATCGCCGAAGCTCAGCCAGGTGCTCATCATCCGACGGTTTTGCGGTTCCGGGAACGAGGAGCCAATGCGGATGCTGACGGTCTCGATGCCGTAGCGGTCGAAGTAGAAACTGGCCACGTCTTCGCCGTAGCACTTTGACAAGCCGTAGTAACTGTCCGGGCGGCGAGGGGAGTGGGCGTCGATCACTTCATCCTGTTTGTAGAAACCGATGACGTGATTGGAGCTGGCGAAAATCACGCGCTTGACGCCATGACGGCGTGCGGCTTCGTAGATGTGGAACACACCGCAGATGTTGGCGCCGAGGATGTCTTCAAACGAATGCTCCGTCGAGACGCCGCCAAAGTGCAGGATGGCGTCCACGCCCTCGACCAGATGATGCACGGCTTGCTTGTCCGCGAGGTCGCAGGTCACGACTTCTTCGCGGTCATCGACGGCCGGGGCGATGTCGGCGATGTCCGACAGGCGAATCACCTTGGCGTAAGGCCGCAGGCTTTCGCGCAGCACTTTACCGAGGCCACCGGCGGCACCGGTCAGCAGCAGGCGATTGAAAGGGGCTTGGGAAGTGCTGGTCATGGAAAATCCTGGGCGCGAAATTATTGTTGTTGAATTCGTTGTAAGTTGTCGTACGACTATGTCGGAGTATCGTTAGGGTTTCCGGGTCCTGTCAACGTGACTTTTGTGCAGATTGACGGAGGGTTAACCGTCACGAACGCCATCAAGTATAGGAGCCTGCTTGCGGGCGATGGACTTACGATCGACGCGTTTATCCAGTTAGTACGCGTCATCGTTTACCTCCATGCCAGCAAGCTGGCTCCTACAGGTTTTGGATCAGCCGGGAAACCTCTTACAACAACGAAATCGGGTAGCTGATGAAAATGCGGTTTTCATCGAACTCGTTGTTGCTGAAGTCTTTGCGAATGGTCGCGTTGCGCCATTTGACGTTGAGGTTCTTCAGCGCGCCGCTCTGCACGGTGTAGGCCAGCTCCGATTCACGGCCCCATTCCTTGCCGTCGGTGATGGCGCCGGTGTGCACGTTATCACCGCTGATGTAGCGGTTCATCAGGGTCAGGCCGGGAATGCCGAGGGCGACGAAGTTGTAGTCGTGACGCAACTGCCAGGATTTTTCCTTGGCGTTGTCGTAGCTGGAGTTGTAGCTGTCGTTGGCCAGGGTCCCGCCGCTGGTGCCGTTGACGCGCATCCAGGGATTGTCACCGGTCAGCTTTTGCAGGCCGACGTAAAAGGTGTTGCCGCCGTATTTGGCGGACAGCATGGCGAACGTGGTTTTGTTGTCCAGGTTGCCCGCCAGGGCACTGCCATCTTCCTTGCCGTTGAAAAAGCCAAGGTTGGCGCCAAGGGTCCAGTCGCCGATGGGTTGGCTATGGCTGAGGTTGAAGTACTGCTGCTGATAAATGTCGCTGAGTTCCGAGTACCAGACGCCGACCTGCGTGCGCTTCTCGTTGAACTGGTATTCACCACCACCGAAGTTGAAACGGTCCGAGGTGAATGCGGCTTTGCCGTTCATGGACATGTCTTCCATGCTCGCATCATTGCGCGGGCTGTTCTGGCGGAACTGGCCGCCGTAGAGCGTCAGGCCGCTGATTTCGGTAGAGGTCACCTGACCACCGCGGAAGGTTTGCGGCAGGGAGCGACCGTCATCCGAGCGCAGGATGGGCAGCACCGGCATCCATTCGCCGACTTTCAATTCGGTCTTCGAGATTTTGCCTTTGAGCGCGACGCCCATCCGGCCGAAGTTGTCCGCAGGGCGACCGTCATCGTGAATCGGCAGCAGTTGCGTGCCGCCGGTGCCTTTGCCGCCGTCGAGTTTCTGCGAGTACAGGCCCAGCACATCCACACCAAAACCGACCGGGCCTGGCGTGAACCCGGACTTGGCGTCGAGGATGAAGTTTTGCGTCCACTCTTCAGCCTTGCCCTGTGGGTAGGTCGGGTTGGTGTAGTTGCGATTGAAGTAGGCGTTGCGCAGGTTCAGCGTGGCCTTGGCGTCATCGACGAAACCTTCGGCGTGGCCGGTCACAGGCATGGCGAGTACGGCCAGGCTGCTGCAACCGATCAGGCTCAGGGTATGACGGCGTGCGAAGGCAGGACGAGGGTTGCAGATGGAGGAATTGCGGGCGAGTTTGCTCACTGAGACGTTCCCTGGGGTTCTTGTTGTTTTTATTTTTGTCATACGTCGTCGTACAACATTGAGGCAATTATTTGTGAGTGTTTCAGGGAATGTCAATCAGAAGTTATACGATGACTTGGGGCAATTCGACGGGCGGGTGATGCATTCGCAGGCAGGCGATTGGTTGCCAAAGGCCATTTCACTGGCGCCCCGGTAGGAGCGTGTTTTACCGGTAAGCATCGAGGCATGGCCCGAGAGGAAGCCATCCCGGAAAGGGGGGTTATCCCATGATCATCGGGGGCATGGTGCCCAAAAGCGAAACTGCCGCCACAGCGCCAATGCCCAGTAGCCATTCCAGAATCACGCTGGTTTTGAGCGTCGCCAGGCGTTCTTCGCAATCCTTGATCCGCAGCCGATTGAACAGCGCCAGACCCAACATGGCGATGACCAGCACCACCTTGATCAGCAGAATCAACGCAAAACCGGAGAACAACGGGGTCGGCCAGAATTGCCCGGTCAGTACCCGCACATTGATCAGCCCGGTGATCACCAGTCCCGCCACCAGCGCATAACCGACACCGCTGAAGCGTTGCAATATTTGGCGGACAGCATGGCCAGCCGGTTGCCGCAGGATCATCACCAGCAACAACAACCCCCCGAGCCAGGCCCCGACGCAGGTCAGGTGAATGATTTGATTGAGGATCAGCAACTGGCTGCTGAGGCCATCGAACATCGCGCCGTGACCGACCGGCGCCAACGTCGCCAGCAGCAGGCCGCCAAGGGCCAGGCGCAAGGACTGGCTTGAATGAAACGGCGTCAGCAGCACAACCACCAGCACACCATTGAGCAGCAGATGCCAGCGCCAGACCTGACCAAAAAACGTATTGCTCAGCACCAGGCGCAAGGTCGACGGATCGAACGCCGCCTCCCACGCACCGGCCATGCTGGCGGTGATCAGCAGCAGCCAGGCGATGCCGCTGATCAATGCGAATGACGCGAGCCAGCGGCTGACTCGCACCAGGGGTTTGTCCAGCAACGTCTCACGACCCAACAACAACGGCCTGAAGACCCAGACCCCGAACAGCATCAGCACCACGGTGAAATGCAGGAAACGGCACAGCACCATCGCGCTCGTCATGAATTACTGGCCAACCTTGAAGCTGTAAGCACCTTCGCTTTTATGGGTGTCGACCGACACCGCATGCCATTCCACTTTGTAAGCACCTGCCGCCAGTGGCGCTGCCGGTGTCACGATCAAGGTCTTTTTATCGCTGCCTTCGGTGGCCAGGCTTTTCACCGGTACGTCGGCGCCATCCTTGCTGAGGGTGACTTTGCTGAACGTCGCTTCGACGCCTTCGGAAAATACCAGACGCAGTTCCGAGGGCGCGCTGACGGTGCTGTCGGCCGCCGGGGTCTGCCCTTTCAGATGGGCGTGGGCAAAGACCGACGAGGCGGCGAGCAGCGAGCCGAGCAGGGCGGCGGCGGTCAGGGTTTTCTTGAAAAGCATCGTGGGTACCTCAGAGGCAGGTTCGAAGAAGGCGGACAGTTTAACTTCGAGCGCTGTCGGGCGGGTGTACGAAGTTTCGGTTTAGGCTGTCGCCGCGATGTAGGGTGAATGCTAGTCTTGAGCAACGCTGTTGTCAGGGAGCCCTCATGGGCAATCACAAGATCGAGATACGCCGCAGTAACGTCGAAAAAATTCTGCTCGGGGCCGAAAAGGTCTTCGCCGAAAAAGGTTTCGGCGGCACCGCCATGGCCGACATCGCCGCCGAAGTGCAGCTGCCGCGCTCCAATCTGCATTACTACTTCAGCACCAAGACCGAGCTCTACAGCGCCGTGCTGTTCGATTTGCTGGAGGTCTGGAAGCAGGACGCCCTGTGTTTCGAGATGTTCGATGACCCGCGCGTGGTGCTCAGCAGCTACATCCGCGCCAAGATGAACCACTCGCGCAGCCGGCCTTACGGTTCGAAAGTCTGGGCCAACGAAATCATCCACGGCGCGCCGACGCTGGGTGAGAAACTCGACGTCAGCCTGTACGACTGGGCCAAGATGAAAGAAGCGAAAATTCGCCAGTGGGTGGACGACAAGCGCATCCTGCCGGTAGAGCCTTCCAGCCTGCTGTACATGATCTGGGCGTCGACTCAGCATTACGCTGACTTTGATCATCAGGTGAATATCCTGAATGATCACCAGCCGCTGTCGGACATGCAGTTCGAGCGGGCGGTGCAGACGGTGACGAGTGTTATTTTGCGCGGGATCGGTCTGGAGCCTTGAGGGTTTCAGTTTTGCTGCTGGCCTCTTCGCGGGCAAGCCCGCTCCCACATTGGAATGCATTTCAAATGTGGGAGCGGGCTTGCCCGCGATGGCGTCAGTTCAGGCGCCGAAGATTTCAGACCGCAACGTGATACGGATTCCTCGGATCATGATTCCAGTCCAGAAACGCCTTGCCGTTTTCAATCGGCACCATCTCGATGCAATCCTGCACCGGGCAGGTGATCTGGCACAAATTGCAGCCCACGCATTCGTCATCGATCACTTCGTATTTATGCGTGCCGTCTGCCTGCTTGAGACTGGCCACCGCCTGGTGCGAGGTGTCTTCGCAGGCGATATGGCAGCGACCGCAACCGATACACGCCTCCTGATCAATCTTCGCGATCACCTGATAGTTGATGTCCAGGTACTTCCAGTCCGTGGTATTGCCCACCGCCCGCCCGGAAAATTCCGACACGCTGGCGTAACCCTGACTGTCCATCCAGCGTGACAAACCATCCTTCATTTCCTCGACAATCCGGAAACCGTGCAGCATCGCCGCCGTGCACACCTGCACCGAGCCGCTGCCCAGCGCGATGAATTCCGCAGCGTCGCGCCAGTTGCCGATGCCGCCGATGCCAGAGATCGGCAAGCCTTGCGTCTGCGGATCGCGAGCGATCTCGGCGACCATGTTCAGCGCAATCGGCTTCACCGCCGAACCACAATAACCGCCGTGGGTGCTTTGGCTGCCGACGGTGGGGTTGGCGACCATGCGCTCCAGGTTGACGCTGGTGATCGAGTTGATCGTGTTGATCAGCGACACCGCATCGGCACCCCCACGATAGGCCGCACGGGCGGCGACGCGGATGTCGGTGATGTTCGGCGTCAGCTTGACGATGACCGGCAGCGAGCAATACGTCTTGCACCAGCGCGTGACCTGCTCGACGTATTCCGGCACTTGGCCGACCGCCGCGCCCATGCCCCGTTCCGGCATGCCGTGAGGGCAGCCGAAGTTCAGTTCGATGCCGTCGGCGCCGGTGGCCTCCACCAGTGGCAGGATGTGTTTCCACGATTCTTCGACGCAGGGCACCATCAGTGACACGATCAGCGCGCGGTCCGGCCAGTCCTTTTTCACCTGGGTGATTTCCCGCAGGTTGATCTCCAGCGAACGGTCGGTGATCAGCTCGATATTGTTGAAGCCCAGCACTTCACGGTTGGCGCCGAAATGCGCCGAGTAACGCGACGACACATTGACCGCCGCCGGGTCTTCACCCAGGGTTTTCCAGACCACGCCACCCCAACCGGCCTCGAAGGCGCGGACCACGTTGTAGGCCTTGTCGGTCGGCGGCGCAGAGGCCAGCCAGAACGGGTTGGGGGATTTGATGCCAGCGAAGACAATCGAAAGATCGGCCATTTACGCAGCCTCCACGTTGAGCATCAATTGAGCGTTGATCGCCTCGGCAGCCAGCTTGCCGTGCTGCACGGCTTGCACGGTGAGGTCCTGATCGAGGCTGGTGCAGTCGCCGCCGGCATACACGCCGGGAATGCTGGTGCGCAGCTGTTCATCGACTTGAATCCTGTCGCCCTGACGCTTGAGTTCACGGGCCAGCGGGTCGCTGAGGGCGCTTGAGTCGAAGGCCTGGCCGATGGCTTTGAAAATCGCATCGGCGACCAGTTCGAAGGTTTCACCGGTGGTTTGCAGGCGACCTTCCACCAAATGTGTGCGAGCGAAACGCATGCCGCGCACGTTGCCGTGATCGTCGAGCAGCACTTCTTCGGGTTGCGCCCACGTCAGCAAGCGCACCTGATTGGCTTTGGCGATGTCCTGTTCGTGGTGAGTGGCGCCCATGTCCTCGACGCCACGGCGGTACACCAGATTGACGTCATGCGCGCCGAGGCGGGCCATTTGCACGGCCATGTCGATGGCGGTGTTACCGGCGCCGAGGACGATGCAGTGATCCGCGAGGGGCAGTTGGCTCAAGTCATCGGCCTGGCGCAATTCGCGGATGTACTCGGTGGCGGCGAGCAGGCCGGGGGCCTCTTCATGATTCAGCCCAAGCTGTTTGCTGGCATTAAGACCGAGACCGAGGAACACCGCGTCGAATTGCTGATGCAGTTCGCTCAAGGTCAGGTTTCCACCGAGTTTCTGCCCGTGACGGATTTCGATACCACCGATCTGCAACAGGAAGTCCAGCTCCTTCTGTGCGTAATCGTCCACCAGTTTGTACTTGGCGATCCCGTACTCGTTGAGACCGCCAGCCTTTTCCCGGGCCTCGAAAATCACCACGTCATGCCCGTGCATGGCGCTGCGATGAGCGCAGGACAAACCGGCCGGCCCGGCCCCCACCACCGCGATGCGCTTGCCGGTGGCTGCGGCGCGACGGAAGGGGTGTTCGCGAAACTGCGCGTTGTCCACGGCGTAGCGCTGCAACAGGCCGATCAGCACCGGCGCGCATTCATGGGCGTTGTTGCGCACGCAGGCTTGCTGGCAAAGGATTTCCGTGGGACAGACCCGGGCGCAACTGCCGCCGAGGATGTTCGCCGAGAGGATTTTCTGTGCGGCGCCTTGCACGTTGTCCTGATGGATATTGCGGATGAACGAGGGAATGTCGATCTCACTCGGACAGGCATTCACGCACGGCGCGTCGTAGCAATACAGGCAGCGCGAGGCTTCCAGGTGCGCCTGACGGTCGTTGAGCGGCGGCGCCAGATCAGTGAAATGGCCGGCGAGGGCGGCCGCATTCTCATAGGGATGCGGGAGGTGGGTCAGGGTCTTGATCACGGTGTTGGCCTCACGGTTATTGAGGTGCTGCCTCTGGTGGGCATTGGTTTTTTGTGTTGTCTGTGCCGGCCCCTTCGCGGGCAAGCCCGCTCCCACAGGGATCTTGGGTGTTTGCAAAACCTGTGGGAGCTGGCTTGCCAGCGATAGGCCGAAGGCCGCTCTCAGCGTTTCACTGCCACAGGCTGATTCAACTCCGCCCGCTTGCTCAGCAAATCAAACACCGCCGGGTACGCCGGCCGTTCGACATACCGCCCGGCCCCCCGCTCGGCACGTAAATCCCCATTGGCCCAGACCACACGGCCCTGGCTGATCGTATGGCTCGGCACTCCGCGCACGGTCTTGCCTTCGAAGATGTTGAAGTCGACTTGCTGATGATGCGTCTTCGCCGAAATCGTCCGTGTGCCCTCGGGATCCCACAGCACCAGATCCGCATCGGCACCCACGCGAATCGCACCTTTACGTGGGTAGAGGTTGAAAATCTTTGCGGTGTTGGTGGAGGTCAGCGCGACAAATTGCTGCATCGAAAAACGCCCGGTGTTCACTCCTTCATCCCACAGCACGGCCATACGGTCTTCGATACCGGCGGTGCCATTCGGGATCTTGCTGAAGTCGTCACGCCCCGCGGCTTTTTGCTCGGCGCAGAAACAGCAGTGGTCGGTGGCGGTGGTGTGCAGGTTGCCGGATTGCAGGCCATGCCAAAGCGCTTCCTGATGGCCGCGAGGACGGAACGGCGGGCTCATCACGTAACCGGCGGCGGTCTGCCAGTCCGGGTGTTGATAAACGCTGTCGTCCAGCAGCAGATGCCCGGCCAGCACTTCGCCGTAGACTTGCTGACCCTTGCTGCGGGCGTAAGTGATTTCGTCGAGGGCTTCCTTGGTCGAGACGTGAACCAGGTACAGCGGCGTGCCCAGGGTCTCGGCAATGCGGATGGCGCGGCTCGCCGCTTCACCTTCGACCTGCGACGGTCGCGACAGCGGATGTGCTTCAGGGCCGGTGATGCCTTGGGCCATCAGTTTGCGCTGCAGGTGATAAACCAATTCGCCGTTTTCCGCATGCACCGTCGGTACCGCGCCCAGCTCCAGGCAGCGCTCAAAACTCGCGACCAGAGTGTCATCGGCCGCCATGATCGCGTTTTTGTAAGCCATGAAATGCTTGAAGCTGTTGACCCCGTGTTGACTGACCAGCTCGGCCATCTCCTCGCGGACCTGCTCGCTCCACCAGGTGATCGCAACGTGGAAACCATAATCGGAGGCCGACTTCTCGGCCCAGCCGCGCCACTGATGAAAGGCTTCCATCAACGACTGCTGCGGATTGGGAATCACGAAGTCGATGATCGACGTGGTGCCACCGGCAAGTCCCGCCGCCGTGCCACTGAAAAAGTCTTCACTGGCCACGGTGCCCATGAAAGGCAGTTGCATGTGGGTGTGTGGGTCGATGCCGCCGGGCATCAGGTATTGGCCAGTGCCATCGAGCACTTCGGCACCCGCTGGAATATCAAGATTGTCGCCGATGGCTTTGATCACGCCGTCGGCGCAATAGACGTCGGCGCGATAACTTTCATCATGGGTAATAACGGTGGCGCCACGGATCAACAGAGACATTCCGAGTTCCTCGCAGGCATGACCGACTTGTGCCGGTTCTAAATGTTTTATAGGTGCGGGCGCCATCAGGGGCATTCCTGTCAGCACTGTCAGGATTAGAAGCTAGTATGAGTTCATGGATTGAGCAAGATTATTTTTTATAAGCTTATATGTGTTTTAAATCATTGATAAATAAGCACTAAAACGATTAATCACCAAAATGGTGAGGCCGCTCACCAATTTGACGCACTTGACAGGTTCCAAAAATAGACGAGATTTCTTATGTGAAATCAGCCGCTTGAGAATGGTCTATGGTTGATTCGCAACTTTGAAAAAAAGATCAACGCACCAGATTGAGTCCTGACGGTTCGGACAACTTGCCTGGCCTTTAGCCTGAATGCACAGACAAGTGACCGATTACTCATCGCAGTTAGATATAAAACTGATAAACATCAGTTGCTTGCAAAGTTTTTATGGAACTGCCCGATGCGCAATCGGGGTGCCCGGCACGTTTATTGATGCCACCAGCCCCTGATGAGCAAAAAATAATTCAAAGAACAGTGGAGCGGCCATGCAACAGATCAGATCACAAGTGACCGAGCGCGACGGCTTGTTCGAGTTAGAAGCCGGCAGCGATGTCCTCGACAGTCCCCGATACAACCACGACATGGCACCGACCAAGGTGCACGAACGAACCTGGAACAAATGGCACATCACCGCGCTGTGGGTCGGTATGGCGATCTGCGTGCCGACCTACACCCTCGGCGGGGTGCTGACCGCCTATTTCGGCCTGAGCGTCGGTGAGGCGCTGCTGGCGATTCTGTTCGCCAACATCATTGTGTTGATCCCGCTGACACTGAATGCTTTCCCCGGCACCAAGTACGGCATTCCGTTTCCGGTGTTGCTGCGTTCTTCCTTCGGCATCCTCGGTTCCAACATTCCCTGCCTGATTCGTGCGTTGGTGGCGTGTGGCTGGTTCGGCATCCAGACGATGTTTGGCGGGCTGGCGATTCACCTGTTTCTGGGCTCGGTGTTCGAGGGCTGGAAATCCCTCGGTGGCACCGGCGAAGTCATCGGTTTCATGATCTTCTGGGCGCTGAACCTGTGGGTGGTGATTCGCGGCGCCGAGTCGATCAAATGGTTGGAAACGCTCTCGGCACCGTTGCTGATACTGGTGGGTGTCGGCTTGTTGGTGTGGGCCATGCCGAACGTGTCGATGAGCGAATTGCTGGCAATCCCGGCCAAGCGCCCGGAAGGTGCCAGCGTGGTCAGCTATTTCGCTGCCGGGCTGACCGCAATGGTCGGGTTCTGGGCGACGTTGTCGCTGAACATTCCCGACTTCAGCCGCTATGCGAGGAGCCAGAAAGATCAGATTGTCGGGCAGATTATCGGTTTGCCGCTGACTATGTTCCTGTTCGCCTCGCTGGGCGTAGTGATGACCGCCGCGTCGGTGAAACTGGTGGGCGTGACCGTCTCCGATCCGGTCACCTTGATCGGCCATATCCAGAGCCCGGTCTGGGTGGCGCTGGCCATGGCGTTGATCATTATCGCCACGCTGTCCACCAACACCGCGGCCAACATTGTGTCCCCGACCAACGACTTCCAGAACATCGCGCCGAAGGTGATCAACCGCACCAAAGCGGTGTTGCTCACCGGGCTGGTGGGGTTGTTGCTGATGGCGCATGAATTGCTGAAGAAACTTGGGCTGATTGTCTCGGACCTGAGTCTGGAAACGGTCTACTCGAACTGGCTGCTGGGTTATTCGAGCCTGCTCGGGCCGATCGCCGGGATCATGGTGGTGGACTATTTCCTGATCAAGAAACAGCAACTGGATCTGGCCGGGTTGTATCGTGATGACGTGTATCCGGCGTGGAACTGGTTCGGTTTCATCGCGTTCGGCGTGCCGGTGGCGTTGACGCTGCTGTCGCTGGGCAGTGATGCCTTCAGCTGGTTTTACAGCTATGGCTGGTTCACGGGCTCGGCGCTGGGCGGGTTGATTTATTACGGGTTGTGCTCGATGCGGCCTGATCTGTCTGTCGCGAAATCGGCGGCGTAACGGATGGCCTCATCGCCGGCAAGCCGGCTCCGACAGGGGGAACGCATATCCATTGTAGGCGCCGGCTTGCCGGCGATGAGGCCTCAGATACACCCGGTAAACACCTGAAGAAACCTATAACAACAGCCTGAGGAGATCACCATGAACGCGGCCGTAGACGTTCTGCAATCCACCCATCAGCACATCAACCGCGACCGCCTGTGGCAGTCGCTCATGGACCTGGCCAAACTTGGCGCCACGGTCAAGGGCGGCGTCTGTCGCCTGGCCCTGACCGATCTCGATCGCCAGGCCCGGGACATTTTCGTCGGGTGGTGCGAGCAGGCCGGTTGCACCGTCAGCATCGACGCCGTCGGCAACATCTTCGCCCGTCGTCCCGGTCGCAACCCGAACCTGCCGCCGGTGATGACCGGCAGCCACATCGACACCCAACCCACCGGCGGCAAATTCGACGGCTGCTTCGGCGTACTGGCCGGGGTCGAAGTGCTGCGCACCCTCAACGACCTGGGTGTGGAAACCGAAGCGCCGCTGGAAGTGGTGGTCTGGACCAACGAAGAAGGCTCGCGATTCGCCCCGTGCATGATGGGCTCTGGCGTGTTTGCGGAAAAATTCACCCTCGAAGAAACCCTGGCCAAGGTCGACGCCGAAGGCATTACCGTCGGTGCAGCGCTGAACGCCATCGGTTATGCCGGGCCACGCAAAGTCAGCGGTCACGCGGTCGGCGCCTATTTCGAAGCCCACATCGAGCAAGGCCCGATCCTTGAGGACGAACACAAAACCATCGGCGTGGTGATGGGCGCCCTCGGGCAGAAATGGTTCGACCTTAAACTGCGCGGCGTCGAAGCCCATGCCGGCCCGACCCCGATGCACCTGCGCAAGGATGCACTGGTCGGCGCCGCGGTGATCGTCGGTGCGGTCAACCGCGCCGCCCTCGGCCATCAACCTCACGCGTGTGGCACCGTCGGCTGCCTGCAAGCCTATCCTGGCTCACGCAACGTCATCCCTGGCGAAGTGCGCATGACCCTGGACTTCCGTCATCTGGAACCGGCGAGACTCGACTCGATGATCGCCGAAGTCCGCGAAGTGATCGAAACCACCTGCGAGGAGCACGGCCTGACTTTCGAACTGACCCCCACCGCCGATTTCCCGCCGCTGTACTTCGACAAGGGGTGCGTCGAAGCAGTCCGCGGCGCCGCGCAAGGGCTGGGCTTGTCGCACATGGACATCGTTAGCGGAGCCGGGCACGACGCAATCTTCCTCGCAGAACTCGGCCCGGCCGGGATGATTTTCGTGCCATGCGAAGGCGGCATCAGCCACAACGAAATCGAAAATGCCGCGCCGGATGACCTGGCGGCCGGGTGCGCGGTGTTGTTGCGCGCGATGCTGGCGGCGTCGGCGGCGATTGCCGGGGGGCAGCTTGCCGCATGATGATCAGGCCGATGATTGCTAACCCTGCAGGAGCGAGCAAGGGGCAATGTGCGCCGCACGATCCCGACCCCTCGCGGTCGTAATCTTCACAGAGCGCCACCCGTTGGCGCTCCCGTCATTGTGGAGATCCAATGAGCCAGGACGTCCTGACCACCGAAACCAATCGCCGTCAGTTGCAGCAGATCATCGCCGGTTTGTCCGATGGGGTGATTCTGCTGGAACTCGACCAGACCATTTTGTGGGCCAATGACGCTGCACTCGCCATGCACGGCGTCAGCCAGATCAGCGAGTTGGGCGCGGACGCCACGGAATATGCCCGGCGTTTCGCTTTGCGCTATCGCAATAACCACCCGGTGACGGCTGACAATTACCCGATCAACCGGGTTGCGCGTGGCGAGACCTTCAGCGATGTGTTGGTGGAGGTGACGCCGACCGCCGACGAGGACCGCACCTGGGTCCACAACGTGCGCAGCATGGTGTTGGCCGACAGCCGTGGGGCGCCGGAGTCGCTGGTGCTGATCATTAACGATGTCACCGAGTGGGCCAGTGCCGAGCAGCGCTTTGAAAGGACCTTCAACGCCAACCCGGCCCCGGCGGTGATCTGCCGCCTCAGCGATTTGCGTTATATCAAGGTCAATGCGGGTTTTCTGGAAATGACCGGGTATGCCCGCGATCAAGTCATCGGCGTTTCGACCTATGAGCTGGACATCCTTGAAGGCGCCGAGAAGAAAGACCTGGCGATCGAGCGTTTGCGCGAACACACCACCATTCCGCAAATGCAGGCCGAGCTGAAGTTGCCCGACGGCAGCAGCAAACAGGTGATCGTCGCGGGTCAGCCGCTGGAGCTCAACGCCGAAGACTGCATGCTGTTTTCTTTCGTCGACATGGAGCCTCGGCACAAGGCTGAAGTCGCCCTGCGCCAAAGCGAGGAGCGTTTCGCCAAGGCTTTTCGACTGACCCCGGTGCCCACCCTTGTGTGTGGTGCTGGCGATCAGGTGGTGATCGACGTCAACGAAGCCTTCCTCGATACGCTCGCATACCCCAGCGAAGAAGTGTTGGGCAAGACCCTCGCGGAAATCGATTTCATCCATGACAAGGCTGCCCGTACACGGCTGTTTGCGGCGCTGGAGAAAACCGGCAGTCTGGATCGCATCGATGTGCGTATCCGTAAAAAAGACACTGATCTGATCGATTGCGCGATTTCCGCCGACACGGTGAACATTCAGGGCAACCCTTGTTACCTGCTGGTGTTGATGGACATTACCGAGCGCAAACGCACCGAACTGGAGTTGGTGGCGGCCATCGAAGAAGTGATGAAAGACGCGTCCTGGTTCAGCCGCACACTGATCGAAAAACTCGCCAATGTGAAAAGCGTCAACTCGCCGAAATTGCCCAGTGTGTCGTTCACCGACCTGACAGCCCGGGAGCGCGATGTGCTCGGTCTGATCTGCGAAGGCCTGGCCGACAAGGAAATCGCTGCGCGTCTGAAACTGGCCCCGAACACCGTGCGTAATCACGTATCGACCGTGTATTCCAAACTGGATGTGCACAGTCGCAGTGAAGCGATTGTCTGGGCGCGTGAGCGTGGATTGTTCTCCAGCGAATATCGACCTAAGGGGCAAAGGTAAGGTGCAAATGCACTAGTTGAGGCAGTGCAAATGGATGTTCTGATCGGGCTTGGCGGTTCTTAGGCTGTAAGGGTGCGATACGAGTCTTCGATTGAGTACCACGTCCTTTTTGAAAATTGCCATAGGAACAGCCACATGATCACGTACATCGCGCGCAGTTTTTCGCGCCTTTGCCGAGGAGAGTCGCAGTGATTTTTCTGGCGCAATTACGTCTGCAACTGGAGCGCAGCTTTTCGCCGTTGGCGTGTGAGTGCACGCTCACCGGAGATCAATCGCTGACAGTAAAGCTCTATCATCCGGTTTCCGGTCAGGTTGACCTGGTGGTCAGCGGGTTGAGCGTGGCCCCCCTCAGGACCCCTCAAGCGTTAGAGGCGCTGATTGAAGAACTGCGTTACGAACTTGAGAGCAACACGCTGGATCGCCGCGACCCTGTCCGGTAGGCAGGAAAAGTGAACGTTTGTTTCCCATGACCGGTCCACACTTTTGTAGTGTTTGCTGTTTGTCGCGGATATGTCGATCACTTAACGTGGGTCAGCTTATGAACAGTTTTGGGAAATGCGCGTTAGCGCCTTTGTCGCTTGCTTTTTGCATAACGATACTCGCCGGATGCGCCAGTCCTCCGCCGCCCCCGCCCGCCGCCCCACCTCCAGTACCTCAACGCACATGTGATACGTCTGAGAAAACGGATGTCCTGGGTGATGTGAGGGCGGAGGGCGAGGTGACACGGGTGACAACGTCGACTCGGTGCGTGATCCAATAGCGGCTGTACCGGTTCTGATAAATAGTCTTTGTATCGCAATTAGTTCTATGTGAACTGTCAACTCTGACAGTTCCCCGCTGTATGCATTGCCTCGATAGTTGAATGGTCAGCTTTAATCGCCACTGTCGTTTATCGAGGCAATACCATGACCCATAATCGCGAATCCGTCGTATCCGGTTGGGACCAGGCTACATTGAAACTCAACGGTATGCAGATTCAACTAAGTGATAAAAATCTTTTGTTTCGCGGGCAGGAAAACGTTCTTACCGTTGAATTTCCGTCTCCGATCGTGAGCGCAGCACGTCTTGGTGTGGGGATTAACGAAGAGGGCTTGAACCTAGAGGCGACCCCACCTTTCAATCGCGACGTCAAAGACACGTTTAGTTGGACAATCAAACCAGATGAAGGCCGCAGTGGTCCTGTCGTCTTGGTGTTATACAGTGCCGAAATTCAATTGCCATTGATGCTCAGTTGCTCGGTGATTGCGAGCGACCTTGACAGCGAGCTGCGGGTGTTGCTGGGCGGTGTTGCGATACCGCCTGGCGGGGCAACCTACAGTGGGGAGGGGACCCAGACACTCACCTTGGACTACTTGAACGGCGAGCTATTGAAAAACGTTCCTCTGGCTCTGGATGCGGTTCTTGAGACAGGGTTTCTACCAGGTGAGATCACTGGCGAACCCGCCCTTCGCGAGCTGACTACGCCGCATGAGTGGGAAGTTACCTGGCCTGGCAAGGATGGAACATTCAAGCTGAAGCTGTTTAGCGAACAAGAGAAGGCTGTGCTTCTGACTCCAATTGTTCGTGTTGAACAGGCATTGGAGAGTGTTAGTTTCAACTTCGTAGAACTTGTCGGTGACGCCCCTTTGCCGATCCCACCGGAAGAGTATCTGTATCCTGCTAACTATTTTTCCAGGCCTTGTGCGTTGATACTCAAGGACTCAGAGGGCTCCCCGTTGCAGGGTATATCGATAACTATCTCTCAGCCAGATAATCCAGATTGGATTAAAACAACTGACCAAAGAGGGAAGGTGCCGTATTTTATTGCTAACAGCGAAAATAGCGTCGGCCATACTTTCAAAGTGCTTGCAATGGCTGAACTACCCAAAGGGCAAGGATTGGCAGAATTGTGGGTGAAAATTGTCCCGGCTCAAAACACGTAATTTTACATTCCGATAAGCCCGGCTTGCCGGCGATGGCAATCTCGAGATTGCCATCGCCGGCAAGCCGGGCTCCTACAATTGACGGACTTTCTCAGGAAAGAAAACCACCATCCACATTCAGCGAAACCCCAGTTGTGTAACTCGACGCATCACTCGCCAGATACAACACAGCACCCGCCATTTCGCTCGGATCTGCCACGCGCTTCAGCGGAATCTGCGCTAATGCCGTGTTCAGGATCGCCTCGTTCTTCACCAGCGCAGAAGCAAACTTGGTGTCGGTCAGGCCTGGCAGCAGGGCATTACAGCGAATCCCGAACTGCGCACATTCCTTGGCAAACACCTTGGTCATGTTGATCACCGCAGCCTTGGTCACCGAATAGATGCCCTGGAAAATCCCCGGCGAGATGCCATTGATGGACGCAACGTTGATGATGCTGCCGCCGCCGTTGTCGCGCATCAGCTTGCCCGCTTCAACCGACATGAAGAAGTAGCCGCGAATGTTCACGTCGACGGTTTTCTGGAAGGCGCTGAGGTCGGTGTCCAGGACGTTACAGAACTGCGGATTGGTCGCGGCGTTGTTGACCAGGATGTCCAGGCGGCCGAATTGTTCGCGGATGCCGGCGAAGACCTGGCTGATCTGTTCCATTTCACCGATGTGGCAGGCGACAGCAGTGGCTTTGCCGCCGGCGGCGATGATCGCATCGGCGACGTGCTGGCAGCCCTCGAGTTTACGGCTCGAAACGATGACGTGGGCGCCTTGCTGGGCCAGGAGTTTGGCGATGGCTTCACCGATGCCACGGCTGGCACCGGAGACGAAAGCGATCTTGCCGTCGAGGTCGAACAACTGAGTCTTGGACATGGGATTCCCTTGTGGAAAGTCTTATTAGAGGGCCTGGATCAAAGGCTGGATTTCTGAATGACCTGCAAGCTCATCTGCTCCAGCAGTTTGTTCATCTGAATGAACTGCGCGAAGCGTTTGTCCTGGGTCTGACCATGGAAGAAGCGGTAGTAGATCTGCTGCACGATGCCGGCCAGGCGGAACAGGCCGTAGGTGTAGTAGAAGTCGAAGTTGTCGATCTGGATGCCCGAACGCTGGGCGTAGTAATCGACGAACTGACGGCGGGTCAGCATGCCCGGTGCGTGGCTCGGCTGGCGGCGCATCAGTTGCACCGGCGCCGGGTCGCCAGCTTCGATCCAGTAGGCGAGGGTGTTGCCCAGGTCCATCAGCGGATCGCCAAGCGTGGTGAGTTCCCAGTCGAGCACGCCGATGATCTGCATCGGGTTGTTCGGGTCAAGAATCACGTTATCGAAGCGGTAGTCGTTGTGGACGATGCTCGACGTCGGGTGATCGGCCGGCATCTTGTCGTTGAGCCAGGCTTTCACCGCTTCCCACTGCGGCGCGTCCGGGGTCAGGGCTTTTTCGTAGCGATCGCTCCAGCCTTTGATCTGCCGCGCCACATAACCTTCGGGTTTACCGAGGTCGCCGAGGCCATAGGCCTGGTAATCGACCTGATGCAACTCAACGAACTTGTCGATGAAGCTCTTGCACAGGGCTTCGGTTTTCGTTGAATCGAGGCCCAATTCCGGCGGCAGTTCAGAGCGCAGGATGATCCCGTTGACCCGCTCCATCACATAGAACTCGGCACCGATCACCGACTCGTCGGTGCAGTGCACGTAGGCTTTTGGGCAGTACGGAAAGCCGTCGCGCAGTTGATTGAGGATGCGGAATTCGCGACCCATGTCGTGGGCTGACTTGGCCTTGTGGCCAAACGGTGGCCGACGCAGGACAAATTCCTGCTCGGGGTATTCCAGCAAGTAGGTGAGGTTCGACGCACCGCCGGGGAACTGGCTGATTTGCGGCAAGCCACTGAGGCCCGGAATGTGCGCCTTGAGGTATGGATCGATCAGGCTGGCATCGAGTTCTTCGCCGGAGCGGATACGGGTGGACTGGTCAGTAAGCGCCATGCTTATCCCTTCTGCTTATTCTGGAGGCCTGAGACTATTGGCTAATCTAATGCGCACACCCGGCACGGACAACTACGATCAGCCCTTATAGGTGAGCGTGTTGCCGGGCAATCATTGCTTTTGATACACCTGTTTGAATGTGCTCACAGCGCGGCCTGATTCGCAGTGGTCGGCAGGGCGACAGGGGTGAGCACCGCTTCGCCGGAAAAGAACGCCATGAGGTTGCGCCCGACCAGTTCGACCGTGCCTTGGGTCGCTTCCGGAGACAGTCCCGCGACGTGTGGTGTGAGGATGACGTTGCCCAAGGCTTTCAAGGCGTCCGGCACCTGAGGTTCGTGATCGAAGACGTCCAGTGCCGCGCCGGCAATGCGTCGCTGCTCCAGTGCGCTGATCAAATCGGCGGTCACCACGACACTGGCCCGAGCGATGTTGATGATGAAGCCGTTGGTACCCAAAGCGTCCAGCACCGGGCGATTGATCAGGTTTCTGGTGCCGAGCCCGCCGGGCGTGGCCACCACCAGGAAATCCGAGGCGCGGGCCAGTTCGGTGGGCGTCGAACAGAAGCTGTACGGCACATCGCTGCGATGCTGGCGGTTATGGTAGCTGACCGTCATGTCGAAGCCATTGGCCGCGCGCTTGGCGATGGCCATGCCGACGGCACCGAGGCCGAGGACTCCCAGGCGTTTGCCGGCGAGGGAAGGGCGCATTATTTTCGGCCACTCGCCCCGTCTTACGGCGGCGTCGCAACGCGGGATATCACGCACCAGCGAAAGCAGCATCGCCATAGCGTGGTCGGCGACCGAGGATGCGTTGACGCCGGCGCCATTGGTCACCGTGATGCCGCGGTCGGTGGCGGCTTGAAGGTCGACGTGTTCGTAGCCGGCACCGATCACGCAGATGATTTTCAGTGCGGGCAGTTCAGCGATTTCGTCGGCGTACAAACCCAGTGGGCCACGGGTCAGCACTGCATCGATCCGGGCGCCGTGGATGGCAATGGCCTCGGCGCGCTCGGCGGGGGTCGGTGCCAGAATCAGGTGAAAACCCTGATGCTCCAGAATCGGCAAGTAATCATTGATCGTTTCAACCAGTACCAGAACGGTTGCAGGCATGCTGGGCTCCTGTGACTTCAAAATCCCTAGAGATTGCTGGCTTCAAAACGCATTGGCAACGACCAAGGATCGTCACACTGCCAGATGATCATAGCGGAACAGGAGAGAGAGGCTATGGTGCTGTCAGAAAGCCGCGCGCCGCGTCGAGAATTTCATCGGACAACGGCTCGCCACGGGTGGCGCGGGACAGCGTCAGTGCGCCGACCATCAGCGAGAATTGCACCAGCGCCTGTTGGCGATCGCCGGTGTCCATCAGGGGGGCGAACGTGCCGAGCAATGAGTCGAGTCCTTCCATGAACGTTTGGCGCAGGCCGCTTTCGGCGGCTTCGTGGCACATGTCCCCGGCAAACGCCGCCACCGGGCAGCTGTCGCCCGGATTGTCGCGGCTGGCAGCCGACAGATAGGATTTGATCAAGGCCTGCCGGGCTGTGTTCTTGTCTTTATTGGCGGCGATCCAGTCTTTCCAGCGATCTGTCGATTGCTGGAACGCGCGGCTACTGGCCTCCTGAGCCAAGGCTTCCTTGGACTCGAAATGCCCATAGAAGCCACCATGGGTCAGGCCCGCTGCCGCCATGACATCGATAACGCTGATGCCGTGCACGCCCCGTTCGCGAAACAGCCGCGTAGCCGCCTCGACGATAATCTCGCGGTTGAGTTCGGCTTGCTTGCGGGAAACACGGGGCATTGGCGGCTCACATAATTAAGGATGGAGGTCAGAGGGCGTACTGGGCAATGCCATTGCCGAACGACCAGTTGTCTTTTTTCACTTCGACCAGATTAATGAAAATGTCCTCGAGGCGCACCGCCAGTTCAGTGTTGAGGCTCTCGGCGATGGTTTTGTAGAGCAGTTTCTTCTGGTCGACGGTGCGGCCTTCGCTCAGGGTGATCTGAATTACCACCAACTGGTCGCTGCGGTTGATCCCCAGGTATTGCGGGTCAAAGATGAAGTGCTGCTCGTCGTGTTCGGCGAGGATCTGGAAATTATCGTTTTCCGGTACACCGATTGCGCTGTGCATGGCGGCGTAGATCAACTGGCCGATGCGTTTGGCGTGGGTGGGGTCCTGATGCTTTTTGATGTCGACGCGAACCAGTGGCATGGGAGGTCTCCGGAAGGAAAGCAGGTTTGATCAAAATACATGACGGATAACCTTTATCAAGAAAGATTTTGGGTCTGGCGATGAAACGTCGTGACGCAGATCCTGAAGACAGCCCGAATCCCTGCAGGAGCGAGCTACCGGTCACTGTGATGCTGAATCTGCTGCCGCCATCGCGAGCAAGCTCACTCCTACAGGGATTTATGTCGTCCCCAACGATCTGATCCGCATAACCATTCCTCAGCTAAGTCTTTGCTTCTGCTCATTAATCCCGGACAATCGCGCCCCTGTTTCGGCCAGGGCGCTGCCTGTCGGATTTTTCTGACTCGTCCTGACCGGGTAGCAACTGACCGGAATGCGGAGATCCCACCGGATGAATGATCAGGCCAATAGCGTCAACGAACGCTATGTAGCGGCGAACCCCGTCAGCCTTGAGGGCTGGAATCGCCATGACACCACCTGGATGCTCGGCCTGTTTGGCACGGCCATCGGGGCCGGCACTCTGTTTTTGCCGATCAACGCGGGTCTGGGCGGTTTCTGGCCGTTGTTGATCCTGGCACTGCTGGCGTTCCCCATGACGTTTTACGCGCACCGAGGCCTGACCCGCTTCGTGTTGTCCGGTCGTGAAGGCGCAGACATCACTGAAGTGGTGGAAGAGCATTTCGGCATCAAGGCCGGTGCGCTGATCACCTTGCTGTATTTCTTCGCGATCTTCCCGATCCTGCTGATTTACAGCGTGGCCCTGACCAACACCGTGGGCAGTTTCCTCGAGCATCAACTGCACATCATGCCGCCACCGCGCGCCGTGCTGTCGTTCGTGCTGATCCTCGGCCTGCTGGCGGTGGTGCGTTGCGGCGAGCAGGTGATCGTCAAGGCGATGAGCCTGATGGTCTATCCGTTCATCGTGGCGTTGCTGTTTCTGGCGGTGTTCCTGGTTCCACACTGGAACGGCGGCATTCTCACCACGGCATCGACGCTGCCTGAGCCGTCGGCGCTGCTGCACACCTTGTGGCTGGCGATTCCGGTGATGGTGTTCTCGTTCAACCACTCGCCGATCATCTCGGCGTTCGCGGTGGACCAGAAGCGGCGCTACGGCGAGCACGCCGAAGAGCGCAGCTCGCAGATCCTGTCCCGCGCGCACGTGTTGATGGTGGTGATGGTGCTGTTCTTCGTGTTCAGCTGCGTGCTGACCCTGTCGCCGGCGCAATTGGCGGAAGCGAAGGCGCAGAACCTGTCGATTCTGTCGTACCTGGCCAACCACTTCAGCAACCCGACCATCGCGTTTGCGGCGCCGTTGATTGCCTTTGTGGCGATTTCCAAGTCGTTCCTGGGGCACTACATCGGTGCCAGTGAAGGTCTGAAAGGCCTGATCGTGAAGAGCGGCAAGCGTCCGGCGCCGAAGACGCTGGACCGTATGACGGCGGCGTTCATGCTGGTGGTGTGCTGGATGGTAGCGACGCTGAACCCGAGCATTCTGGGGATGATCGAGACCCTCGGTGGCCCGATCATTGCGGCGATTCTGTTCCTGATGCCGATGTATGCAATCCGCAAGGTGCCGGCGATGGCACGCTTCCGTGGTCAAGCGTCCAATGTGTTTGTGACGGCGGTGGGTCTGGTGGCTATTTCGGCGTTGATTTATTCGCTGAGTGCTTGATGGCTGCTGTTTGCTTGATTGAAGAAATTACGGCTGATCCGCGTTGCGGGTGGGCCGTTTTTTTTGTTTGGCACACTGGTGCAGTGCGGTTGTACGTAACTGAGCTGTAGGAGCTGGCTTGCCGGCGATAGCGTCCGCTCAGGCAATAAATAAGCCGGCTAACTCATCACTATCGACGGCAAGTCCGCTCCTACAGGGGCAATGCGTACAGTCGGGGATGATTTGACCTGATCCAGAACACCTGTCCCTCGGGATAAACGGCTAAGCTGCGGCTGCATCGGCGCGGCGTAGAGCGCTGTCTCTGGAGACGCTTCATGGCTCGTGCCCCTGGCGCATCGGCACAACCTCGTGCCGCTACACCTGACCGTTGGCTGGACGTATTGGCCGGCCTGTCGATTGCCGGTTTGTTGCTGCCCGAAGCGGTCGCCTATTCAAGCATTGCCGCGTTGCCGCCACAGGCCGGGGTGATTGCCTTGTTTGCCGGTCTGCTGTGTTACGGGCTGTTCGGCACCAGCCGGTTTGCCATCGTTTCCGCAACTTCGTCCTCAGCGGCCGTTCTGGCTGCCGCCACCGCAACGCTGGCCAATGGCGATTCGGCCTTGCGCATGACCCTGGCGATCGGTCTGGTACTGGTGGCCGGTGGTTACTTCCTGTTGGCCGGGTTATTCAAACTCGGCAGCGTCACTTCATTTATCGCCAAACCGGTGCTGCGCGGCTTTGCATTGGGGCTGGCCGTGACCATCATCCTCAAGCAAGTGGCGAGCATCGTCGACGTTCACTTGAGCACCGGCAACGTGATCCGCTTCCTGCCGCAACTGCTGGAGCAGTGGCCGCAGTGGAATAAAGTCGGGGCATTGGTCGCGGCGGTGGCATTGCTGTTGTTGTGGCTGTGCGCGCGGGTCAAGCGTTTGCCCGGCGGCTTGCTGGTGGTGGCGCTCGGCATCGCGGCGGGCCAATGGCTGAACCTGCCGGCCTACGGGGTCAAGCTGATCGGCGTTATCGATTTGAGTCTTGAGGTGCCGCAGCTCCCGGTGCTGCCGTTCACTGACTGGTTGCGCCTGGGTGAACTGGCGTTCGCCATGGTGATGATTCTGTATGCAGAGTCTTACGGCTCGATCAGCTCGTTTGCGCTCAAGCACGGCGACCGCGTCTCTTCCAACCGCGATCTGCTGGCCCTCGGTGCGGCCAATCTTTTATCGGGACTGTTTCACGGCATGCCCGCAGGCGCCGGTTACTCGGCGACGTCGGCCAATGAAGCGGCGGGAGCGGGTTCGCGACTGGCCGGGGTAGTGGCGGCGGGGGTGGTGTTGCTCATTGTGCTGACGGTGTTGCCGTGGATCGCCCTGACTCCCGAGCCGGTGCTGGCGGCGATCGTCATTCATGCCTTGGCCCGTGGCTTGAGCCTTCAACCGTTGGGCCGTTATTTCATCTGGCGCCGCGACCGCCTGTTGGTGATCTGCGCGGTGGCTGCGGTGCTGGTGCTGGGCGTGCTGGACGGTTTGCTGCTGGCGGTGGCGATCAGCGTGGTGCTGATGCTCAAGCAGATGTCGTCGGCGGACATTCAGGTGTTGGGGCAAATGGCGGGAGGTCACGATTTTGTTGACCTGCATCGACATCCCGACGCGAAGGAAATCCCCGGTGTGCTGATCGTGCGGCCCAGCGAGGTGCTGTTTTTCGCCAACGTGGAGCGCATTCTCGGCGGTGCATTGCACTTGGCGCGGCACGCGGAGCCGCCGGTGCATACGGTTATTCTCAGTCTCGAAGAATCGCCCGATCTGGACGGCACCAGCATCGAAGCACTGGAGGCGTTCTTTTTGCAGGTGCGCGCCGAGGACAAACTGCTGATTCTGGCGCGGCTCAAGCATCAGGCAAAAGCGGTGCTGTCAAAGTTACCGGCGCAGGAACGCGAGCAGGTTATTCTCAGCGGCCTGAGTGTTGATGGTGCGGTGCAACAAGCACTCAAGCTATCCACATAACCCGGTCTGCATTTCAAACCGTGCAGGCATAAAAAAACGCCGCTCATCTCACGATGGGCGGCGTTTTTTACTGCGTTGTAACGTTAGGCTTGAACGACCGGGATATTGGCGTTCGCAGCAGCTTCACGGAACTCGGCGATCTGGTCGAAGGACAGGTAGCGGTAAACATCGGCCGCCATGCTGTCGATCTTGCCAGCGTATTCCATGTACTCCTCGACGGTCGGCAGGCGACCCAGGATCGAAGCAACGGACGCCAACTCAGCCGAAGCCAGGTAAACGTTCGCGCCGTCACCCAGACGGTTCGGGAAGTTACGGGTCGAAGTCGACACCACAGTCGAGTTCGGCTCTACACGTGCCTGGTTACCCATGCACAGCGAGCAGCCCGGCATTTCCATGCGTGCGCCGGCCTTGCCGTAGATGCCGTAGTAGCCTTCTTCGGTCAGTTGGTGAGCGTCCATTTTGGTCGGCGGCGACAGCCACAGACGGGTTGGCAGCTGACCCTTGACCTGATCCAGCAGTTTACCGGCAGCGCGGAAGTGACCGATGTTGGTCATGCACGAACCGATGAACACTTCGTCGATCTTCTCGCCAGCAACGCTGGACAGCAGACGGGCGTCGTCCGGATCGTTTGGCGCGCAGAGCACAGGCTCTTTGATGTCGGCCAGGTCGATTTCGATGATTTCAGCGTATTCGGCGTCAGCATCGGCAACCATCAACTCAGGGTTGGCAACCCAGGCTTCC
Organism: Pseudomonas sp. O230; assembly: GCF_045447035.1. Taxonomy (NCBI): domain Bacteria; kingdom Pseudomonadati; phylum Pseudomonadota; class Gammaproteobacteria; order Pseudomonadales; family Pseudomonadaceae; genus Pseudomonas; species Pseudomonas sp. O230. The sequence goes on along the minus strand of NZ_JBJGXN010000009.1, from coordinate 255,199 downwards.
ATCGCTTGAGCGCGACGTTCCAGAGTACGTGCATCGCCGTAGCCTTCGCCGATCATCCAGCGCAGCAGGGTGATGTTGGAGTTCAGGTACTCGGTGATCGACTCTTTCGACAGCTTGATGGTGCAACCGGCAGCCGAACGTTCAGCCGAAGCGTCGGACAGCTCGAAAGCTTGCTCGATGCTCAGGTTGTCCAGGCCTTCGATTTCCAGGATGCGGCCGGAGAAGGCGTTCTTCTTGCCTTTCTTCTCGACGGTCAGCAGGCCAGCCTGAATCGCGAAGTAAGGAATGGCATGAACCAGGTCACGCAGGGTGACGCCCGGTTGCATTTTGCCTTTGAAGCGCACCAGGATCGATTCCGGCATGTCCAGCGGCATAACGCCAGTGGCCGCAGCAAACGCTACCAGACCGGAACCGGCCGGGAACGAAATGCCCATCGGGAAACGGGTGTGCGAGTCACCGCCAGTACCGACGGTGTCCGGCAGCAGCATGCGGTTCAACCACGAGTGGATGATGCCGTCGCCCGGACGCAGGGAAACGCCGCCGCGGGTCATGATGAAGTCTGGCAGGGTGTGGTGGGTGGTCACGTCGATCGGCTTAGGGTAAGCCGCGGTATGGCAGAAGGACTGCATGACCAGATCGGTCGAGAAGCCCAGGCATGCCAGGTCTTTCAGTTCATCACGGGTCATAGGACCGGTGGTGTCCTGGGAGCCGACGGTGGTCATTTTCGGTTCGCAGTAAGTACCTGGACGAACGCCTTTGCCTTCTGGCAGACCGCACGCCTTGCCGACCATTTTCTGTGCCAGGGTGAAGCCCTTGCCGGTGTCGACAGGTGCTTCTGGCAGTTTGAACAGATCGGTAGGACCCAGGCCCAGCTCGGCACGCGCCTTGTCGGTCAGACCGCGACCAATGATCAGCGGAATACGGCCGCCAGCACGAACTTCGTCCAACAGAACCGGGGTCTTCATTTCGAAGGTGGTCAGGACTTCGTCGGTGCCGTGTTTGCAGACTTTGCCAGCATGCGGATACAGGTCGATCACGTCGCCCATGTTCATGTTGGTAACGTCGAATTCGATCGGCAGTGCGCCGGCATCTTCCATGGTGTTGTAGAAGATCGGAGCGATCTTGCTGCCGAAGCAGAAACCACCAGCGCGCTTGTTCGGCACGTTGGGAACGTCGTCGCCGAAGAACCACAGTACCGAGTTGGTTGCCGATTTACGCGACGAACCGGTACCGACCACGTCACCGACGTAGGCGATCGGGAAGCCTTGACCGCGCATTTCTTCGATCTGCTTCATCGGGCCGGTAACGCCTTGGGCGTCAGGCACGATGCCTTCGCGGGCCATTTTCAGCATGGCGAGGGCGTGCAGCGGGATGTCCGGGCGGGACCAGGCGTCCGGAGCAGGGGACAGGTCGTCGGTGTTGGTTTCGCCGGTGACCTTGAATACGCGCAGGCTGATCTTGTCGGCCAGGACAGGGCGGTTGCGGAACCACTCGCCGTCGGCCCAGGACTGGATCACGCCTTTGGCGTGTTCGTTGCCGTTGCGGGCTTTTTCCGCGACATCGTGGAACGCATCGAACATCAACAGGGTGTGCTTGAGTTGAGCGGCAGCGACAGGAGCCAGTTCGGCGCTGTCGAGCAGGTCAACCAGGGTCACGATGTTGTAGCCGCCCTGCATGGTGCCGAGCAGTTCTACAGCGCGTTTCTTGTCGATCAGAGGGGAAGTTGCTTCGCCTTTGGCCAGGGCAGACAGGAAACCAGCCTTTACATAGGCCGCTTCGTCCACGCCAGGTGGAATGCGATTGGTGATCAGGTCAACGAGGAAAGCTTCTTCGCCAGCCGGGGGATTCTTCAGCAGCTCGACCAGGCCTGCAGTTTGTTCGGCGTTAAGCGGCTGGGGAACGATACCCAGTGCTGCACGCTCTTCGATATGTTTGCGGTAGGCTTCAAGCACAGTTATTACCCTCATCAGTGGTCCCAAATGGGTGTCCGGGACGCTCATCCCGAAATTGCCGTACTCATGCGCTGCGTGGCGTTGTGGGCCACTTAGCCAGAATTACCGACAATTCCTTACAGAAGCTGCTTTCAAAGTTTTACGCCTGCAGAACGGGGAGCTGATGAGGGTTGGCGAAGGGTTTTTCCCCGCTGGAAAAACCCTTCGCCAACACCGCTCTGAAGGAACGACTGTGCTCGTGACGCTTTGAAAACAGCTTCTAACGGACATTGGCGCCTTAAAAGGCTGGCTGATTCTACGGCAAAAAAAAATTAAAGGTAAGTTGGCTCGGGAACTTTGAGGGGTGATCAATCTTAGACAAAGGGCTAACATGCCGGCCTGTTCTGCTTTCCCGTGTTCTTCTAACCTATGCCCAATCAGACCATCAAGACCCCCTGCGTCGGCCTTTGCTCCACTGTTTACGGTGATCTGGTCTGCCGTGGCTGCAAGCGATTCCACCATGAAGTAATCAACTGGAACGGTTACAACGAGGAGGAGAAACGCGCGGTCTGGCTGCGTCTTGAGCAGCTGTTGTCCCAGGTGATGGTCAGTAAACTGGAGGTTTTCGATCCCCAGCGCCTGCGCCTGCAGCTGGAGCAGCGCAAGATTCGCTTTGTGCCGCATCAGTCGGAATATTGCTGGGCCTATCAGCTGATCGCCCGTGGCGCGCGAGTGATCAACAATCTGGAGGCCTACGGGATGGTGTTGATGCCGGAGTTTCGCGAGTGGAACCTGCCGGAGCTGCGGGATGCGATTGATCGGGAGTTCTTTTTGCTCTCCGAGGCGCATTACCAGCGGTACATCGCGCCCGGATTCCTCAAGGACGCATTCGGCGATTAACCCTCAAAAGCATCGCCGGCAAGCCGGCTCCTGCAGGTGACCGCGTACCCCTGCAGGAGTCGGCTTGCCGGCGATAGCGCTGCAACCGGCACCGCACAGCTCAATGTTGCGTCACGATCTCCTCCAGATGATCAATGATCGTATCCGGCTTCAGCACCAGCACATCACTCTCCACCGCATCCAGCACCACTTCTGCCGTATTGCCGATCAACGCCCCCGACAACCCGGACCGCGCCACGGTGCCGATAACCGTTACCGCCGCCTGCAGCTTGTGGACCATGTACGGAATCAACACATCCGCCGGACCTTCGGCGATATGCAGGTGGTCGTCATCAATGTCGAACTCGGCCTGAAATGCCTTGCACTGCTCGCGATAGCGCGCCTCGATGGTTTCGCTGAGCTGCAACGTAGGGTCCGCTGCCGACAGCATCGGTGACGGATGGGCGCTGATTACGTGCAAGTGCGCCTTGGCCAGGCTGGCGATGTCATAGCCGTGATCGACAATGCACGCATGCAACGTGCGATGTTCGCCGTCGGTATTGCCGACGTCGATGGCCGCCAGAATCACGCCGCCCGTCCAGGGCTTCGAGGTTTTCACCAGCAATACCGGCGTCGGGCAGTAGCGCAGCAGTTTCCAGTCTGCCGGGGTCAGCAGCGCCTTTTTCAATGGGCTGTCGGGGTAATGCTGCTTGATCACCAGCCCGCAACCTTCGGCTTGCTGCACATCGACGATGGTTTCGTGCAGGCTTTCGTTCCAGGCTTGTTCGGTGGTGACGCTATAGCCGTCTTCAAGCAGCGCAGCCTTGAGTACGCCGAGCATGCCGCTGTGGTCATGCTTGCGGTCGCAGACCAGCAAATGCAAATGCGCCTGAGTCACGCCAGCAATCAGTTTGGCTCGTTTCAGCGCCAGGCTTTCCGAGTGCTCGGGTTCGATGACCACCAGAATGCTGCGAATGGCTTGCATGATCGGGATCTCCAGGAAGTAAAGAATACTGCGTGGGACAACTATAGTTGCTGGTCGCGCATTCGGGACTTGATGCATATCAACGGTCGCGGCTGGTGGTCTGGCGGCGGGCCGGTATAATCGGCGCCCTTCGTTTTGAACCTTTTACCCGTGAGCCCCATGATCCTTCCCGAAATTCACGAATTCCTCGGTTGCCGCACCCCGGACGGCTGGGTCCAGGCCGCGCTGGCCGATCAGGAAACCTTGCTGATCGACCACAAGAACTGCGAATTCAAGGCGGCCAGCACGGCATTGAGCCTGATCGCCAAGTATCACTCCCACGTCGATCTGATCAACCTGATGTCGCGGCTGGCCCGGGAGGAGCTGGTGCACCACGAACAGGTCATGCGCCTGATGAAGAAGCGCAAGATCGGGCTGCGTCAGCTCTCGGCCGGGCGTTATGCCTCAGGCCTGCGCAAAGTGGTGCGCAGCCACGAACCGGTGAAACTGGTGGATACACTGGTCGTCGGCGCGTTTATCGAAGCCCGCAGTTGCGAGCGATTCGAGGCCCTGGTGCCGCACCTGGACGAAGAGCTGGGCAAGTTCTACTTCGGCCTGCTGAAAAGCGAGGCCCGGCATTTTCAGGGTTACCTGAAACTGGCCTACCAGTACGGTGACGCCAAGGACATCGCTCAGGTGATCGACCGGGTCCGCGCTGCCGAGCAGGAGCTGATCGAATCGCCGGACGTGGAATTCCGTTTCCACAGCGGCGTTCCTGCCGCCGCATAACCGGTTGGCGCCCGGCTTGCTGGCGATGGTGGCCCTGAGATCGCTATCGCCGGCAAGCGGGCGCCTACAGGTGTGATCTTTCGCGCCTGAATTGTTAAAAACTCTTAAGAGTATGAAAGATCACTGAAAACCGGCCCCAGCGGCCGGTTTTTGCTGCCTGTGATAGCCGTCCCGACCGCGATTGGCGCCATAATGCCGCCCACTTCACAAGGGTTGGCACGCGTTCGTTATGGAAAACCTGGGTTTTGGCAAAGTACTGCTGGTGGAGGACGACGAAAAGCTCGCCGGGCTGATCGCGCACTTCCTGTCCCAACATGGCTTTGAGGTGTTGCAGGTGCACCGCGGCGACCTCGCGTTGCCCGCGTTCCTCGACTTCAAGCCGAAAATAGTGGTACTCGACCTGATGCTGCCGGGCCAGAGTGGCCTGCACGTGTGTCGCGAAATTCGCAGCGTGTCCGACACACCGATCGTCATCCTCACCGCCAAGGAAGATGATCTCGATCACATTCTCGGGCTGGAATCCGGCGCCGATGACTATGTGATCAAACCGATCAAACCCCCGGTGCTGCTGGCTCGTCTGCGTGCGTTGCAACGCCGGCAAACGCCGGACAGCAGTGTCTGCAGCTCGCTGGAATTCGGTCACCTGAGCATCGACCGCAGCTGTCGCGAAGTGCGCCTGGCGGGCGAGGGCATCGAACTGACCACCATGGAGTTCGAGCTGCTGTGGTTGCTGGCCAGCGCGGCGGGCAAGATTCTGTCCCGCGACGACATCCTCAACCGCATGCGCGGGATCGCCTTCGACGGCCTCAACCGCAGCGTCGACGTCTACATCAGCAAATTACGCGGCAAGCTCAAGGACAACCCGCGTGAACCGGTGTGCATCAAGACCATCTGGGGCAAGGGTTACCTGTTCAATCCGTTTGCGTGGGAGCTGTAAATGCTGCGGTTATTTCTCGGGCTGTTTCTGATGATGACGGTTGGCCTGGTCCTGGGACTGCAAACCGTCGAGCGCACGTTCGATGCGCTGCTCGCCGGGCAAATGCAGAGCTACAACCGCGAGGCGGTGCGTGGCCAGGCCTGGTCGCTGGTGGAGCAGTTGCGTGGCCTGGACGGTGCGGCCCGGGAGCGCCAATTGGCCGCCGTGCGTCCCCACTATGGTTTGGGCTTGAGCCTGGTCGAGACCGATCAGTTGGCCCTGACCGAGCAGGAACAAACCGAGTTGGCCCAAGGCCTGCTGGTGCTTCGTGACAAGTACACGCAATTCATTTCGCGCATTGACGACGGTCCGCAGTTGCTCAGCATCAAGCTGCCGGCCGAGCCGAGTCTGATGCCGTTCTACATTGCCACGGCCTATCTGATGATCGCGGTGATGATCGGTTTCGTGTTGTTTTTCTGGGTGCGCCCACACTGGCGAGATCTGGAGAAGCTGCGCCTGGCCGCCGAACGCTTTGGCGACAACAACCTGTCGGCGCGGATCCAGTTGTCCAAACGCTCGAACATTCGTGACCTGTCCGAACATTTCAACCTGATGGCCGCGCGAATCGAAGGCCTGATCGGCAATCAGCGTGAGCTGACCAACGCGGTGTCCCACGAATTGCGCACGCCGATTGCACGGCTGTCGTTCGAACTCGATCAGCTCAAGCAACAAACCGATCCGACCCAGCGCCGTGAACTGATTGCCGACATGTACGCCGACCTTGGCGAGCTGGAAGAAATGGTCTCGGAGCTGCTGACCTATGCCAGCCTTGAGCGTGGCGCTACGGTGATCACGCGGGAAAATATCCAGGCCAACAGTTGGCTCGACAGCGTGGTCGGCAGCGTGGCGCTGGAGGCCGAGGCGGCCGGGGTGCAATTGCTGATTGTCGAGTGTCAGGTCGATGAGGTGCGCATCGAGCCGCGTTTCATGGCGCGTGCGGTGATCAATCTGCTGCGCAATGCCATTCGCTATGCCGATGAGCGCGTGGAGCTGTCGTTGGTACGCACCGGTGATTATTACGAGGTCCAGGTCAACGATGATGGGCCGGGCGTGCCGGTGGCCGGTCGGGAGAAGATCTTTGAGCCGTTCTCTCGCCTGGACGCCAGTCGAGATCGCCGCACCGGTGGCTTCGGCCTGGGCCTGGCCTTGGTGCGGCGGGTGTCACAGTCCCATGGCGGGCAGGTGCAAGTAGCGGATTCGCCGTGGGGTGGGGCGTCGTTTCGTATGACGTGGGCGCATCAGGATTAGCATTGGTGCCCTTGCGGACCCCTTCGCGGGCAAGCCCGCTCCCACAGGTTTCTTGGTGTGCACAGGATTTGTGTACGACATAACACCCTGTGTGAGCGGGCTTGCCCGCGATGGCGTCCCGCATCACCTCAAATCAAAAGCTGTACACCACCTGCCCAGCCAGCGAAGTCTGCATCCGCCGCTCGACAATCGGACTGTCCGCCGCCTCCTTGGCCAGATACTGCACCGCCAGCACCGTCGACACATTCCATTGATCATTGATCGGCAACGACCAAGTCAAGTCCGCCCCCCGACTCACCAGCCCGCCATGAGCGTCATACGCTCGGAATTGACTGCGCGCCGCCTGACCCGTACTGACGCCATACCAGGTACGCAGGTAATTGCTGTCGCCGAACTGACTGTTGAGGCTGCCGACGAGCTTGCCATAGTCACCTTCGTAGAACGGCGCGCTGATGCTCAGTTTCAAGCGGTTCCAGGCTGAGCCGGTGTCGTGTTCGTCGTCGTCTTCTTCCAGCGCATGTTCAAAGCTGGCGCCGAGAATGATCGGCCCCATGTGATAAGTCCCGTCCAGCCCCAACACAGGGCGTGACTTGATCGAGCCCATGCCGTTCAGCTCATCCGAACCCTTGAATCCGCTTTTACGGTCCTTGCGCACATCGCTCGCGCCGACGTACACGCTGAGGCCGAAGTCGTCTTCGTCAAACGCCCAGCCAAGGCCTTTTTGCGTGTCGAGAAAAAAACCATAAGGGCTGACGATTTCGCCACTCAGCAGCGGCGCCACCACGCGTTCATCGCTGCCGCTGTAACGCGGCGCACTGGCAGCACCGGCGTGCAGGCTGTAATGCCAGTCTTCGGCGTGCAAGGCGGTGGAGGGGAGGAACAGGCAGAATGAAGTCAACGGCAGAGATAGCGAGCGAAGCATGGAAGCACCCTGAGGGAGATTGGATGCGCCCATGCTAGACGGGTGACGCCCGGCAATCTTTGGCAGCTTTGTCGCAAAACTGTCAAAGACTGTGAACGGGTTGGTGAGCGGTGAGCAGCCTGTGGCGAAGGCGTAAACCCCCTCGCCACAGGTTCAGCTTAGAAGTCCCACCGGGTGGTCAGCATCAGGTTGCGCGGCTCGCCGTAGAACGTGGTGTCGTAGTTGCCCAGGCCGGACAGGTACTTCTTGTCGAAGACGTTGTTGGCGTTGGCGGTGAAGCTCAGGTGTTCGTTGTACTGGTAACGGGTCATCAGGTCCACGAGGGTGTAGCCGCCCTGTTTGATCCAGGTGTAGTCGCCCGCGGGGGCGCTGTAGATTTTGCCGTATAAGGCGCTTTGCCAACTGATGCCGCCGCCGACGGTGACTTTTTCCAGGGCGCCAGGCAGGCGGTAGGTAGTGAACGTCCGTACCACGTGATCTGGCTTGCTGGTGGACAGCGGGAAGCCAAAGATCCGCTGTTCGTCTTTATCACGGGTGCGTGCGTAGGTATAACCGGCCGTCAGGTTCCAGCCCTCGGCCAGTTCGCCGGCCAACTCCAGTTCCACACCTTTGGTGGTGGTGCCGTCGACGGCTTTGAAGATGCCTTCGTTGGTGATCGCGTTGGTGCCGGTCTGCTCGGCGACGCCGTCCTGCTCGATGCGGAACAACGCCAGGCTGGCATTTAACCGGCCATCGAAGTAAGCGGCTTTCAACCCGGTTTCATAGCTGTCGCCTTCAACCGGTGTCAGGGTCATGCCACTGGCATCCTTGTAGGTCTGAGGCTGATAGATCGAGGTGTAGCTGGCGTACACCGAGTACACATCGTTCAGGTCGTAGACCACGCCCGCATACGGCGTGACGATGCCGTGCTCCTTGTAGCTCGCGTGGGTGTCGTCCAGCGGTGAGGCCGCGATGTAGCGGTAGTCTTCGTTGTACTTGAAGGTGCTCAGGCGGCTGCCGAGGATGACCGACAGATCATCGGTCGGGCGCAAGCGGGTGGCGAGGTAAACACCGTTCTGGCTCTGGGTGCGTTCGTACTTGCCGTTTACCGGGAATTCCTGTTTCGGCAGACGACCTTCCCAGTCGTATAGGCTCCCCGGGACACTTTCGAAGGCGCTGATGTCGTAGGTGGAACCGGTCTGGCGGGAGTGGGACGTCATGACGCCGGCCACCAGTTCATGCTCGCGACCGCCCAGCGTGAAGGGGCCGGAGACGTTCACGTCGGCCGTGTCCTGCACGCGATGACCTTCGAAACGCCCCCAGAAGAAGGACATGCCTTCGCCGGTCGCGCGGTCCGGATTGCCATAGCTGGCCGAGGCCAGTTGGGTATCGTGATCGGTGGTTTTCTCGCTGAGGCTGGCTTTGAACTTCCAGTCGTTGGCCAATGCTTGTTCCAGCGAGGCAAAGTAGCTGATTTCGTCGAAATCGCGACGGCTCCAATCAGCTGCCGGGTTGAAGCTGCGCGAGAAATCGGTACGGCCGCCGTCGGAGAAGTACGTCGTGTTACCGGTCCAGGAGCTGCCGCGAGGGGTGGCACTGGATTTGTCGATGCCGAACGTCAGCAGGGTATCGTCGGTCAGGTCGGCTTCGAGGATGCCGTAGTACAGGTCTTTCTTCTGGCTGTAATGGTCAATGTAGGAATCCTTGTCCTGGTACACGCCGACAAAGCGCCCGCGCACGTTGCCCGAGTCAGTCAGTGAACCGGAAACATCGCCCGTGGTGCGGTAGCTGTCCCACGAACCGACAGTGCCGCTGATCGAAGCCTTGAACTCTTTGGTCGGCTTCTTGCGGATCAGGTTGACGCTGGCGGAGGGGTCGCCCGAGCCGGTCATCAAGCCGGTTGCGCCCTTGATCACCTCGATGCGGTCAAGGCTGGCCGAGTCGTCGCTGTTGTTCGGGTTTTCCCCATAAACACCGTCGTAAGGCTGGTTGACCCCGTCGTACTGGAAGTTGGTGATGGCAAAGCCGCGGGCGGCAAACTCGGTACGGTCGCTGTCGTACTTCTGCGTCGAAACACCGGGGGTATTACGCAACGCGTCGCTGATGCTTTGCACGCCGCGATCGTCCATCTGCTGACGGGTAATCACCGTGACCGATTGCGGTGTTTCGCGGATCGACAAAGGCAGGCCCGTGGCCGAAGACGTTGAGCCGGTGGTGTAGGAATGGGTGTCCTCGGTGGTCGCGCCCAAGGCGACGCCCTCGATGTTCGTCGCCCCCAGTTGCAGCACGCCATCGTCCTTGGCTGCCGTTTTTCCGGTGGCCGTTTCGGCGGCATGGGCGGTGGAGGCCAGGCTCAGCAGAGCGGCCGGAAGGGCCAGAGCCAAGGGGCACAGAGCAAAACGGAAACGCGCGGCAAGTGGGTGCGACATGGAGATCCCTTTGTATCGAATCGATCGGTAAGTGAAAGGCTTCTGAGGGTTAACCGAACGAAAAACGCAAAGGGGAACTGCCGTGTGCAAAAAAAATCGCGGTTTTGATTAGCGAGTCAGCCCCAGTCGCTCGTGCCACTGTGCGATGGACTCCTCGGGCCAGATCTCGCACTGCCGATCACCGGCATGCGCCGGGACCTCCACCCACGGCGCTTTCGAATTGAGCATCATCTGCGTGTACTCGGGTGGCACCGGCAGCGCCGTATCAATGGCCGAGGCGAACGGGTGAATCAGTTCCGGCCATTCAGGGCTGAATAGCCACAAGCCCGAGCCACACACCGAGCAGAAGTGCCGCTCTGCCGTGCTGCGGTGGGCGCGTTTGTCGCTTTCGTCCTTGAGTCGCGCGTGATAGATCGCGATGGATTGGCGACCGTGCACCTTGAGGCTGGCGGCATCGCCCGCGATGTTGACCGAGTAACCGCCACCGCTCTGGGTCTTGCGGCAGATCGAGCAATAGCAACGTTGGTACGGGTAGGGGTGGGCGCTGATCAGACTGAACGACACGGCGCCGCAGTGGCAGGAGCCTTCGAGTCGCATGGCAGAACCTCCAAATGATTGGCTGTTACTTCCCTGACCGCCCCGAAAACCGGTGGTTCACTGCTGGATCGGCACCAGGATCGCATCGCCGGTTGCCACCCGCTTCAACTGATCCCCGGTTTGTGCGAACAGTTCGGCGGGCAAACACCTGCTTCTTGCCGGCCTTCACCACCTGGCCGCGCGCAATGAACACTTCACCGACGGCGGGTGCCAGGCAATTCACCGAAAAATGCGACGCCAGGACATTGCCAGCGACCGTTCCGGCCGCAAACCCACAGGCGGTATCGAGCAGCGCACCAATCAGGCCGGCATGCAGGAAGCCTGCGTATTGCGCCATGTCCGCCTCGCGAAAAGCCATGGTCAGTTCAACCACGCCCGGCTCGGTGCGAGTGACGTCGAAACCGGCCCAGCGGTTGAAGGCGGACGTTGAATTGATCTTTTTGAGTTCATCAAGCATGGCCAATCCCTCCGGTTGAGGCATCAACATGCGCCGGGCTCGGGGGGATGTCATGGTGGATAAAGGAGGGTGATGGGCGGGTGGATTTATGGTGAATATTCAGGCCTCTTCGCGAGCAAGCCCGCTCCCATAAAGATTTCGTGAACACTGGAGATCAAATGTGGGAGCGGGCTTGCTCGCGAAGAACGATAACGCGGTCTGACTGGACGCCCACCGATGGCCGGGTCAGCATGAACACCTCGCAAACAGGATCAAACACATGCGCCGATTACCTTCACTGGCCGCACTGAAAACCTTCGAATGCGCCGCCCGCCACGCCCACTTCGGCCGGGCCGCCGCAGAGTTGTGCGTCACCGACAGCGCCGTCAGCCATCAGATCCGCCAGCTCGAAGAGCAACTGGGCGTGTCTCTGTTCATCCGCGAAGGCCGGCAAATCCGTCCGACCATGGCCGCCGGGCGCCTGATGCAAAGCCTGCAGCAAGCCTTCGAACTGATCGGCGAGGCCTGCGAGGAACTGCGCGATCCGTCGTCGCTGGCGGTGTTGCGCCTGGCGGTGACGGCGGAGTTGGCGCAAAAGTGGTTGATGCGTCGCCTCACGGATTTCTACGCGCGCTACCCGCACATCACCTTGCACCTGTACGAACAACCGATCGATGCCACCGCGCCTGGCGAAGACATCGACCTGGCGATCACCTACGGCACCGGCCCGGTGGACAGCAGCACGTACTTCGTCAAGCCGTTGCCGGCCTTGCAATTCTTCCCGGTGTGCAGCCCCGGCCTGTTCAATCAGGGCACTTTGAAAACCCCGAAAGACCTGGCGCGCCACTGCCTGCTGCACGACGATCAGGACGGCAAGACCTGGACCGCGTGGCTCACCAGTCATGCCGGCGATCAACGCCCCGAACGACAGTTGTATTTCGCCCATGCCGGGCTGGCGCTAGAGGCTGCGGCCCAGGGTCAGGGTGTGGCGATGGGCGATAACCTGACGGCGCAGGAAGATCTGCTCAGCGGTCGGCTGGTCCGGCCGTTTACTTCAAGCATGACCGCGCTGGGCCAATACGCGCTGGTGTGTGAACGAGTGCGCCTGGAGCGTCCGGCCGTGGCGCAGATGCTTGAATGGTTCAACGATCAGTTGATCGATTGATGAGTTGAATTCAAGTATTCCGAAATAATCATCGTTGGCGAGGAGGGCGCCGACGACCTTAGCCTGTGGTCATTCCAATCCCTGCTGATGAGGTTTGACCATGGCACGTTTGCTCGAATCCACCCCCAAACAAGACGGCTTCCGCCTGCCCGGCGAGTTTGAAACCAAGGCCGGTTGCTGGCTCGGCTGGCCGGAGCGCACCGATGTCTGGCGCAACGGGGCCAAGCCGGCGCAGAAAGTCTGGGTGCAGATCGTCACCGCCATCTCTCAAAGTGAACCGGTCACCGTGTGTGCCTCCGCCGCGCAATTCGCCACGGCGCGCCGTCAGTTGCCGCCGCAAGTGCGCGTGGTGGAAATGACCTGCAACGACACCTGGTTCCGCGACAGCGGCCCGTGCTTTGTGGTGAATGACGCCAGCGGCGAAGTGCGCGGCGTCGACTTCGAATTCAACGCCTATGGCGGCCTCGACGGTGGTTTGTACTACCCATGGGACAAGGACGACCAGATCGCCAGCAAAATCCTCGAAATCGAACGTTTCGACCGCTACCGCGCACCGCTGATCGCCGAACTCGGTGGTATCCAGAGCGACGGCCAGGGCAGCGTCCTCACCACCGAACAATGCCTGCTCAACCGTAATCGCAACCAGCACCTGGGCAAGGAAGAAGTCACCCGGCGGCTGACGGACTACCTCGGCGCCGAGCAAGTGATTTGGCTGCCGCGTGGTTGCAAGTTCGACGAAACCGACGGTCACGTCGATGACCTCGCGTGCTTCGTGCGTCCCGGTGAGGTGGTTTTGCAATGGACCGACAATCGCGATGACCCGCAATGGGAAATCTATCAGGAAGCCTACGACGTCCTGCGCAGCACCCGTGACAGCCGTGGCCGCGAGTTGAGCGTACACAAACTGCCACAACCCGACGTGCTGGAATGGACCGCGGAAGAAGCCGAAGGCCTGGACCGGCAAGACAGCACCCACACCCGTCAGGCCGGGACCAAAATCTGCGCGTCGTACATCAACTACTACGCTGGCAACACCTCGATCGTGGTGCCGCTGTTTGGCGATCGGAACGATCAGGTGGCGTTGGCGACACTGGCCGAGCTGTTCCCGCAGCACAAGATCGTCGGCATCGAAAACTCCCGGGAAATCCTCCTCGGCGGCGGTAACGTCGCGTGCATCACCATGCCGCAATACGCCGGCAAAGGAGTGTGATCATGGGCCTGCACAAACTGGCTCAAGCGTTATTGCTGGTGCTTGCACCCTTGTGTGTGCAGGCCGCCGACAGCGCCAGACCGGTGGTGAACCTGTACATCTGGGGCGAGTACCTGGCCCCGGATACCCTGACCAATTTCGAGAAGAAGACCGGCATTCACGTGGTCGCCGATCATTTCGATTCCCTGGAGACCGTCGAAACCAAACTGCTCACCGGCCGCAGTGGCTATGACCTGGTGCTGACGGCGGGTCAGCATTTGTCCAGGGCTATCCAGAGCGGGGCGATTCAAACGTTGAACCCGCAACGGTTGCCGCACTTTGCCGGCGTCGGTGATGAGTTCCGCCAGCACATGGCGGTGTTCGATCCGGGCAATCGTTACGCCGGGATTTACGCCTGGGGCACCACTGGCGTGGGCTATCAGCAAGAGGCGATCAGAAAGCGTTTGCCAGACGCCCCAACCGACAGCTGGGCGATGCTGTTCGACCCGGCAGTGGTATCGAAATTCGCCGATTGTGGCGTGAGTTTGCTCAACGATCCCAACGAAGTGTTCGCTGCAGTGATGAAGTACATGGGGCTGGACATCAACCGCCAGAACCTCGATGACCTGAAGCTGGCCGAGCAGCAATTGGCGAAGATCCGGCCTTACATCCGCTATTTCGACAATGATCTCAACATCAGTGATCTCGCCAACGGCAACACCTGCGTGGCGATGTCGTGGAACGGCAACGTGGCCATCGCGGCAGGCCAGGCAGAGGCCGCGAAAAAACCGTTCACGTTGACTTACCGGATACCGAAGGAAGGGACGCTGATCTGGTTCGATGCCATGGTCATTCCCAAGGATGCGCCGCATCCCGAGGCCGGTCTGGCGTTGATGGATTACCTGATGACGCCGGAAGTGATTGCGCGGATCACCGACACCATCCATTACGCCAATGCGATCACGGCGGCGGATGACTTGATCGATCCGGCGATTCGTAATGATCCGGGCACGTATCCGTCGGCGGCCGTCAGGGCTTCGTTGTATAGCAAGAATGACAATGGCAAGGCGTTCAATCGGGCGTTGATTCGGGCGTTCAGTCGGTTGAAGTCCGGGTTGTGACTGGCATTTTCAATGTGTGGTGAATGTGCCGGCGCCATCGCTAGCAGGCTAGCTCCCACAGTGGATCTCCAGCGTTCATGAGACCCCTGTGGGAGCTGGGCTGCTAGCGATGAACGATAACGCGGTCCCACTGAACGCCACCGATACCCGGATTTTCGGGTCAGCCCTTAATCTCCATCGGGCTGCTTACCAACATCACCTTGTCCTGAAGAGCGGCGAAGGCGTTTGACGTACCCCGTCCCTGTTTCGCCAGTTTGTCTTCTTGCAGTGCCTGTTGCAGAAGACCGAGGAGATTTTGCGTCTTCGAGGACGAGACAGGCGTCACGGTATCTTCATCCAGACGCCCCATTACATATTTGGAAATACGCATGGACTGGCTTGCCGAATGGCTGACGGATGCTTCGACCAACTTACCTTTGACATAGCCGATGCTGCTCGTGCTGCTGGCCTGATCGTCGATCTGGTAGTACTGATAGTTCTGAGATTGTGGGTCATCCGTCAGATCCAGCTTTTGGCCGGCATACAGTGGCTTATGGTATTGGGCTGTCAGATGCGATTGCTGATGCTGGACGACCTTGCGATTTAACTGATCCTGACCTTTGGATTGCGTGGCCTGCGATAAGCCATAGGTGAACGAGTCGAGTTCGAGAGGCCGTGCAGGATTACTGTTCACTGTCTTCTCGGTGACCGTCGCGCTGAAGTCGGCGAGGCCGGTGAGCACGCGGCGGTCGGTGTCTGTCAGTTTGATTGCCGTCAGCGCCTGCAGTCCGGTAGCCGCGCGGCTTTCCGGGTAGTTGCTGTGCACAGTCTTGAATGCACTCTCGAACATCGACAGCAGATTTTGGTCGCCGTCGCCTCGTACGCGCGCCGCTTCTATTTGACGCAGGTATCCTGCGAGCGCCTTGGATTGCTGATTGCTGTCGCCGAGGATGGCGGCGTTTTTCAGGTCCACGGACATGTCGAAATCGCCCGCCGCGCCGCTCATGCGTACCTGGCGCTGGCTTGCGTCGGCATGCAGCTCAAAGCTCTGCGTACTGTCATCGTCGAGCTTGAACCGTGTGGTCAGGTCGACCGAGGAAAACACGTCAGTGTCGAACTGAGCCAGCGCCTCCAGCTTGAGTTGCGGTGGAACGGCGGTGAGGCCTTGAATGGCCGATTCAAATCCTTCGGCCATGGCGCCAAGCGCAGTAAGTTCTTCCTGGCTGAGTTCGCCGCCCTGGACCTGAGCCTGCACCGCCAGCGCGTTATCCTGACTGGACAGGGTGATCTGGACGGTTTTGCCGCTGGCTGTTTTCAGGGTCAGGTTGATGCTGTTGTCGGCAACGCCACTGTGGATCCTGGCTTGGGCTGCCGCCAACTCTGCAGGCTCGAGCGCCCGCCCGGTCGGTGAGCGAATGACCAACTGGGAGATGTTCTGGTTGGACTGCGCCAGCTGCAGTAGCAGTGTCTCACCCAGCCCCCGGAACCGGCTGCTGGCTGAAGCGCTTGCGAAGTTGCCACCCATCCGAAACGACACTTTGTCAGGCTGCGTGTATTCCCAGGCAAGCGGAGCATCAGGCTCCACAATGACACCCCGGGAGGTGTAAGTCTGCGCATTGATGGTGTTGTTATCTTGATGCAAGGTGACAATCGATGCGGGGGAGGACAGGGCGGCTGTTGATTCGGTGGTAGCGCCAACGGCGGGCTGGGTGGCAGCAAGCCTGGCGACCGCCAGTGGCGGCAAGGAAGAGATTGAAGAGATGACGGTCATTGCTGCTCCATGCTGAGTGCCAGTAGTTTCCTACAGCACTTATCGGCAAGGGGTTTCACAACTTGAGGTGCGAGTGCCGGTGGGTCTGGATGTGTGGTGAATGGGCGGGCCCCTTCGCGAGCAAGTCGAATCGTCGTACCGCCGCTCCCACAGGTTATGTGCGAGTACAGTTATTGCGTACACCCAGATCTCTGTGGGAGCAGGCTTGCTCCGGGCGGCGTTCCGACGAAGAACGATAACGCGGACTATTTGGCCGGCACCCGCCACAAATACCACGCCGCCACCGTCCGATACGGGCGCCACGCCGCGCCGATCTCGATCATCTGCTTGCGCGTCCGTTGCATCTCCAGGCCTTTCAACCGCCGATAGCCCTCGCGCACCCCAAAATCATCCGCTGGCAGAATGTCCGGGCGCTCCAAGCTGTAAATCAGCAGCATTTCCACCGTCCAGCGGCCAACGCCGCGCAAGGTAATCAACTGCTCGATCAGCGCTTCATCGTCCATGGCCAGCGCCGTTTCGTAGTCCGGCACCACGCCGTCCAGCGCCGCTTGAGCGATGCCCTCAATGGTCGCGATTTTACTGGCGGAAAAGCCGCAGCTGCGCAGCTGATCAAACCCGCTCGCCAGAATCTGTTCGGGCCGCGGAAACGTGGCCGCAGGAAACAACGCCAGGAGTCGCCCGACAATCGCATCCCCGGCCTTGGCGTGCAGTTGCTGATAGGCAATGGCCCGCACCAGCGACTCATACGGGTCGCGAGCCGCATGAGGTTGATGCAGGCAAGGGCCGATGGCTTTGATGTGGCGCGCCCAGTCTTCGTCAATGGATGCCAGAAACCGGGTCGCGGGCCGATAGCGATCGGGCATGACGATCAAGCGTTTCCGACTGATTTCAGCAGGGCGTTGACTTCCCCGTACGTAAAGGCCTTGAGTTGGCTGCTGTCGAGTTTGCCGGTCTCCAGAAAACCCTTGGCCAGGCCTGCCATGGCGCCGTACAGAAACTCGGCGATGGCGGAACCCGCGCTCAAACGCCGCACACCCAGGGCTTTCAACGTGTGCGGGGCGGGTAAGCCCGGCAACGCGAGTATGTTCACCGGCAGCGAGGTGCCGTTGCACAGCGCGGCAATCTCGTACTCCGCCGAAACACCTGCCGCGAACAGCCCGTCAGCACCCGCCGCCTGATACAGCGCCGCGCGTTTGAGCGTTTCCGCGACGCGGTCTTCGGCCGGCACAAGGCTCTTGAGGTACACATCGGTGCGGGCGTTGATGAACAGCTTCACCTCGCGGCGCTCGGCAACCTGACGGGCGATTTCGATCTTGCGGGCCAGCAGCTCGGGCGGGGATGCACCGTCTTCGATATTGATCCCGACGGCACCGGCAGCGATCACCGCATCAATCACCTCGGCAACCCGCGTCAGGTCATCGGAATAGCCGGCCTCGATGTCCACGGTCAGCGGCAGGGAAATCACGCGGGCGATGGATTCGATGGTCGAGACCAGGCGTTCGAGGGGCAGGGCATTGCCGTCCGCGTAACCGTGAGACCAGGCAACTGCCGCACTGCTGGTGGCCACGGCTTTGCAGCCCAGTTGCTCGACGATGCGCGCCCCGGCGGCATCGGCGACGTTGGTGAGAATCAGCAGACCGTCCTGATGCAGCCTGTGGAATTGCTGGTCGAGCGTGTTCATCGAATTTCCTTCCTTATGAAAAACAGCCATGAGTCAGAACGCGAGTTGTCGCGTGACCTGCACCGCAGCGTTTTCCAGTCTGAGCAGAAACGCCTTGCGCGGTTGTCCTCCACCATAGCCCGTCAAGGAGCCGTCCGCGCCGATCACCCGGTGGCAGGGCACGACAATCGAAAGGCGGTTGTGCCCGTTGGCCAGGCCCACGGCGCGGCTGGCACCGGGTTTGCCCAACCGCGCGGCGATGGTGCCGTAGGTGCTGGTCTGGCCGTAGGGGATTTTCGCCAGTTCGGCCCAGACCTGCCGGGAGAATTCGGTGCCTGGCAAGTGCAGCGGCACCTTGAATTCGGTCAGTTTGCCGGCGAAATACAGCGCCAGCTCTGTTTCGATCTGCTGTAAGTGAACGTTGTGCCCGGGCGCGACCGCATAGCCATGACGGTTCTGCAACGCTTCGACTTCCCGGGTCAGCGCCGGACGGTCGAGAAACTCCAGCAGCACCAGCCCGCGCCGTTCGGCCATGGCGATCATCGGCCCCAGCGGCGTGGTCAGGCGCGTGAACAGCAAGGGCTCGCTGTTGGCCGCACGACCGGGAGTGATGTGAAAAGATTTCTGGAAGGCGTCGCGAAACCCGCTCAGGGATTCGTAGCCGGAATCGAACGCTGCGCTGTCGATGGAATCGCCCTGTTTGATCCCGCCCAGCGCCATGCCGAGGCGTCGGGTGCGCAACCATGCATGGAAGGTCATGCCGAAATGTTGCTTGAACCAGCGTCGCAGTTTCAGTGGCTCGATGCCTTCGGCCAGCAACTGGGCATCGGTCCAGCGCAGCTCGGAATCGGCGTCCACCGACTGGAGCAGCTTCTGTACCCAGTCCGGCGCGATGGCGGCCGCGTCCAGCGGTTTGCAACGCAGGCAGGCGCGGTAGCCGGCGGACAGGCAGTCATCGGCATGGGCGAAGAACTCGACGTTCTCCGGTTTCGGTTTGCGCGCCGTGCAGCTGGGGCGGCAGAAGATGCCGGTGGTTTTGACCGCAGTAAAAAACACCCCCTCGTAGGTAGTGTCTCGTTCGAGCATGGCGCGGACCATCTCGGCGTGGGGCGGAAGCACAGCGTTCTGTAGGTTCATGGGCTGAGCATAAGGCGCGTTGGCCGGGGGCTCCACCGGAAAATCGACAGAGAATTGCGGTCAATCATCATCACCCTTCGATGCGGTTCAGTTCGGTTTCCAGCGCGCATCCGAGTGGCAAGTGCAAAGAGCTGAGCCTCTCCCAATCGGTAATGCTTTTCGCAGCCTTACTGCAAATATCGGGCAGTTGCATTTTCTTCGGAGAAAACTCCTACAACTGTTAAAGAAAAATCCCACCAATTTTTAGGATCAGACCTAAATCCTAACGCATTAAGAATATGACATTTTGTGTATGCAGAATAATTTGCTGTGACTAGTCAATGAGAATCATCCTTCCATGTTTAATGAAAAGTTAGTTTCGGTTGCTCCGGTGGTTGCGGCGCTGGTCGCGTTTTTATCGGTTTCAACGATGCTTCGCGTTCCGGGTCTGCCTGTCGGCGTCTCGGAACTTTTTGTTTTATTTTTGGCGATTGTGCTGATTGTTAAAAACAAATTCCTGTCGCACTTTAAACACCCACTAATTTTGTTTTGGGCTTTTTTTATTGTGACTGCTGTGGCGGGTTATATAACAGGCTCTGAGCGCGGCGAAGGTCGGATTTACACGGGTGCTGCTTATTTTTATGTGGCCTGTTTTACAGTGGTGGTGTTGGGCTATGCTGCCGATTTGGAAAGATTTGAATTTCACAGATACCTTCGGGCAATAATTACCATTCCTGTTTTTCTACTGTTTATCCCACTGTCGTTGTTTTTTTCAGGGGATATCTGGCTGTCAGATAGATTGGGAGTGAATACGGATTTTTATCCCTCACGAGTAGCGGCATGGTCGGTTAACCCTAACCAGCTTGCACTTTTTCTGCTCCCGATTCCGTTCTGGCTGGCGGCAATTTCTCAAGGCCAGTACTGTTCAAAAGTGCGGATCGTAAAGACGTTCGTCTTTCTCTGGTTTCTATTTTTTTTAGGTTTTTGTGTCAGAAGCGATGCACTGCTGCTGGCTTGGTGCATCGGAATTCCTCTGCTGACAGTGTTGGTCTCGTGCTGGTTGAAAAATATTAATTGGAGATTTTTCACCACCATGCTCCTGGCTTTCCTGCTTGCATTTGTTGTTTTCAAATGTTTTTTTGACGGCGTGGGTCAGCCATTTTTCGACGCCGTTCAGGCACAAATGAAATCGTTGTCTTCCGATCCGGTTGTCAGCGTTGAGGACGTCAATACGGACGTGTTTGAACAGGCGATACCAACGCAAATCCACCTCGATCAATTTGATTGTGAATGTGATAGCAAGCAAGTAAGTCAAACAGACTCAGTAGCGCCCGCTTTTGGGCGATCTGATTCCGTGTTTGGAGTAGGGCTTGATCCAAATAAAGTAGGCGTGCGGAAAATGTTGTGGATACACGCAGTGGATGTTTGGAAGTTGTCGCCCATATTTGGTCATGGGCCAGGGGCGTTTTCCTATCTGGATATGCCCGGCCAAAAGCATGAGGCTCACAATTTGTTGTTAGATATGCTTACTCAAGTAGGTGTTGTCGGGGTTGCTTTGTTTGCGGCGACTTTATTATGGTTGGTTATAGGTGCAATTAAAGCCAAAGATCCGTTTTCACTCATGTTGCTCCTCGCGTTGATCGTGTTTTCCGGCGCGCATTTCATACTTCGCCAGCCGGTTTTTATGATGTATCTCGTCATCACCGCGGTGGCGATAGAAAAACGTTTTTTTGTTCTGATAAATACATCACGTCAGTGACGTCCACATCGTTAAAGACGTGTGCGGTTCCACCATTCATAGCCATTACTTCGCGAATTTTTTTGCCCCGGCAACACACAGGATCACGGCCACGGTAACCGCCAGCATGCCGATGCTGACCTGCTCGCGAAGCAAGGTCGCCGCCAGCGCCAAGCCCAAAAACGGCTGCAAGAGTTGAAGCTGCCCGACCGCGGCAATCCCGCCCTGCGCCAGCCCGCGATACCAGAAAACAAAACCGATCAGCATGCTGAACAGCGACACGTATCCCAGGCTGAACCAGGCCGGTGTGCTGATACCCGAGAATGATGCGGGTGCGAGCCACCACGTCAACAGCGCCATAACCGGCAGCGACAGCACCAATGCCCAGCAAATCACCTGCCAGCCACCCAGTGTCCGGGACAGTTTCGCCCCTTCGGCATAACCGAGGCCGCAGGCTAGGATCGCCGCCAGCATCAGGAGGTCGCCTTCAGGTGAGGCAGTCAGTCCTTGGGACACGGCGAATCCCACCACCAGCAGACTGCCCAGGACCGAGAAAAACCAGAACACCGGCCGTGGCCGCTCACCACCGCGGAGCACGCCAAACACGGCGGTCGCGAGTGGCAACAAACCCACGAAGACGATCGAGTGCGCCGACGTCACGTATTGCAGCGCCAGCGCCGTCAACAGAGGGAAGCCGACTACCACGCCCATGGCCACGATGAACAACGGCAACAGCTGGTTCCTTGCAGGACGCTTTTCCTTGAACAGCCACAGCATGCACAGCGCCAGAACGCCGGCGATGGTTGCCCGTGCGACGGTCAGGAACACCGGGTCGAATTCCAGCACCGCCACGCGCGTGGCCGGTAGCGAGCCGCTGAAAATCACTACGCCGATCAATCCGTTGATCCACCCGTTGGTGGTCTTTTCCTGGGGCTGGCTGTGCAGGTTCGATACGCGTTCCATTGAGGTCACACTCGACAGAGGGTTAAAGTGGCGGGTTGCCTTGAGCGCATCGTATGGCCGACTATAAAGACAATCAAAAAATTGTCATGGATACATCGCCCTATGCCTCGCTTGCGCTACAAGTCGCTCGTCGACACCTTTGCCGCAGACATCCGCTCAGGACATTTGCCGCCCGGTGCGCGCCTGCCAACCCATCGCAAGCTCGCCGCTGAGCACGGGTTGGCCCTGGTGACCGCCAGCCGCGTTTACGCAGAGCTTGAGGCGATGGGCCTGGTCAGTGGTGAAACCGGGCGGGGCACGTTCGTCAGGGAGACATCGCTTCCCCCCGGCCAAGGCGTCAGCCAGCACGTGGTTGCCGTGGGTATGGCCGATCTCAACTTCAACTACCCGTCATTACCCGGTCAGGCGGATCTGTTGCGAACGGCCTTGCGTCAACTCGCGTTGTCCGGCGACCTGGAATCTCATTTGCGCTATCAACCCCATGCCGGGCGCCTGCATGAGCGCGCATCGATTGCGAACCATCTGGTCTCACGCGGGTTGAACGTCCAGGCCGAACAGGTATTGATCGTCAGCGGTGCCCAGCATGGCTTGGCGGTGACGATGATGGCGTTGCTCAAACCGGGTGATGTGATCGCGGCGGATGCGTTGACCTACACCGGTTTCAAAGTGCTGGCCGAATCGCTGCACCTGGAAATCGTGCCCATTCCCGCCACGGAGACCGGGCCTGATCTCGATGCATTGCAAGCACTTTGCCGGCGCCGCTCGGTGCGGGCCGTCTACACCATGCCGACGCTGCATAATCCGCTGGGCTGGGTTATGGACGCTCAGTGGCGCAACCGGTTCGTGTCGATTGCGCGCCAGCATGACCTGTTGATTATTGAAGATGCCGCGTACGCCTTTCTGGTCGAAGACGCCCCGGCACCGGTAGCTGAATTGGCATCGGAACGGACTGTCTATGTGTCGGGGTTCTCCAAGAATGTCGCCACGGGTCTGCGCGTGGGCTTCGTCGCTGCGCCCGTCGAGAAAGTGCCTGCGCTTGAGCGTGCAATCAGGGCCACCACCTGGAACACCCCCGGCGTGATGACGGCGATTGCCTGCGCATGGCTCGACGATGGAACCGTGAGCCAACTGGAAGCACAAAAGCGTGCGGACGCGCAGGCCCGACAAGCCATGGCCGCCGATCTGCTGAAAGGACTGCGCTGCATGACTCATCCCAATTCGTACTTTCTGTGGTTGCCACTGGCGGAAGACGCCAGAGCGGATCAGATCGCAATGGAGTTGATGCACGAGCAAGTCGCCGTCTCCACCGCCGAACCTTTTGCGACCTCTGTCCACGTCCCGCATGCAATCCGGTTGGCGCTAGGGTCGGTGGACATGGATTCGCTTCGATCTGCGCTGATCAAGGTCAAACGGGTGGTCGGCGCTTATTCCTAGAACGGGTGGGCAGTTTTCTTCAATACGTGGACCAACTCGCACCTTACCTTGAGGCCTGGTTCAACTGAATTGAAGAAGGTATGCAATGAGTCTGATTATTTCGATGGCAGCGTTTGCCCTGGTGGCCTCGATTACACCGGGACCGGTGAACATTGTCGCGTTGAGTTCCGGCGCGCAATTCGGTTTTCGCGCCAGTCAGCGCCACGTGGCCGGCGCAACACTGGGCTTTGTGTTACTACTGATATTGATGGGGTTGGGGCTGCATGAAGTGTTGCAGGCATGGCCGGCGCTGACGCGGGTGGTGCAACTGGCCGGTGTGGCGTTTCTGTTGTTCATGGCGTGGAAACTGGCAGCGGACAACGGGCAACTCGACGCCAAGGATTCAGCGCGGGCGCCGTCGATGCTGTATGGCGCCGTAATGCAATGGCTCAACCCGAAAGCCTGGCTGGCCTGCGTGGCCGGCATGGGCGCGTTTGTCGCGGACGGCGAGGCGCGGCTGGTCTGGCAGTTTGCCGCGGTGTATCTGGTGATCTGCTACCTGTCCGTCGGCTGCTGGGCGTACGCCGGGACTTTTTTGCGCGGCTATCTGAACAACCCGGCGGGGATGCGCGTGTTCAACCGGGTCATGGCGTTCTTGCTGGCGATGAGCGCGATGTATCTGTTACTGCCTTGATCGAACATTCAGCCGCGATACTGCCCCGGTGTCGCCGCCAGATGCTGTTTGAACGCCCGCTGAAAATGCGCCTGATCGGCAAACCCTGCTTCCAGTGCCACGTCGGCGATCAGCTTGCCGCTGCGCAATCGATCCTGGGCAAACTGGATGCGTCGATTGACCAGGAACGCATGGGGCGTCATGCCGTAATGCTGTTTAAAGGCGCGGATCAGATAGGACGGCGACAGTTGCGCGGCGTCGCAAATGTCTTCGAGTTTGAGCAGTTGCGTGCAGTTGTCGCGGATGTAGTCAGCGGCGCGCTCCAGTTTGAAATTGGGCTCGCGCAGGGGGTGATCGCCGGGGTTGAGTCGTTGCTGCACTTCAGTGAAGAACTCGACCGCCGCGCTGTGTTTGCTCAGTACGTCCTGCTCGCTGTCGACCAGTATTTCGTACAACGCCTTCAGGCCGACAAACAGGCTGGCGTCAGACGTATGGGTGATGGAAAACCGTCGAAACGCCAAGTCGCTGCTGAACCCCAGTTGATGCTGCAAGTCGGTGAGCCACGGCGTCGCGACGTACAGCATCAAGTACGACCAGGGCTGGTCATCGATCGGATTGCAGGCATGGACGTCGCCGGGGTTCATCAGCACCACGGTGCCGGCGCTGACCTGAAATTCCGATTGCTCATGGATGTAAGTACTGCGCCCGGCGGTGATCGCGCCGATGGAAAAGTGCTCGTGGGCATGCCGGGTGTAACAGACCTCGCGTCCGTCGGCGATGGCGCGGGCCTCAATGAAGGGCAGGGCGTCGTCGCGCCAGAAGCGTGGGGCCTTGTCGGCGTCTTTGCCAGTGGTGGGCTTCATCGTCGGTGTCCTCGTCAGGTCAGCACCGGAGTGTATTAGCTCTCGCCGTCAAAGGCTCGTTGCAGTGCAGCAATGTCGAGTTTTTTCATTTGCAGCATCGCCTCCATGGCGCGTTGTGATTTGGCCGTGTCGGGGTCCTTCATCATGTCCATCAGCGCAATCGGCACGATCTGCCATGACAGGCCGAACTTGTCCTTGAGCCAGCCGCATTGCTGGGCCTGAGGGATGCCCCCCGCGCTCAAGGCATCCCAGAAGTGATCGACTTCCTCCTGGGTCTGGCAATTGACCTGGAATGAGATCGCCTCGCCGAACTTGAACACCGGGCCGCCGTTGAGGCCGGTGAAGCTTTGTCCGTCGAGCTCGAAGCTGACCGTCATGACCGAGCCTTCGGGGCGGCCATGGAATTCGAAGCCGGCGTGGCCGTAGTAGGTCGTGGCGGTGATTTTTGAATGATCGAACACCGAGCAGTAAAACTTCGCGGCTTCCTCCGCCTGATCGTCGAACCACAGGCAGGGCGTGAGTTTCTGAACGCGTTGCATGGCGGTAATCCTCTCCACGGGGCACTCGTGCTGAACGTTCAGAGTAGTCAGCCATGAGTGCTCCGGAAGTACCGTAGATCGACAACTTGCCGATCAGAAATCCCAGCGGGTGGTCAGTTGCACATTGCGAGGTTCGCCGTAGAACCCGGTGCCAAAGTTACCGAGCCCGGTGTAATAGGTCTGGTCGAACAGGTTCTTCACGTTCAGCGTGGTGCTCAGGTGATCGTTGAAGCGGTAGCGCGCCATGACGTCCACCAGGGCATAGCTTTCCTGAGTGATCTTCGAAGACTGGCCGAAGTTGACCGGGTCATTGGGGTTGGGCTGGAACACATGGCCGAAGAACTCGCTCTGCCAGTTCACGCCGCCGCCGACGGTGAGTTTTTCCAGCGTCCCTGACAGCCGATAGGTGCTGAACACCCGAACTACCTGTTCCGGCGCGGTGGTTTGCAGGATCGAGCCGTAGACGTAATCGCCCTTGGCATCGCGGGTGTGGTTGTAGCTGTAGCCGGCCGACAGGTTCCAGCCTTCCATCACTTCACCGGCGACTTCGACTTCAAAGCCTTTGGTCGTGGCGCCTTGCACCGGGCGGTACACCGACTCGGTATCGACGCCGCTGACGTACTCGGCAACGTTGTCCTGCTCGATACGGAACACCGCGAAACTGGCGTTCAGGCGCCCGTCAAGCAATTCGGCCTTGAGTCCGGCCTCGTAGCTGTCGCCTTGCACCGGGTCGAGCAGTTTGCGCTCGGCATCTTTACTCATCTGCGGCTGATAGATGCGGGTGTAGCTGGTGTACACCGACCAGGTGTCGTCGAGGTCGTAGACCAGCCCGGCATACGGGGTGAGCACGCCGGTCTGGCGGTAGTTGTCGCGCACATCCCGGGTGTTCGGGTCGCTGTAGTCCAGCACATCGTTGGCCGTGAACTGACTGACCCGGGCGCCGAGGATCACCGCCAGGTCCTCGGTTGGCTTGAGTCGGGTGGCCAGGTAGGCACCGGTCTGACGCTGGTCGATGTCGTTGTCGCCGACCTTGGCAATGTCCGGTTTCGCGAACTCGCCGCGCCAGTCGAAGATGCTGCCGTCGAGGGGCGGGTAAACCGAACCGTGCACCGGGATGTCCTGGCGGGTGTGCATCGCCATGAAGCCGGCGATCAACTCATGCTCGCGGCCCGCCAGGCTGAACGGGCCGCTGAAGTTGACGTCGAGGTTGTCCTGCAACTGATCGCCCTTGAACCGGCCCATGTACATGAACATGCCGTTACCGCTGAGCGGGTCCGGATGGCCGCCGCTGGCCGAGGCGAGGAAGGTGTCGTGCTGGCGATGCTTGCGGTCGTAGTTGACCTTTAACGTCCAGTCATTCGCCAGTTGCTGTTCCAACGAGGCGAAGATCGTCTGGTTGGTGAAGTCGCGCCGGCTCCAGTCGGTGGCCGGGTTGAACGAACGGGAAAAATGGGTCCGCGAGCCGTCGCTGTTGTACATCGGGAAACCGGTCCAACTGGCACCACGGGAGCGGGTATTCTGCTGGTCGATACCGAAGGTCACGAGGGTGCCCTGCGTCAGGTCGGCTTCGAGGATGCCATAAGCGATGTCGCGAGTGTTGCGGTAGTTGTCCAGATAAGCGCTGCGGTCCTGATACGCCCCGACGAAACGCCCGCGCACGCTGCCGCTGTCGGTCAGCGGGCCAGCGATGTCGCCGATGCTGCGATAGTTGTCCCAGGAACCGACGGAACCGCTGATCGAGGCCTTGAACGCTTTGCTCGGGCGCTTGCGGATCAGGTTGACGGTGGCCGATGGGTCGCCCGAGCCGGTCATCAGACCGGTGGCGCCCTTGATGATTTCGACGCGATCGAAGGTCGCCATGTCGGTGCTGGTGGTGCCGTAATCGTAGACGCCGTCGTAGTCGGTGTTGACGTCGTCGTACTGGAAATTGGTGATCGGCAAGCCACGACTGGAAAACTCCCAGCGCTCGCTGTCGTAGTTCTGCACGCTGACGCCGGGTACTCGGCGCAGGGCGTCGGCGATGCTGGTGGAGCCTTGATCGTCCAGTTGCTGTCGGGTGATGACTGACACGGACTGCGGGGTTTCACGCAAGGACAGCGACAGCCCGGTGGCTGAAGAGGTCGAGCCGAGGGTGTAGGCGTGGCTGTCTTCGGTGATGGCGCCGAGCGCCTGGCCGGAAACGTTGGTGGTGCCAAGTTCCAGCGGCCCACCAGCGACCTGCAGGACATAGCCGCGATCACCCTGAGGCAGGGCTTGCAAGCCATTGCCTTGCAACAGTCGCTGCAAGCCCTGTTGCACGGTGAATTCGCCATCAAGCCCCGGGCTGTATTTATCACTCGCCAGATTGTTGCGGCCGGCGAGGAAGATCCCTGCCTGCTCGGCGAAACGATTGAGTGCACTGACCAACGAGCCGGCAGCGATCACGTAATGGCGCTTCCGGCTGCCTGATTGTTCATTGGCGTCGGCCGTTTCGGCGTGGGCGAAGGTCGGGGTAACACTCAGCAACGCGACCGGAAGGGCCAGTGCCAACGGACGCCAGGCAAAACGAGTGCGAGCGAAGGAGTCGCGCAAAAAGGTGTTCCCTGACATCAGATCGATCGGCAATTGAAGGGCTTCACAGGGTTGACCGAACGAAAAACCAAAAAGGGAACTGTGGCGTTGAATGTTTTTGATTCACGCTTTTGGCGCGACGTTGACCCACCAGTCCATGGTTTTTTCGACGCGTATCGGTAGCGCCGCTTCCAGAAGGCGCAAGGCTTGATCGGTGTCCTTGAGCGGAAACGAACCCATCACCGGCAACCCGGCGATGGCCGGGTCGCACGCCAGATGCCCCGATCGGTAGCGGCTCAACTCTTCGATCAACTGCCCCAGTGGCAGGTTATCCGCCAATAACAAACCACGGCGCCAGGCTTCGCGGCCCGCCGCTGCTTCGGTGGAGGGCAACGTGTGGTTTTGGCTGAACGCCAGTTGTCGTCCGGCCTCGACCACTTGCACCTGGCCCTGAGTGGTTCGGACTTCGACCGCGCCTTCGTAGACGTTGAGCAACGTCTGTTGTTCTTCCTGACGCACACTGAAGCGCGTGCCGAGCGCGCGCATCCGGCCCTGGGCGTTTTGCACCAGAAACGGTCGGCTGCTGTCCTTGGCGGTGTCGATCAACACTTCTCCGGCACTCAACAGCAGCAGGCGTTGCGTGGTGTCGAAACGCACATTCAATGCGCTCAGGGCGTTGAGCCAGATCCGGCTGCCGTCGCTGAGCAGGCTTTCGCGGGTTTCGCCGGTGCCGGTAGAGAGGTCGGCAGTCCAGCGGCCCAAGGCGTCCGGCAGCGAAGTTTCGCGCCAGGCATTCCAGCCCAGCAGCCCGCCCGAGGCGAGGATGAGCAGGCTCTTGACCGTTTGCCGGCGGGTGATTGGCGAGCGCGCGGTGTTGCGCAGTACCAGGCCGGCGGCCTGCGCCTGATCGTCCTGCAGCGCGGCGAAGCGCTGACCAACACGCTCGACATAGCGCCAGGCCGCCTGATGATCGCCACTTTGCGCCAGCCAGGCTTGCCAGCGCTGACGCTCGTGTTCGTCGACGTGCTGATCGTTGAGTTGCACATACCATTGCGCCGCCTGTTCCAGGCTGGCATGGCTGATGGAGTTGGAGGAGAGGGAGGGCATGGCGTTACTCGATCAACAGGCCATCGAGTTCGGCCTCAAGCATCGCGCAGTGCATCAGCGCTTGCGCCAGGTACTTTTTCACCATGCGCTCGCACACGCCGAGTTCTTCGGCGATGGCGCGGTAGGGCAGGCCATGCAACTGGGCAAGGATGAACGCGTCGCGCACATTCTTGGGCAGGCGCATCAGCATGGCGTCCACTTCGTACAGGGTTTCGACGATGATCGCCCGTTGCTCCGGCGACGGTTGAACGGCTTGCGGGCGCGAGGCCAGCGTCTCCAGCCACGCCTGTTCGAGTTGCCGACGGCGCCAGTGATCGATGCACAAGCCCCGGGCGATGGTGGCCAGGTAGGAGCGTTCGCGGCTTTCGCAGTCGAACACCCGAGGGCGCTTGAGCACCCTGATGAAGGTGTCATGGGCAAGGTCGGCGGCATCGAACGCATTGCTCAAGCGACGGCGCAGCAGCTCATGCAGCCAGCGGTGATGAGTGACGTAAAGGTTCTGAACGCTGGAAGAATCGGCGACCATCATCGTGAACAGATATCCAGGGGCGACAGGCGCCGTGGTTGCAAATAAGAATTGGTCGCGATTAAAACAAAAGGTTCCGCTGTGCGCAAATGATATTGGTTTACTTTTAGGAAGTATGAGTTTGTGTATAGTCAATATGACGTCTAACGGTGTCATTTTGACTATTTTTCAATTGGGTCAAATTGACTGCGCACGCTCTAACCCATTGATTTAAAGGTGTTATGAACCTGGCACGAAACCTGAAGTAACTAACGTACAACTGGTTTGATTCGGGAGTACGGAAAAATGTTCGCTTACTTCAGCAATCCTCAGAACGTCCTGCACCTGTCGAGCAAAGTCCTGGGCGCGGGCCTGGCGCTGCTGCTGGCGGGGATCTACGGCGCTTATCTGTACGCCGGACATTTGCCGATCGTGGTGCTGGTCTCGATGCATGCCATGACCATCATCGGCCCGACCCTGATCAAGATCGGCTACGTCATGCGCCTGCTGGCCCAGCATCGGTTGGGCAGTCGTCTGGTCAGGGCGGTGGCCTGATGCGCCAGCTCGCTGCCGCACCGGTGTTCAGCCTCGGCTTTCGCCCGTTCTTCCTGGCCGGCGCCGGGTTTGCAGTCATCGCCGTGGCGATCTGGGCCGTGTGGTTGTACGGGCGCTTGCCGGATGCTCAACCGGTGGGCGGCATGCTGAGCTGGCATCGGCATGAGATGCCGTTCGGGTTCGCAGCGGCGATCATCGCCGGGTTCCTGCTCACGGCGGTGCCGAACTGGACCGGGCGCGCGGGGCTCAACGGTTGGCCTTTGATCGGTCTGCTGCTGGTATGGCTGTTGGCACGACTCGCGTGGCTGATGCCCATTCCCGGAGTTGCGTTGATTGCGCTGCAACTCCCTTTTCTGCCGTTGCTGGCATGGGTGCTGGATCGGGACCTGGTGGCTGCCGGCAAACGCGACAACTATCCGATTCTGCTGGTCGTCGCGCTGCTGGCCGCGACTCAGGCCATGACGCTGTGGGGAATTTCGACCGATGACGTCGGCCTGCAACGGCGCGGTGTGCTCGCGGCCGTTTGGCTGATCGGCGCGTTGATGAGTGTGATTGGCGGGCGCGTGATTCCGTTCTTTATTCAGCGCGGTTTGAATCGACCTGCGGCCAGTCCTGTGCATCCGCTGCAAACCAGAGTGTTGCTGGCGGGCAGTTTGCTGGTCGCCGTTTCCTTTGCCGGTGGTTTCAACGACATCCCACGAGGGTGGCTCGCGGCCTTGTTTTTACTGCTCGGCGGGTTGCACCTGCTGCGCCTGTGGCGTTGGCACGACCGGGGGATCTGGCGGGTGCCGCTGCTGTGGTCGTTGTATCTGGCGTATGCGTGGTTGGCGATTGCCGCACTGGCCATGGCGCTATGGCATGCGGGTGCAATGCCGCAACAAAGTCTGGCTACGCATTCGTTGGCCGTCGGCGGGATCGGTGGCTTGATCCTGGCGATGATTGCCCGGGTCAGCCTCGGTCATACCGGGCGGTTGTTGCAGCCGTCGAAAACGATTGTGGTCGGGTTCTTCCTGTTGTTGATCGCCGGCCTGTGCCGGGTGTTTCTGGTGCCGTTTTCCGGGGGCGCACTGGCGCTGTCGGCGCTGTTCTGGTGTGCCGCGTTCGGGCTGTTCCTGGTGCGCTACACCGACGTATTGCTCAAACCGAGGGTTTAAGGCCTCCCTGTTCGGCGATCCACCGCGTTGCCAGATCGATAAAGGCGCGAAGCTTCGGCTGAGTCTGGGTGCGGCTGGGAAAATACAGGTACAGCGCCGAACTGAGCGGCACGAACGGCTCTAACACCCGTTCCAGTTGGCCGTTCGCCAATTCGCCGGCGATCTCCAGATCACACGCATACGCCAGCCCCGAACCGCTGCGAGCCGCCGCCACCAGCAGGCGCCGGTCGTTGACGATCACGCCACCCTCGACGCCCACCGTAAAGTCGCGGCCCTCGCGGCGAAACTCCCAGCGGTGCGCGCTGCCCGAGGTCGAGAAGCGAAAGCCGATGCATTGATGGCGGGTCAGGTCTTCAGGGCTCGCCGGTTTACCCGCCGTGGCGAAATAGTCTGGAGCGCCCACCACCGACCATTGCAAATCAGGGGTGAGGCGCACCGCGATCATGTCTTTTTCGATGGACTCGCCCAGTCGAATCCCGGCATCGAAACCGCCGGCCATCAGGTCCACCGTGGCGTCGTCGAGGGAGATGTCGAGGGTGACTTGCGGGTAGGCCTCGCGAAACAGCGGAATCAGCGGCTCCATCAATAAAGCCCCGGACAACCTCGGTGCAGTAAGACGCAGCGTGCCCATCGGCTGATCACGAAATCCGCTAAGCCCTTTCACCGCCTCATCGATCTCGCTGGCCGCAGGACGCAAGCGGGCAAACAGACTGGCGCCAGCCTCGGTCAACGCCACCCGCCGTGTGGTGCGCTGAAAGAGCAAAACACCGGTGCGGCGCTCGAGCAATTTGATCGCATGGCTGACAGCGGTAGGGGTCACCGCCAGGCGGGTGGCGGCAAGGGTGAAACTCTTGTGCTCGGCCACCGCCAGAAACTCGGTCAAGCCATCGAAAGGATCGTGATTCATTGTGGCGCCATTATGAAAGAGCGTTTCATAGTGCTTGTAACACGAGGGCATTTTTCCGGCCAATCGTTCTGCGTACCTTGTGCCTACCCCCACTGCATACAAGGAACACGCTCATGACCACGTCCAGCTCCTTCAAGCGTATCTGGCTCATCACGGGTGCTTCTCGCGGTATCGGCGCAAAAATCGCCGCCGCTGCGCTGGCCCACGGTGACGCCGTGGTTGCCACCGCCCGGGATGCCAGCAGCATCACTCAGCGTTTTGGCGATCAAGCCGGTTTGCTGGCCGTCACCCTGGACGTCACCGATGAAGCGCAGGGCGTTGCGGTCGCCAAGGCTGCCATCGAGCACTTCGGACGCATCGACGTGCTGGTCAACAACGCCGGTTTCGGTTTGCTCGGCGCAGTAGAAGAAGCCACTGCTGATGAAGTACGCCGCGTGTACGAAACCAACGTCTTCGGTTTATTGAACGTCACGCGCGCCGTCCTGCCGCACATGCGCGCCGCTCGCAGCGGGCATGTGATCAACTTGTCGTCGGTAGGCGGTTACAGGTCGGGGCCGGGCTTTGGCGTCTATTGCTCGACCAAATTTGCCGTTGAGGGTTTGAGCGAAGCGCTGCATGCCGAGCTGGAGCCGTTGGGCATCAAGGTCACCATCGTCGAGCCGGGGTACTTCCGCACGGAGTTTCTCGAAGGCAATTCGCTGGTCGAGTCGCCTTCGTCGATTGTCGACTACGACAGCACTGCCGGCGAAGTGCGCAAGATCGCCAAAGCCGTGACCCTGAATCAGCCCGGCGATCCGGACAAACTGGCCGAGGTCATGATCACCCTTGTCGAAGCCAAAAAAGCACCGCTGCGCCTGCCGCTGGGCAGTGACTGCGTCGCGGCGATCGAAGGCAAAAACGCGTTTGTCGCCAATGAATTGCAAATGTGGCGTGAGGTGTCGGTGTCCACCGACTTCTAAGCCCCAACCCAAGCTCGCGGCTACAGGTTCGCGGCGGTGTTGAGAGTACCGGTGGTCGATGAACCGGTCTCGCCCGGCAATTTGCGCTTAGCTGAAAGGATAACGCCGACCCACCGACAATAACGGCGTCACCGTGAGTCTGAGGAATTCGCCATGCTGACCCTCAACATCAATGGCACGGATCAGGCGCTGGATGTCCCCGCGGACATGCCGCTGCTCTGGGTCCTGCGCGATGTCGCGCACCTGACCGGTACCAAATTCGGTTGCGGCATGGCCCAGTGCGGCGCCTGCACTGTGCATGTCGACGGGGCGCCGTTGCGCTCCTGCGTCACACCCGCCACGGCGGTGGCCCATGGGCAAAAAATTCTCACCATCGAAGGCCTGTCCACCGACGGTTCGCACCCGGTGCAACAAGCCTGGGCAGAACTCGATGTGGTGCAGTGCGGCTACTGCCAGTCCGGGCAGATCATGTCGGCGGCGGCGCTGCTGGCGAAGATCCCCAAACCCACTGACAGTGACATCGACCAGGCGCTCTCAGGCAACATCTGCCGCTGCGGCACCTACCCAAGGATTCGTGCCGCGGTCAAACGCGCCGCCGACATTGGTTGAACGGAGGCATGCGCCATGAACAGCAGCAATCCGTTATCGCGCCGGGGCTTTCTCAAGGGCAGCGCAGTGCTCGGCGGTGGGCTAGTGGTTGCTTTTGTCATCCCCGGCGCCCACCGTTTTGCCATGGGCGCCGAGAATCAGGCAAACGTCTTTGCCCCCAATGCATTTTTACGAATCGGTAACGACAACAGCGTCACCGTACTGCTCGGCCATTCTGAAATGGGCCAAGGTATCTGGACCGGCCTGACCATGTTGATCGCTGAAGAGCTGGACGCCGATTGGTCAAAAATCCGCGTCGAGCACTCTCCCGCATCGGCAGCCGATTACGGTCTGGCCGGGTTTGGCGGGATGCAGATCACCGGCGGTTCGACCTCGACCTGGATGGAGTTCGATCGCTACCGTCAGGCCGGCGCAGCGGCGCGGTTGATGCTGATCGACGCCGCCGCCAAGCGCTTCAACGTCGCGCCGTCGAGCATTCGTACCGAATCGGGCGTGGTCATTGCAGGCGACAACCGCGCCACGTACGGCGAACTGGCCGATGACGCCGGCAAACTGCCGGTGCCAGACCCTGCGTCGATAACATTCAAGGAGGCCAAGGACTGGAAGGTCATCGGTAAACCCACCAAGCGCCTGGATACACCCGAGAAAATCACCGGGCGCGCCAGGTTCGGCATGGACGTGCAGTTCGAGGGGCTGATGACCGCCATGGTCGCGCGCCCACCCGTGTTGGGCGGCCACGTCAAATCCTTTGAGGGGGCCGAAGCGCTGGCGATACCGGGCGTGCACAAAGTGGTACAAGTGCCAACCGGCGTCGCAGTGATTGCCGATCATTACTGGGCGGCGAAGCTGGGGCGTGATGCGCTGAAGATCGATTGGGATCTGGGGCCGAACGCCGGGCTCGACAGTCAGAACCTGCTGGAGAGCTTCCGCAAACTGGCGGCCACGCCAGGCGCTCCGGCGAGCAAGGCGGGCGATGCCGAAGGCGCGTTATCCAAAGCGGCAAAAACCATCGACGTCGAGTACAGCGTGCCGTACCTGGCTCATGCACCGATGGAACCGCTGAACTGCACGGTCAAAATCACTCAGAACAAATGCGAGATCTGGACCGGCACGCAGTTTCAGACCCTCGATCAAATGATCGCGGGAAAAATCACCGGGCTCAAACCCGAACAGGTCGAGATTCATACCGAGTTTCTGGGGGGCGGCTTCGGCCGTCGGGCCAACCCGACGTCGGACTTTGTCGCAGAGGCCGTGGAGGTCGCTAAGGCGGCAGGCGGGCCGGTGAAAACGGTCTGGTCGCGTGAGGACGACATTCGCGGCGGCTATTACCGCTCGGCGTTCCTGCATCAGGCGCGTATTGGCCTGGACGCCGGCGGGATGCCGATGGCGTGGCAGCACGTGATGGTCGGGCAGTCGATCATGGAAGGCACCGCGTTTGCGGCCACCATGGTCAAGGACGGTATCGACAAAACGTCGGTCGAAGGTATTGCCGACAGCCCTTACCTTGCCGACATGGCCAATCATCAGGTGGAACTGCATTCGCCGAAAACCGGCATCACCGTGTTGTGGCTGCGCTCGGTCGGGCACACCCACACGGCGTTCGTGATGGAGTCGTTGATCGACGAGCTGGCAGAGGCGGCGGGCAAGGATCCGGTGGAGTACCGACGCACCTTGCTCAAGGGCCATGCAAGGCATCTGGGTGTGTTGAACCTGGCGGTCGAGAAGGCCAATTGGAACGCGCCATTGCCGGATGGGCATGCACTGGGTATCGCGGTGCATGAGTCGTTCGGCAGCTACGTCGCGCAGGTTGCCGAGGTGTCCCAGGACAACCTTAAGATTCGCGTGCACCGGGTCGTGTGCGCGGTGGACTGCGGGATTGCGGTCAACCCGCTGAGCATCGCGGCGCAAATGGAGTCGGCGATCACCTTCGGCCTCGGGTTTACCTTGCACAGCAAACTGACCTTCAAAAACGGCCAGGTGGTGCAGTCCAATTACCACGACTATCAAGTGCTGCGACTGAACGAAATGCCGGTGGTCGAAGTGCATATCGTGCCCAGCACCGACAAGCCCGGCGGCATCGGCGAGGCTGGCGTACCGCCCACGGCGCCGGCGGTGGCCAACGCCGTGTTCGCCCTGACCGGGCAACGGTTGCGCGAATTGCCCTTGCAGCTGTCGGGGGTGTGAGATGAGACGACATCTGATTCTGGGCGCAGTGGTGCTGGTCGGCCTGACGGTCTACGCCACGGACCTGTTGGCGGAGGATAAGGAAGCCTTGAAGGCTTTCGATACCGTACAGAAGGTGTTTCAGAGCCCGCGTTGCCAGAATTGCCATATTCCCGGTGATTCACCGTTGCAGTTCGACGCCGGCATTCCCCACGCGATGAACGTCGTACGCGGCATGGATGGCAAGGGTGCGGCCGGTTTGCCGTGCGCCACTTGCCACGCTGACAGCAATCCGCCGGCCAGTTACGGCCCGCATGCACCGCCGGGTGCGCCGCACTGGAGCCTGCCGCCTGCGGCGCACAAAATGGCCTGGATCGGCCTGCCGGCCGACAAGTTGTGCGCAATGATCAAGGATCGCAGCAGCAACGGTGATCGGGATTTCGCCGCGCTGATCAAGCATGTCAGCGACGACAAACTGGTGCTGTGGGGCTGGAATCCGGGTCAAGGGAGGGCGCCGGTGCCGGTGCCACACGATATTTTCGTCACGCAATTCAAGCTCTGGGCCGAAGCGGGAGGGCCTTGTCCGGTGGCGGGGGGGTGACCGGCGGTCCGTTAACAGGGAGTCAAACCGGGTATGGACGACTCTAAGGAACATACCCGCCCATGGAGTAAGTCATGCTGATCCCAGGCAAACCGGTCAAACACAGCGTTAATGCAGACTCTTTGCTGTCGCCCCAGCAAGAGCGTCAATTACTGCGTGATCTGGCCCGCACGGCCGAGCAGGAAGTGATTGGCGTGCAGATGGCGAGCATGGATGAGCTGACGCTGCTGTCCAACCGTCACGGCTTCACGACACTGGCCCAATTGGGGCTGGACGCCTGTCAGCGCCTGGAAAAACCGGCCACGCTGCTGTTTTTCGACCTCGATAATTTCAAACACATCAACTATTTGTACGGCGGCGCCGAAGGTGATGACGCCCTGAAAACCTTCGCCGACGTATTGCGGATTGCCTTTCGCGAAAACGATGTGATTGGCCGCCTCGGCGACGACGAGTTTGTTGCCTTGCTGACCGGTTCAAGCGCCGTTGAGCTGAATGCGATCAAGGCGCGACTCGAAGAAATCCTCGACGAGCGCAATGCCACGATGCGTCGCGGTTATGACATTCGTTTCAGCATTGGCCAGATCGAATACGACCCGGTGCGTCACGGTTCGATCAAGGGTTTGCTGGCAGAGGCCGATGCCTTCACTTGGCGAACAACTGGCTGATGTCCTTGAACGCCTTGAACTCCAGCGCATTGCCGCAGGGGTCGAACAGAAACATCGTCGCTTGCTCACCCGCCAACCCCTGAAACCGAATGCCCGGTTCAATCACGAATCGTATTTCCCGGGCTTTCAGTCGTTCAGCCAAACCTTCCCATTCGTCCATCCCCAACACCACGCCAAAATGCGGCACTGGCACGTCATGCCCGTCTACGGCGTTGGTGTGCGCCGCTTCCTGAGAGGTGTTTTTCGGTGCCAGATGAATCACCAGTTGGTGGCCGAAGAAATTGAAGTCGACCCAATGGTCGCTGGACCGGCCTTCTTCAAGGCCGAAGACCTCAGCGTAAAAGCTGCGTGCGGCTGCCAGGTCATAGACGGGAATGGCCAAGTGGAAAGGTGAAAGTTGCATGGCTGAGCCTCGCAGTGTGTCGGTGGTTGGAACTGAGTTTAACGCTGTGCTTTTTGATTGAAAGACGATAGTTTTTGCGTCGAGCTCAAATTATTTCGATCAATCGAGAACGCCATGCTGCGTGAATTGAAAACTTTCATCGCTGTGACACGCTACGGCACATTTGCCGCCGCCGGCATGCACATCGGCCTGACCCAATCGGCGGTCAGCGCGCAGATGCGTAATCTTGAGCAGGCACTGGGCATCCGTTTGTTCGATCGCACCGGGCGTCAGGCGATTCTCAATGCCGCGGGGCAGCGGGCGTTGCCGATGGCCCGGGACATGCTGGAAACCTTCAGTCGCATGTCGGTCAGCGACGACGTCAGCGAGTACCGCGGCGAATTAAGAATTGGCGCGGTGGCCACCGCCCAGACCGGTTTGCTGCCCCAGGCGTTGTTGCGATTGCGCCAGCAAGCGCCGTTGCTGGAGCCGAAACTAGTGCCAGGGGTGTCGTTGAACCTGTTGAGCCAGGTCGATACCGGGGAGGTTGATCTGGCCATCCTGATCAAACCGCCGTTCGAGTTGCCCAAGGAGCTGTCGGCGCAGGTCATTCGCCGCGAGCCGTTCGTGTTGATCGTGCCGGTTGACCTTGCTGGCGACGACCCGTTGCGGTTATTGGCAGAGCACCCGCACGTGCGCTATGACCGCAATTCGTTTGGGGGCCGCCTGGTCACGCGCTTTCTGCGTGAGCAGCACATTGATGTGCAGGTGGCTTTGGAACTGGATGAACTGGAAGCCATCGTGAAAATGGTTGAATGCGGGCTGGGTATCTCGTTGCTTCCCGAGGCGGGGCTTTGGCTTGAATATGGTGCGAAGGTCAGAATCATCCGGTTGGGCGAGCTGACGTTCTACCGCGAGATCGTCCTGTTGCAGCGCTACAGCCAGCGTACACAACCGATCCAGCGACTGTTTGCCGAGTGCCTGAGCCAATAGATAACCCGTGTAGGAGCTGGCTTGCCAGCGATGGCGATGTCCAACTCACTGAAAATGTTGGCTATACGACCGCTATCGCTGGCAAGCCAGCTCCTACAAGGATTGCGGTGAACTCTGAAATTTCGGGTACAAAAAAACCCGCCTGTGCAGGCGGGTTTTTTATTGGCCGAGACGAAGATTACTCTTCGAGGCTGCCCATGGCCGTGGTGTTGAAGCCACCGTCCACGTACATGATTTCACCGCTGATGCCGGACGCCAGGTCCGAGCAGAGGAAGGCGCCGGCGTTGCCGACTTCGTCGATGGTGACGTTACGACGCAGCGGGGTTTGCGCTTCGTTGGCGGCCAGCATCTTGCGGAAGTTCTTGATGCCGGAAGCGGCGAGGGTGCGGATCGGGCCAGCCGATACGCAGTTGACGCGGGTGCCATCCGGGCCCAGGGAGCCGGCCAGGTAACGGACGCCAGCTTCCAGCGAAGCCTTGGCCATGCCCATTACGTTGTAGTTCGGCATGGTGCGCTCGGCGCCCAGGTACGACAGGGTCAGCAGGCTGCCATTGCGGCCTTTCATCATTTCGCGGCCAGCCTTGGCCAGGGCCACGAAGCTGTAGGCGCTGATGTCGTGAGCGATACGGAAACCTTCACGGGTGGTGGCTTCGGTGAAGTCGCCGTCCAGTTGGTCGCCCGGGGCGAAGCCGACGGAGTGCACGATGCAGTCCAGGCCATCCCACTTTTTGCCCAGCTCAACGAAGACCTTGGCGATTTCTTCATCGCTGGCCACGTCGCACGGGAAGCACAGGTCCGGGTTGGAACCCCAGCTCTGTGCGAACTCTTCGACACGACCCTTGAGTTTGTCGTTCTGATAAGTGAAGGCAAGCTCAGCGCCCTCGCGATGCATGGCGGCAGCGATGCCGGATGCGATGGACAGCTTGCTGGCGACACCGACGATCAGTACGCGCTTACCGGCGAGAAAACCCATGTGTTGCTCCTCTCTTTCAGGTTATTGCGCAGTGGCTGGTGCCAGGAAAGCGGCTTCCAGCAACTGCTGTGTATAAGGATGTTGGGGGGCGGCAAAGATACTTTGCGCGTCTCCCTGTTCGACCACTTGGCCTTGCTTGACCACCATCAACTGGTGGCTCAGCGCTTTGACGACAGCCAGGTCATGGCTGATAAACAGATACGTCAGGTTGTACTTGGTTTGCAGTGAACGCAAAAGCTCCACCACTTGGCGCTGCACTGTCCGGTCGAGGGCCGAGGTCGGCTCGTCCAGCAGGATCAGCGCCGGTTTTAGCACTAATGCCCGGGCAATGGCGATTCTCTGCCGCTGCCCGCCGGAAAATTCGTGGGGGTAGCGGTGCCGGGTTTCCGGATCCAGACCTACCTCCTTGAGTGCCGCAATAATCGCTTGTTCCTGTTCCGCCTCGGTGCCCATCTTGTGAATCCGCAGGCCTTCGCCGACGATCTGGCTCACGCACATCCGTGGGCTCAGGCTGCCGAACGGGTCCTGAAACACCACCTGCATCTCCCGGCGCAGCGGCCGAACCTGTTGCTGCGTCAGGCAGTCTAGCTGCTTGCCTTCAAAACGGATCGCACCTTGGCTGCCGATCAGCCGCAAAATCGCCAGGCCGAGCGTCGATTTGCCGGAACCGCTTTCGCCGACAATCCCCAGCGTCTGGCCCTGTGGCAGGCTGAAATTGATCCCGTCCACCGCTTTGATGTGATCGACGGTCTTTTTCAGCAAACCTTTCTTGATCGGGAACCAGACTTTCAAGTCCTCGACCTGCAGCAATGGCGGGCCAATGACATTGGTCGCAGGCTTGCCGCTGGGCTCCGCTGCCAGCAGTTCCCGAGTGTACGGATGCTGCGGCGCGCGGAACAACTCTTCGCACGATGCCTGTTCGACGATGCAACCGCGCTGCATGACACATACGCGATGCGCAATTCTTCGCACAAGGTTCAAATCGTGACTGATCAGTAGCAACGCCATGCCCAGACGGGCCTGCAATTCCTTGAGCAATTCGAGGATTTTCAGCTGAACGGTCACGTCCAGTGCAGTGGTCGGCTCGTCGGCGATCAGCAGTTCCGGTTCGTTGGCCAGGGCCATGGCAATCATCACCCGCTGACGCTGGCCGCCGGACAATTCGTGGGGCAGGGCTTTCAGGCGCTTTTCGGGTTCCGGAATGCCGACCATCTCCAGCAGTTCCAGCGTGCGTTTGGTCGCGACTTTGCCGATCAAGCCTTTGTGGATGCCGAGGACTTCGTTGATCTGCTTCTCGATCGAGTGCAGCGGATTGAGCGAGGTCATCGGCTCCTGAAAGATCATCGCGATCCGGTTGCCACGGATATGGCGGATGGTTTTCTCTTTCAGGCTCAGCAGGTTTTGCCCGGAATACTCGATGGTGCCGGACGGATGCCGGGCGAGCGGGTAGGGCAGCAAGCGCAGGATCGAGTGCGCAGTCACCGATTTGCCGGAGCCGCTTTCACCCACCAGCGCCAGGGTTTCGCCACGCTTGATGTCGAAACTGACGCCTTCGACCACGCGCTGACAGCGATCACCGACGACGAATTCGACGGACAGGTCGCGCACTTCGATCAGATTGTCCTGATTCATTTCACTTCCTCGGGTCGAAGGCATCGCGAGCGGACTCGCCGATGAACACCAGCAAACTCAACATCAACGCCAGCACCGCAAACGCGCTCATGCCGAGCCACGGCGCTTGCAGGTTGGATTTGCCCTGGGCCACCAATTCACCCAGCGACGGCGCGCCCGGCGGCAAACCGAAGCCCAGAAAGTCGAGGGCGGTCAGCGTGCCGATGGCGCCAGTCAGGATGAACGGCATAAAGGTCATGGTCGAGACCATGGCGTTGGGCAAAATATGGCGGAACATGATCGCACCATTCTGCATCCCCAGCGCCCGCGCCGCGCGCACGTATTCGAGGTTGCGCCCGCGCAGGAACTCGGCGCGCACCACGTCCACCAGGCTCATCCACGAGAACAGCAGCATGATCCCCAGCAACCACCAGAAGTTCGGCTGCACGAAGCTCGCGAGAATGATCAGCAGGTACAGCACCGGCAACCCGGACCAGATCTCCAGGAAACGCTGCCCGGCCAGATCGACCCAGCCGCCATAGAATCCCTGCAACGCGCCTGCAATCACCCCAATGATCGAGCTGAGAATGGTCAGCGTCAGGGCAAACAACACCGAAATCCGGAACCCGTAAATCACTCGCGCCAACACATCGCGCCCCTGATCGTCCGTGCCCAGCAGGTTGTCGGTCGAGGGCGGTGCCGGAGCCGGGACTTTCAGGTCGTAGTTGATACTTTGATAGCTGTAGGGAATCGGCGCCCACAGCACCCAGGCGTCCTTGGCCTTGAGCAGTTCGCGGATGTACGGGCTCTTGTAGTTGGCCTCCAGCGGGAACTCGCCGCCGAACGTGGTTTCCGGGTAACGCTTGAGCGCCGGGAAATACCAGCCGTTGTCGTAATGCACCACCAGCGGTTTGTCGTTGGCGATGAGTTCGGCGCCGAGGCTCAGGCCAAACAGCACCAAAAACAGCCACAACGACCACCAGCCACGCTTGTTGGCCTTGAACAGTTCGAAACGTCGGCGATTGAGCGGGGACAGGTTCATCTCAATGCTCCCGGCTTTCGAAATCGATGCGCGGATCGACAAAGGTGTACGTGAGGTCGCCGATCAGTTTCACCACCAGCCCCAGCAGGGTGAAGATGAACAGCGTGCCGAAGACCACCGGGTAATCGCGGTTGATTGCCGCTTCGAAACTCATCAAGCCGAGGCCGTCGAGCGAGAAGATCACTTCCACCAGCAACGAACCGGTGAAGAAAATCCCGATAAACGCCGAGGGGAAACCGGCAATCACCAGCAGCATCGCGTTACGAAACACATGGCCGTAAAGCACGCGGTGATTGGTCAGGCCTTTGGCTTTCGCCGTCACCACGTACTGCTTGTTGATTTCGTCGAGGAAGCTGTTTTTGGTCAGCAGGGTCATGGTCGCGAAGTTACCGATCACCAGAGCGGTGACCGGCAACGCCAGGTGCCAGAAGTAATCGAGCACCTTGCCGCCCATGCTCAACTCATCAAAGTTATTCGAGGTCAGCCCTCGTAGCGGGAACCAGTCGAAATAGCTGCCGCCGGCGAACACCACAATCAACAGGATGGCGAACAGGAACGCCGGGATCGCGTAGCCGACGATGATCGCCGAGCTGGTCCAGACGTCGAAGTGGCTGCCGTGTCGCGTGGCTTTGGCGATCCCCAGCGGGATCGACACCAGGTACATGATCAGCGTGCTCCACAACCCGAGGGAGATCGACACCGGCATCTTTTCCTTGATCAGGTCGATGACCTTGGCATCGCGGAAGAAGCTGTCGCCGAAATCCAGGGTGGCGTAGTTCTTGACCATGATCCACAACCGTTCCGGCGCCGATTTATCGAAGCCGTACATGTGCTCGATTTCTTTCACCAGGGCAGGGTCCAGGCCCTGCGCGCCGCGATAGGCCGAGCCGGCCACCGACACTTCGGCACCGCCGCCTGCAATGCGGCTGGTGGCGCCTTCGAAGCCTTCAAGCTTGGCAATCATCTGCTCCACCGGCCCGCCGGGGGCAGCCTGGATGATCACGAAGTTGATCAGCAAAATGCCCAGCAACGTCGGGATGATCAACAGCAATCGCCGAAAAATATACGCCAACATCTATTACTCCGTGCCCGCAGGGTCGGCTTGCAGTTTGGTTTCGACTTCTATCGCCGGTGTCACGTTGGGCTTGATCCACCAGGTGGCCGTGCCGATGTCGTACTTGGGTGAGATTTTCGGGTGTCCGATATGGTTCCAGTAAGCCACGCGCCAAGTCTTGATGTGCCAGTTGGGGATCACGTAATAGCCCCATTGCAGCACGCGGTCCAGTGCCCGGGCGTGAGCCACCAGGCTTTTGCGCGAATCGGCGTTGATCAACTGTTCGACCAGTTGGTCCACCACCGGGTCTTTCAGGCCCATGGAGTTGCGGCTGCCGGGCTTGTCGGCGGCGGCGGACATCCAGAATTCGCGCTGTTCGTTACCCGGCGAGTTGGATTGCGGGAAGCTGCCGACGATCATGTCGAAGTCCCGCGAACGCACGCGGTTGATGTACTGCGAGACATCGACCCGGCGAATCACCATATCAATTCCGAGGTCGCTGAGGTTGCGCTTGAACGGCAGCAGCACCCGTTCGAATTCGGTCTGGGCCAGCAGGAACTCGATGGTCACCGGTTTGCCGGTGGCGTCGACCATCTTGTCGTCGACGATCCGCCAGCCGGCCTCTTGCAGGAGTTGATAAGCCTTGCGTTGCTGCGTGCGGATCATGCCGCTGGCATCGGTCACGGGATTCTGGAACGCCTCGCTGAACACTTGCTCGGGAATCTTGCCACGGAACGGCTCGAGAATTGCCAACTGCTCGGCGTCGGGCAAACCGGTGGCGGCCATTTCCGAGTTTTCAAAGTAACTGCGGGTGCGCGCGTAGGCGCCGTTGAACAGTTGCTTGTTGGTCCACTCAAAGTCCAGCAACAACGTCAGCGCCTGGCGTACGCGTACGTCCTGGAACACCGGGCGACGCAGGTTGAAGACAAAACCCTGCATGCCGGTCGGGTTGCCGTTGGGAATCTGTTCCTTGTTCAGCCGACCTTCAGTGACCGCCGGGATGTTATAGGCGTTGGCCCAGTTTTTTGCGCTCATCTCCAGCCAGTAATCGAACTGACCGGCCTTGAGTGCTTCCAGGGCTACGGTGTTGTCGCGGTAATAATCGGTGGTCATCACGTCGAAGTTGTAGAAACCACGGTTGGCCGGCAGGTCCTTGCCCCAGTAATCCTTGACCCGCTCATACCGTACCGAGCGCCCGGCCTTCACTTCGCTGACCTTGTACGGGCCGCTGCCCAAAGGCATTTCCAGGTTGCCCTTGTTGAAGTCGCGAGTGGCCCACCAATGTTTGGGCAGCACTGGCAATTGGCCGAGGATCAACGGCAGTTCGCGGTTATTGGTGTGTTTGAACTTGAACAGGACGGTAAGCGGGTCTTCAGCGACCGCTTCGGCGACGTCGTTGTAGTAACCGCGATACAGCGGCGCGCCGTCCTTGATCAGAGTCTCGAAGCTGAACACCACGTCTTCGGCACGAATCGGATGACCGTCGTGGAAGCGCGCTTCGGGGCGCAGGTAGAAACGCACCCAACCGTTGTCCGGGGCTTTCTCGATCTTGCCGGCGACCAGGCCGTACTCGGTAAACGGTTCGTCGAGCCCCTGTTTGGCCAGGGTGTCGTAGATCAGTTCGATGTCGCTGGCGGGCACGCCTTTGCTGATGAACGGGTTGAGGCTGTCGAAGCCACCGAAACCGGCCTGACGAAAGATCCCGCCCTTGGGCGCGTCGGGGTTCACGTAGTCGAAATGTTTGAAGTCGGCCGGGTATTTCGGCGGTTCGTTGTAC
This sequence comes from Pseudomonas sp. O230, assembly GCF_045447035.1. Taxonomy (NCBI): domain Bacteria; kingdom Pseudomonadati; phylum Pseudomonadota; class Gammaproteobacteria; order Pseudomonadales; family Pseudomonadaceae; genus Pseudomonas; species Pseudomonas sp. O230. The sequence goes on along the minus strand of NZ_JBJGXN010000009.1, from coordinate 210,252 downwards.
AAGGTCAGGGCGTGTTGCGGGGCGGCGCAGGCCAGCCCGGCGAACAACAGGCCGCTGGCCTGCAAGAGCAGGGCGCGTATGGGTTTCATCGATCTTTCTCCGAAGATTTCAGCCACCACGCGCTCAGGCCCAGCGTATAGGGCGGCGTGGTGACGAAGGCGAACCGGTTGCGGTAGGCCAGGCGGTGATAATTGAGGTACCAGTTGGGAATGATGTAGTGCTGCCACAACAACACGCGGTCCAGGGCTTTACCGGCGGCAACCTGTTCATCGCGGGTCTGGGCGGAGAGCAGTTTTTCCAGCAAATGGTCGACCACCGGATTGGCGATGCCCGCGTAATTTTTGCTGCCCTTGACCCCGACCTGGCTGGAGTGGAAATACTGCCATTGTTCCAGACCGGGGCTGAGAGTCTGGTTCAGGGTCATCAGGATCATGTCGAAGTCGAACTGGTCGAGGCGCTGTTTGTACTGGGCGCGATCCACCGTACGCAGGCGGGCATCAATGCCGATACTGGCGAGGTTCTCGACATAAGGCTGGAGGATGCGTTCCAGATTCGGGTTGACCAGCAGGATCTCCAGCGAGAGCGGCTGGCCCTTGGCGTTTTCGACCCGCTGACCGTTGAGCTTCCAGCCGGCCTCGGCGAGCAGACTCAGGGCCTGGCGCAGGGTTTCCCGCGGGATGCCGCGCCCTTGGGTCTGCGGCAGGTTGAACGGCTCGGTAAGCAGCTTGGCGGGCAATTGCTCGCGGTACGGCTTGAGCATCAACCATTCATGACCGACCGGCAGGCCGGTGGCCGAGAACTCGCTGTTGGGGTAGTAACTCATGGCGCGCTGGTAGGAGCCGCTGAACAGCGTGCGATTGGTCCACTCGAAATCGAACATCAGCCCCAGGGCTTCGCGCACCTTCGCGTCGGAGAACGTCGGGCGCCGGGTGTTCATGAACAGGCCCTGGCTCTGGGTCGGGATCTGATGCGGGATCTGTGCCTTGATCACGTCGCCGCGGGTGACAGCCGGGAAACGGTAGCCGTTATCCCAGTTCTTCGCCTGGTGTTCTATGTAGATGTCGAACTCGCCGGCTTTGAAGGCCTCGAACGCGACGTCGCTGTCGCGGTAGAACTCGACTTCCATGCGGTCGAAGTTGTATTTTCCGCGATTGACCGGCAGGTCCTTGCCCCAATAATCCTTGACCCGTTCAAACACAATCTGGCGCCCGGGCGTGACCGCGGTGATGCGGTACGGACCGCTGCCCAGCGGCGGCTCGAACGTGGTGGCCTTGAAGTCACGACCTTTCCAGTAATGCTGCGGCAGCACCGGCAACTCGCCCAGACGCAGGATCAGCAAGGGATTGCCGGCGCGCTTGAAGACGAAACGGATGCGCTGCGGGCTGAGCACGTCGACCCGCAACACTTCCTGAAGGCTGGTGCGGTATTGCGGGTGGCCGTCCTTGAGCAACAAGCGGTAAGAGAATGCGACGTCGTACGCGGTGATCGGCGTGCCATCGTGAAACCGGGCTTCGGGGCGCAGGTTGAACACCACCCAGCTGCGGTCTTCGCTGTATTCCACCGATTGTGCGATCAAGCCATAACTGGACGTGGGCTCGTCGCCGGACGGCGCGTACTGGCCGGTGCCGACCATCAGCGGTTCGTTGAGTTCGTTGATGCCGTATTGCAGGAAATTCGCGGTGGAGACCGGGCTCGACCCCTTGAACGTGTACGGGTTGAGCGTATCGAAGGTGCCGAACGCCATCACCCGCAATGTACCGCCCTTGGGCGCTTGCGGGTTGACCCAGTCGAAGTGGGTAAATCTGGCCGGGTACTTGAGCGTGCCGAACTGCGCATAACCATGGCTTTCGCTGATCGTCGCGCTTGCGGAGGAGCTCAAGGCCAGGCTGATCAGGAGAAGGAGGAGGGGACGCTTCAAGTCAGAGATCCGATCCAGGCGGCTTGGGCTTTGTGGGCCGTACAGTAACAGCTTGTATGGACAGGAAAAAGACAGCGTTTTTGTAGGAGCCAGCTTGCTCGCGATGGTCGTTAACGATTACGCGGGGTTACTGGATAACCGCAGCGTCATTGAATGCGTCGCGAGCAAGCTCGCTCCTGCAGGTACAGGCAAAAAAAAGCCCCTGAAGTCAGGGGCTCGTTTTTTAGTGCGGCGAAGCAACCGTCAACATCTGACCCGGCTTCAGCGCTTGGCCGACCCGCGGGTTCCAGCGTTTGAGGTGTTGCATTTCAACGTTGAAACGCTTGGCCACGATGTACAGCGAATCACCCTGCTGGACCTTGTATTGGGTCTGCGGTTTCTTGGCGTCCGTCTTGGAAGTCGCCTTGGTGTTGGCGGCCACTACGGTATTGACGCGTCCGGCGCTGCGCTTGGTCTTGTCCTGCATCACCAGCGTCTGGCCAACCTTGAGGTCCTTGCCGGTCAGCTTGTTCCAGCGTTGCAGGTCTTTCACGTCGACCTTGTTGGCCTTGGCGATGGTACCGAGGTTGTCGCCACGTTTGACGCGGTAGGCGCGCTTGAGGCTGGCGAGCTGGGTGTCGTCTGCGCCTTCGAACACCGGTTTGAGCGGCTTCTTGCTGATCAGCTCTTCGGGACGCATGGTCGAGAGGCTGGCGGTCAGCAGTTGCGCCTTGGACGTCGGCACCAGCAAATGCTGAGGACCATCTGCAGTGGTGGTGCGCTGCTTGAAGGCCGGGTTGAGCTGGAACAGCTCGTCTTCGTCGATATTGGCCACCGCAGCCACCTTGGACAGGTCCATGCGCTGGTTGATTTCGACGACCTGGAAATACGGTTCGTTGGCGATCGGGTTGAGGTTCACGCCGTAGGCTTCTGGCGCCAGGACCACTTGCGACAGCGCCAGCAACTTCGGCACATAGGCCTGGGTTTCGGACGGCAGCGGCAGGTTCCAGTAATCGGTGGGCAAGCCAAGCTTTTCGTTACGCTCAATGGCCCGGCTGACCGTGCCTTCACCCGCGTTGTAAGCCGCGAGGGCCAGCAGCCAGTCGCCGTTGAACATGTCGTGCAGGCGTGTCAGGTAATCCAACGCAGCGGTGGTCGAAGCGGTAATGTCGCGTCGGCCATCGTAGAAGCGGGTCTGGCGCAGGTTGAAGTAACGCCCGGTGGAAGGAATGAATTGCCACAAGCCAACCGCGTCGGCCCGGGAATAGGCCATCGGGTTGTAGGCGCTTTCAATCACTGGCAGCAGCGCCAGTTCCAGCGGCATGTTGCGTTCTTCAAGGCGTTCGACGATGTAGTGAATGTAGAGGCTGCCGCGTTCGCCGGCGTTTTCGAGGAAAGAAGGATTGCTGGCGAACCACAGGCGCTGTTGCTCGATTCGCGGGTTGACGCCCAGACCTTCCTGCAGCTGGAAGCCCTGGCGCATGCGCTCCCAGACGTCCTGTGGAATTTGCGGGGTGGGTTTTTCACTGAGCCAGATGGGCTTCTGTTTGGCTCGCGCGGCAATATTCGGGGTGTGTGCCGCGTCGGTCTGCGGCACATGGCTGGAACAGCCCGCCAGAGTGGCGGACACAGCCACCGCTATGGCTTGAGCCAAGCGGGTCAATGCGTCTGAATTGATGGCTTTACGAATAGGTGACGACATTGGCTGGAAGTAAGTTCCGGGCAAAAATGTCGGGCGATTCTAGAAAGCGCACCCCTTGCGGTCAACCATTCAGATTTTTCGCGCCGATGACAGGCCCTGTCAGAACGTATCTTTCCAAGCCCGCAGAGCAGCAAAAACCGCACTCGGAGCCCGGTTATAGGTGCCATTCCGTTCGTCCACTTTTTCTTTAACGGATGTTTCGCCGGTGCGCAAAAACGGGTTTGTCAGCTTTTCCAGAGCGATCGTCGAAGGCAGTGTGATGACGCCTGCCGCGCGTTGTTCGGTGACTTTTGCCAGCCGTTCGGCCGTGTGTGGATTGCCCGGTTCGACCGCAGCGGCGAATCGCAGGTTACTCAGGGTGTATTCATGCGTGCAATAGACCTGTGTATCTTCGGGAAGCGACGCGAGGCGTGTCAGGGAGGTGTGCATTTGCTCGGGCGTGCCTTCGAACAACCGCCCGCAACCGGCGGCGAACAGCGTATCGCCGCAAAACAGCAGGCCCCGGTGATAGAACGCGATGTGTCCCAACGTGTGGCCGGGGACTTCGATGACGTCGAAATCGCAGCCGAGCACGCTGATACGGTCGTTGTCCTTGAGCGCGATGTCCCGCGCCGGGATGGTTTCACTGGCCGGGCCGTAGACCTTTGCGTCCGTCGCTTTTTTCAGCTCCTCGACACCGCCGACATGGTCGTGATGATGGTGAGTGATCAAAATATCACTCAGTGCCCAACCCGTGTTCGCCGCGAGCCATGCCTGAACCGGCGCGGCATCGCCGGGATCGACCACCGCGCAGCGTCGTGTGGCGGGGTCTTGCAACAACCAGATGTAGTTGTCGGAGAAGGCAGGCAGGGCACTGATCTGTATCATCGTCGGATTCGCCAAGCGGAAAACAATGGCGCATCTTAGAACTTCCTGGCGCGTTGGAGAATGCAATGACTGATAAAGCGTTCGCTCAGGCTGATCCTGACTGGCTGGCCCTGATCAGCGCGGCCCGTGAATGGCTGTCCGGCCCCATCGGGCAATTCCTGCTGGACGAAGAACGACGCATGCTCGAAGACGAGCTTGGGCGTTTCTTCGGTGGCTATCTGGTGCATTACGGTCCTTCGGCCGAGACACCGCCGTCGGCGCCGCAGGTCCAGCGCAATGTGCGGCTGGGTGCGCCATTGCCGGGTGTCGAAATTGTTTGTGAAGAGCAGGCCTGGCCGTTGAGCGAACATGCCGCCGACGTGGTGGTGTTGCAGCACGGTCTGGATTTCTGCCTGTCGCCCCACGGTTTGCTGCGTGAAGCGGCGAGCAGCGTGCGGCCCGGCGGGCATTTGCTGATCGTCGGGATCAACCCCTGGAGCAGTTGGGGCTTGCGTCACGTATTCGCCCATGACGCCCTGCGCAAGGCTCGATGCATTTCACCGTCGCGGGTCGCCGACTGGCTGAACCTGCTGGGCTTCGCGCTGGAGAAACGCCGCTTCGGGTGCTATCGTCCGCCGCTTGCGTCCCCCGCCTGGCAGGCCCGTTTGGCCGGTTGGGAACGCAAGGCCGGTGACTGGCAACTCTCGGGTGGCGGCTTCTATTTATTGGTCGCACGCAAGATCGTGGTTGGCCTGCGACCGGTGCGTCAAGAGCGTCGCGAGCCTATGGGTAAGTTGATTCCATTGCCGATGGCCAAGGTCAACCGCCGCAACATCGAGCCGTAACACTTTTTATATTCCCGGCCGGGCGCGTCCCGGCCTCGGGCATCGTCGATCAACGATCGGCGGGCCACCGCATTTTCTGGATAGATTGGCATGAGCGATAGCGTAGAACTCTTCACCGACGGTGCCTGCAAGGGCAACCCTGGCCCAGGCGGCTGGGGCGCATTGCTGGTGTGCAAGGGCGTTGAAAAAGAACTCTGGGGTGGCGAAGCCAACACCACCAACAACCGCATGGAACTGATGGGCGCGATCCGCGGGCTGGAAGAGCTCAAGCGTTCCTGCGACGTGCTGCTGGTGACGGACTCGCAGTATGTGATGAAAGGCATCAACGAATGGATGGACAACTGGAAGAAGCGCGGCTGGAAAACAGCGGCGAAAGAACCGGTAAAAAACGCTGACCTGTGGAAATTGCTGGACGAGCAGGTCAACCGCCACAACGTCACCTGGAAGTGGGTGCGCGGGCACATCGGGCATCACGGCAATGAGCGGGCCGACCAGTTGGCCAACCGTGGCGTGGATGAAGTGCGCGGTTACAAACAAGCCTGACCCACCCCGACCTTTGTAGGAGCCAGCTCGCTGGCGATAGGTCGTGAGGCTTGTATTGATCTCGGGAACGCTATCGCCGGCAAGCCGGCTCCTACAAAGTCGGTGTTCACAGCATCAAAATGGCGCTGGCCAGTTGTTGGTCTGAATACTGATCGCTCAGTTCACCCCGAATCCTCTCAAATGCTGCTTCAATCCGCGCTCCGCGAATCTCCCCTTCACTCGCCACAAACGCTGCCGCATCATCCTTGGCCGCCAGCACGACCTTGTCATCCTTGAACGATCCGCTCGTGCCCTTGGACGAACTCAAGGACAGGCTCAGCGTGATATCGGTGCTGATTACAAAACTGGTGGCCTGGGCGGTGGTTGCGATCAGGCAACTGACCAGGACAAGCAGGCGAAGCGATTGCGTGGTGGTCATGTCGAACTCAAATCCATCGAAAACAAGCCGCGAACGCTAGCAAGCCGTTCTTCGACAGACTTTATGAACATTGCTAATGATTGTTAAAAACTGCATGAGCGCCAGTCATTTGCCTGTGCGCACGCCTGATCCCGCGGGCGTGTTAACATCGCCGCTTTTGCACGATTGACCCGTTGAGAGCTGAGCACTGATGGCCACCAGATCCGTTGTACTCGATACCGAAACCACCGGCATGCCGGTGACCGACGGCCACCGGATTATCGAAATCGGTTGTGTCGAGTTGATTGGTCGGCGCCTGACCGGCCGGCATTTTCACGTTTACCTGCAGCCGGACCGCGAGAGTGACGAAGGCGCCATTGGTGTCCACGGCATCACCAACGAATTCCTGGTGGGCAAGCCGCGCTTCAATGAAGTGGCTGATGAGTTTTTCGAATTCATCAAGGGCGCGCAGCTGATCATCCATAACGCGGCGTTCGACGTTGGTTTCATCAACAACGAATTCGCCCTGATGGGCCAGCACGATCGCGCCGACATCACGCAACACTGCTCGATCCTCGACACCCTGATGATGGCCCGGGAACGTCACCCAGGGCAGCGCAACAGCCTCGATGCGTTGTGCAAACGCTATGGCGTCGACAACTCCGGCCGTGAACTCCACGGTGCCTTGCTCGACTCCGAGATTCTCGCCGACGTTTACCTGACCATGACCGGCGGCCAGACCAGCCTGTCGCTGGCCGGTAATGCGTCCGACGGTAATGGTTCCGGCGAAGGCGCGGACAACTCTGCCACGGAAATCCGTCGCTTGCCGGCTGATCGCCAGCCAACCCGGATCATCCGCGCGAGTGAAGATGATTTGGCGCAACACGTGGCCCGTCTGGAAGTCATCGCCAAATCCGCGGGTGCTCCATCGCTGTGGCAACAACTCGTCGAGGCTGAGGCGCAGGCCTGAGTGGATGGCGACATGAGGGTGCGCCGGTTGACCCATTTCGGGGCATCGGCGCTCGCCACATCCGCTCCAACCCTCTACCCTGAGGATATTGGCAGACCATGGTCTGCCGCCTCAGGACACTGAGCCCCATGTACAAAGATTTGAAATTCCCGGTCCTGATCGTCCATCGCGACATCAAGGCCGACACCGTCGCCGGTGATCGCGTGCGTGGCATCGCCCGGGAGCTGGAGCAGGAAGGCTTCAGCATTGTCTCGGCGGTGGATTACGCCGAGGGGCGGCTGGTCGCGTCGACCCATCATGGCCTCTCGTGCATGCTGATCGCCGCCGAGGACCCTAGCGCCAATTCCCATCTGCTGCAGAACATGGCCGAACTGATCAGCCTGGCGCGGGTTCGCGCGCCGGACTTGCCGATCTTCGCGCTGGGCGAGCAAGTGACGCTGGAAAACGCCCCGGCCGATGCGATGGACGAGCTCAATCAACTGCGCGGCATTCTTTATCTGTTCGAAGACACCGTGCCGTTTCTGGCGAGGCAGGTTGCGCGAGCCGCGCGTAAATACCTGGATGGCCTGCTGCCGCCGTTCTTCAAGGCTTTGGTGCAACACACCGCCGACTCCAATTATTCCTGGCATACGCCCGGCCATGGCGGCGGCGTGGCCTATCACAAGAGTCCGGTGGGGCAAGCGTTTCATCAGTTTTTCGGGGAAAATACCCTGCGTTCGGACTTGTCGGTGTCGGTGCCGGAACTGGGCTCGTTGCTCGACCATACCGGCCCGCTGGCCGAGGCGGAAGCGCGAGCGGCGCGTAACTTCGGCGCCGATCACACCTTTTTCGTGATCAATGGCACATCGACTGCCAACAAGATCGTCTGGCATTCCATGGTCGCCCGCGATGACCTGGTGCTGGTGGACCGCAATTGCCACAAGTCGGTGCTGCACTCGATCATCATGACTGGCGCGATTCCGTTGTACCTGTGTCCGGAGCGCAACGAGCTGGGGATCATCGGCCCGATTCCGTTGAGTGAATTCAGCCGCGAATCGATCCAGGCCAAGATCGATGCCAGCCCGCTGACCAAGGGCCGTGAGCCCAAGGTCAAACTGGCAGTGGTGACCAATTCCACCTACGACGGCCTTTGTTACAACGCGGAGCTGATCAAGCAAAGCCTGGGCAACAGCGTCGAGGTGCTGCATTTCGACGAAGCCTGGTATGCCTATGCGGCGTTTCACGAGTTTTTTGCCGGACGTTACGGCATGGGCACATCGCGCAGCGCGGACAGCCCGCTGGTGTTCACCACCCATTCCACGCACAAACTGTTGGCGGCGTTCAGCCAGGCCTCGATGATTCACGTCCAGGACGGCGGCGCCCGGCAACTGGATCGCGACCGCTTCAACGAAGCGTTCATGATGCACATCTCGACGTCGCCGCAGTACAGCATCATCGCCTCTCTGGATGTGGCGTCGGCGATGATGGAAGGTCCGGCGGGTCGCTCGCTGTTACAGGAAATGTTCGACGAGGCCCTGAGTTTCCGTCGGGCACTGGCCAATTTGCGTCAGCACATTGCCGCTGATGACTGGTGGTTCTCCATCTGGCAGCCGCCGTCGGTTGAAGGCATCGAGCGTGTCGTCACCGAAGACTGGCTGCTGCAGCCCGATGCCGACTGGCACGGCTTTGGCGGCGTGACCGATGACTACGTGCTGCTCGATCCGGTCAAAGTCACGCTGGTAATGCCGGGTCTCACCGCCGGCGGCGCGTTGAGCGAGCGCGGGATTCCGGCAGCGGTGGTCAGCAAATTCCTCTGGGAACGCGGGCTGGTGGTCGAGAAGACCGGGCTCTATTCGTTTCTGGTGCTGTTCTCCATGGGCATCACCAAGGGCAAATGGAGCACGTTGCTGACCGAGTTGCTGGAGTTCAAGCGCAGCTACGACGCCAACGTCAGTCTCGCGACCTGCCTGCCCTGTGTGGCGCAACAGGATGGCGCTCGTTACAAAGGCATGGGGTTGCGCGATTTGTGCGATCAACTGCACGCCTGCTACCGCAGCAATGCCACGGCCAAGCACCTCAAACGCATGTACACCGTGCTGCCGGAAATCGCCATGAAGCCGGCTCACGCCTATGATCATCTGGTACGGGGCGAGGTGGAGGCGGTGTCGATTGATGCGCTGGACGGCCGCATCGCCGCCGTGATGCTGGTGCCGTATCCGCCAGGAATCCCGTTGATCATGCCTGGCGAACGTTTCACCGAGTCGACCCGCTCGATCATCGATTACCTGGCGTTTGCCCGCACGTTCGACAGCAGTTTCCCGGGGTTTGTCGCCGATGTGCACGGCTTGCAACACGAAGACGAGGGCAATGGGCGGCATTACACCGTCGATTGCATCAAGGAGTGAGGACCTTTCCCAGTATGCAACCGGTCATGAATCCAAAATACCCAGGCCTGTCTGTTCGTGTTGCTGACGACGGCTTTGCGGCTTACATCTGGGGCAGTGATTTCAGTTTTGAAGTCACGGCCTATGGCGCAGCCGACATCGGCAAGCCGGTCGAGCAGTGGCCGGTGACGCCGATCACCCCTTACCGTAAGTGCTATGGCATCGATCCCGAGGAATTCAGCAGTTTCCGCGACGCTGCCGACAGCGCGATTTTCATGGCTTACCTCGATGATGAGCCGGTGGGCCACCTGGTGGTCAGCACCAATTGGAACGGCTTTGCCCATATCGACGAGTTGGCGGTGCATGCGCCGGCCCGCCGACATGGCGTGGCCAAGGCGTTGCTGGATGTGGCGCAATTCTGGAGCCGCAAGAAAAAACTGCCGGGCATCATGCTCGAAACCCAGAACAACAATCTGGGCGCGTGTCGGCTGTATGAGCGCTGCGGTTATGTGATGGGGGGGGTGGATCATCTGCGCTATCGCGGCATCGATCCGAACACCGCCGAAATCGCCTTGTTCTGGTATCGATTATTCGACAACCCGCTGGAAAACCCGATCAGCTCGCCAACATCGCCATCGCTTGTTCCGTGACGATGTCCAGCAGTGCCTGAACGGCGGGGGATGGCTCGCCGTTCTTCAGGGTCAGGGCATAGACGCTGATCGGCACGGCGGGCGCCAACGGGCAGGCGTCCAGGCCAGCGGATTTGGCCCTGAGCGCGGTGAACGGGTCGACAATCGCCAAGCCTTCTCCGGCTTCGACCATGCTGCGCATCATCTGGTGAGTCTGAACCCGGGTGTGGATCACCGGGGCAGGGCGCAGGGCGTGCAGTTTGTTGTCGAGCGCCGGGCTCAGCGGATCATGACCTTCCAGGCCGACCATCGACTGCCCCGCCAGGTCCTGCAGTGAAATGTACTTTTGCTTCGCTTGCAGCCAGCCATGGGGGGCCAGCAGCTGGAGTTTACCTTGGGCAATCACCTGGCAATGAATGTCGGCGTGGTCGGGATCGTGCAAGCTCAGGCCAAGATCGCTTTCGCGCAGCAGCAGGCTTCTGACGATGTCACGGGTGGGTTGGCTCAGGAGGCTGCAAGGCACGTCGGGAAGACGCCGGCGCAACACTGCGATGCTCTGCGGCAACAATTGTTGTGCCAAGGGCGGTGTGCAAATGATGCGAAGGGGTGGGGCCTGATATTGCTTGAGGCTGCTGGCCAGTCGCTGGACCGGCTCGAGTGCATCGTAGACGTGGGCGATTTCGACCTGTAGCTCCCGCGCCTCGCGCGTGGCCTGCAAGCGTCCACGCACGCTGGAAAACAGCATGAAACCCAACTGACTCTCGGCGTCGCGCAGAATGCTGTCGACCTCGGCCACTGGCAACTGCAGCCATTCGGCGGCGGTGCCCAGGTGACCGGTCTGCAAGAGCGCCTGGATCACTTCGATATGACGTAAACGCATGCGTGAAGTCCATGTTCAGCAGGTGGGGGAGTCAGTGGCTGAATCCTAACCCAAGTCCGCGCATATGACTTCTGCTCATAACGCGAGGTTATGAAGCGACGTTGGTTTCCGGCAGGTTACCGACATAGGTGTCGGGTTCGCGCACGATGGTGACGTCCGATTGCACCAGCAAAAACTGATTGTCATCGAGTTTTTTTACACGATCGCCAATGGCCAGCTTGTAAGTGGTTACAGCGGTGAGACCGTCTGCCGACGGGGTGGATTCCTGGAACTCATGCACGGAATAGACACGGCCTTCCGCGTCTCTTGCATGGAACTGACCGACGAGTACTGCTGCCATCTGCTTAGAACCTCTGGAGATAAATCACTCAATTTGCGGTTCTGTAGACCGTGGTTGGGCGAGGTAAGTTTTCCTACAGGAAAAAAATAGTCAGGGGCGGCGTTTTCAGTCGACCCCTGCTTGATTCGTCATCTATAACTACAAGCTCTTTCCATCGGACAGTCGAGAATCTTCCATGAGCAACGTCTACACGATCGCCGTTCTGGTCGGCAGCTTGAGAAAGGAATCGATCAATCGCAAGGTGGCGTTGGCCCTGGCCGATCTGGCGCCTGCACATCTCAAACTCAACATCGTCGAAATTGGCGACTTGCCGCTCTACAACGAAGACATCGATGGCGAATCACCGCCGGCAGCCTACAGCACTTTCCGGCAACAAGTGAGTTCATCCGACGCGTTGCTGTTTGTCACCCCCGAATACAACCGTTCGGTCCCGGCACCTTTGAAGAACGCAATCGACGTCGGTTCGCGGCCCTATGGCAAGAGCGCCTGGGGTGGCAAGCCAGGTGCGGTGATCAGCGTTTCACCGGGGGCGATTGGCGGGTTTGGCGCCAACCATCATTTGCGCCAGTCCATGGTGTTTCTCGATGTGCCCTGCATGCAACAACCGGAAGCCTACTTGGGCGGTGCGGGTTCGGCCTTTGATGAGGCGGGCAAATTGTCCGAGACGGTGAAGCCATTTTTGCAGAGTTTCATCAATGCTTATGGGAAGTGGGTCGAACAGCACAAGAAGGTCTGAATGACACGTGTAGCAACTGCCGAATGCAGTCCCGGCAGTTGCTACATCAAACACCCGTTTCCAGACTTTGCTTTACTGGATATTCGAATTTCCATATATTCACGCCTTGTTTGCCCAGAGGCGTTTCCCTGCATGTCTGACTCCCATACTCCCGTTGATATCTTCAAGGCTTTGGCCGATGACACACGCAGCCGTATTGCGCTGTTGATCGTCCGCGAAGGCGAGTTGTGCGTGTGCGAATTGACCGCCGGGCTGGACTTGAGCCAGCCGAAAATTTCCCGCCATCTGGCGCTTTTGCGCAGTAATGGGCTGTTGGCAGACCGCCGCCAGGGACAGTGGGTGTTCTATCGCCTGCATCCGGACCTCGCCCCTTGGGTCATCACTATGCTGAAAGGCGCACTGGCGGAACATCAAGGTTGGCTGGCTACCGACGTCGCACGCCTTCAAGCCATGACCGATCGACCTGTACGTTGCTGTTAATCCCTGATTTCTGTTGAAGGCATGCTTTGCATGCTCATTGCGTCGTTGATTTTCCTGCTGACTATTACCTTGGTGATCTGGCAACCCAAAGGCCTGGGTGTCGGTTGGAGTGCGGTGTTCGGCGCCGTGCTGGCGCTGATTTTTGGTGTGGTGCACCTGAGCGACATTCCGCTGGTGTGGCAGATTATCTGGAACGCGACCGGCACTTTTGTCGCGCTGATCATCATCAGCCTGTTGCTGGACGAGGCGGGGTTCTTTGCCTGGGCGGCGCTGCACGTGGCGCGTTGGGGGCGGGGCAGTGGGCGCAAGCTGTTTGCCTACATGGTGCTGCTCGGCGCGCTGGTCTCGGCGCTGTTTGCCAACGACGGCGCGGCGCTGATCCTCACGCCCATCGTGATTTCCATGCTGCTGGCATTGCGCTTTTCCCCGGCGGCGACCCTGGCGTTCGTGATGGGCGCCGGGTTTATCGCCGACACCGCAAGCCTGCCGCTGGTGGTGTCGAACCTGGTGAACATCGTTTCCGCCGATTTCTTCCACATCGGCTTCAATCGCTACGCGGCGGTGATGGTTCCAGTCAACCTGGTGAGCGTTGCGGCGACACTGGCGGTATTGATGTGGTACTTCCGGCGCGACATTCCCAAGGATTATGACCCTGAGCAACTGGAACGTCCGTCCAGTGCGATCCATGACAAGGCGACGTTTTATGCCGGTTGGGTGGTGTTGCTGATCCTGCTGCTCGGCTGTTTTGCGCTGGAGCCGCTGGGCATTCCCATCAGCGGCATTTCGGCGGTGTGCGCAGCGTTGCTGCTGGCGATTGCTGCCCGAGGTCACAAGATTTCCACGCGCAAGGTGCTGAAAGAAGCGCCGTGGCAGATCGTGATTTTTTCACTGGGCATGTACCTGGTGGTCTACGGCTTGCGTAATGCCGGGCTCACCGGGTATCTGGCGGGTTGGCTGGACGGTTTTGCCGGTTATGGCGTCTGGGGCGCGGCCATGGGGACGGGTGTGCTGACGGCGCTGCTGTCGTCGATCATGAATAACCTGCCGACGGTGCTGATTGGTCTGTTGTCGATTGACGCGAGCCAGGCGACCGGGGTGGTGAAGGAGGCAATGATCTACGCCAACGTCATCGGCAGCGACCTGGGGCCGAAGATTACGCCGATTGGCAGTCTGGCGACGTTGCTGTGGTTGCATGTGCTGGAGCGCAAGAATATCCGGATCGGGTGGGGGTATTACTTCAAGGTCGGGATTGTGTTGACGGTGCCAGTGTTGTTGGTGACGTTGGCGGCGTTGGCTGTGCGGTTGTCCATTTAGACCGGGTTGGCCCCATTGCGAGCCTGCTCGCGATGCGGCCGGTACAGACGCTACAAATCTCAACCACTGCCCGGCACATTCGGCCAAAGATCCGCCACCAGAAACAACCGCTCTGCCTCTTCCCAATCCCCATCGGCATTTTCGATCAACCGCACCAGCAATTGCGCCGGCGCCAGCGGCTCCAGATCGTTCAGCCACGCTTCCAGCTGTTGCGTGCTCCAGGTCTGCTCGCCCGGGTAGTGCGCCGGCGCCAGCCAGGCGTGGCGGGGCAGGGGTTGCCAGCGACCGAACGGGCGCTGCGTGACAAAATCATTCCAGTCCTTTTGATGCAGCCAGCTACCGCGCAAATGCTGTGGGTGCGCACCGCTTGGGGATTCGGATTGCCCCGGCCACGGGTACAGCAGATAGCCGCCCAGCCACAAATGCGCGCTGAACTGCTGGATGTCCAGCGCAGCGAGGACTTCGCGGCTCTCCGGGCGGGCGGAAATCGGTAACTGATGCTGACTCAAATGCGCCAGTTTGCGGTCCAGCCGATCGTGGCAGCCCGGTCCCAGCCATTGCGCGGTGTCATGCCCATTGCCGTCTTGCGGGCCGAGGTAAAGCTTGATTGCCAGTTCCAGGTGATGCACGCCTTCGCGGTCGCGCAGCAGCATGTCCAGTTCGCCCAGCGTGTGGCCTTCGCGACGGATGGGCAGGTTCGCGGCAATCAGATCGATGCCCGGTGCATGGCGCACGGCGTATTGCCACAACCGTTCGTAATACAAACCCAGGCGCCGGGTCCGGGCCTGAGCCAGCCAGTGCAGCAGGTCATAGCTGTCACGATCCAGTTGCCGCAGCCACAATTCCAGCCGTTCCGGCGCCTGCACCCAGTCACTGCCGGCCAGTGGATGGCGTTGCGGCCACGGCGTGACCTCGAGCATCGGTGGCGCGAGGATGACCCAGGCCAGGTCGCGCACCTCGGGATGGCGCAACTGATGGGGTAACTGCAGCAAATCGGGAAATAGGATCATCTTGCGAGCATAGCCCTAAACCGGAGTGCGCCCTTGTGGCTGAAAGGATTTTGTCTATCCCGCGCTTTCGCCCATAATCGTGCTTTTCGCCGTCGCAAACCGTAGGGGCACCATGGAGCAATTTCGTAATATCGGCATCATCGGTCGCCTGGGCAGTTCGCAGGTGCTGGATACCGTCCGCCGACTGAAACGGTTTCTGCTCGATCGTCACCTGCACGTGATCCTCGAAGACACCATCGCCGAAGTCCTGCCGGGTCATGGCCTGCAAACCTCGTCGCGCAAGATGCTCGGCGAAGTGTGTGACATGGTGATTGTGGTCGGCGGTGACGGTAGCCTGCTCGGCGCCGCGCGCGCACTGGCCCGGCACAATATCCCGGTGCTCGGCATCAACCGCGGCAGCCTCGGTTTCCTGACCGATATTCGCCCTGATGAACTGGAAGTCAAAGTCGCCGAAGTGCTCGACGGCCACTATCTGGTGGAAAACCGCTTCCTGCTGCAAGCCGAAGTCCGCCGCCACGCCGAGGCCATCGGTCAGGGCGATGCGTTGAACGACGTGGTGCTGCACCCCGGTAAATCGACGCGGATGATCGAATTCGAGCTGTACATCGACGGCCAGTTCGTCTGCAGCCAGAAGGCCGACGGCCTGATCGTCGCCACGCCGACCGGTTCAACTGCGTATGCGTTGTCGGCAGGCGGCCCGATCATGCATCCCAAGCTCGACGCTATTGTGATTGTGCCGATGTACCCCCATACCTTGTCGGGTAGGCCGATTGTGGTCGATGGCAACAGTGAGCTGAAAATCGTCGTGTCCAAAGATATGCAGATCTACCCGCAAGTCTCCTGTGACGGGCAGAACCATTTCACCTGCGCGCCGGGTGACACCATCACCATCAGCAAAAAAGCGCAGAAGTTGCGGTTGATTCACCCGCTCGACCACAACTACTACGAAGTCTGCCGGACCAAGCTCGGCTGGGGCAGCAAGTTGGGGGGTGGAGGCGACTGATGCTCGATCCCGCGCGAAGTTATGACCTGATCGGTGACGTGCAC
Source organism: Pseudomonas sp. O230 (assembly GCF_045447035.1). Taxonomy (NCBI): domain Bacteria; kingdom Pseudomonadati; phylum Pseudomonadota; class Gammaproteobacteria; order Pseudomonadales; family Pseudomonadaceae; genus Pseudomonas; species Pseudomonas sp. O230. The sequence continues at coordinate 194,253 of NZ_JBJGXN010000009.1, read as the reverse complement.
GGTTGCGCTCTGACCCTTGAGCACTTGCTCGACCAGCTCGGCTATCACAAACAGGGCGGCGTCTGGCGGCATCCGTCGCGCATGGCGGTGTTCGTCGGTGACATCATCGACCGCGGCCCGCGGATTCGCGAGGCGCTGCATATCGTCCATGACATGGTCGAAGCCGGACAGGCGTTGTGCATCATGGGCAACCATGAATTCAACGCACTCGGCTGGAGCACACCGGCGCCGCCGGGCAGCGGCAAGCAATTCGTCCGTGAGCACACGCCGCGGCATGCGCGCCTGCTGGGTGAAACCCTGACCCAATTTGAAGATCATCCCGCCGACTGGCATGACTTCCAGCAATGGTTCTACGAATTGCCGCTGTTTGTGGATGCCGGGCGTTTCCGTGTGGTCCACGCCTGCTGGGATTCGGGCCTGATCGAACCGCTGCGCGCGCTGTTTCACGACGGCTGCGTCGATGAACATTTCCTCCAGGCTTCGGCCGTGCCGGGCAGTTTTGCCTGCACGGTGTTCGACCGCTTGCTGCGCGGCACCGACATGCGTTTGCCTGACGGCTTGACCATGACCAGCGGCGATGGCCTGACGCGCTCGTTCTTCCGCACCAAATTCTGGGAAGACGACCCGCAAACCTATGGAGACATTGTGTTCCAGCCTGACGCTTTACCGGAACCCGTGGCCCGGACGCCGCTGTCGTCCACCGAGAAAAACACCTTGCTGCGCTATGGCGTTGACGAACCCTTGCTGTTCGTCGGCCACTACTGGCGCAGCGGCAAACCGGCGCCGATCCGCCCGAACCTGGCCTGCCTGGATTACAGCGCAGTGCTCTACGGCAAGCTGGTCGCCTATCGCCTGGACCAGGAAACCCGGCTCGATCCGCACAAGTTCGTCTGGGTCGATGTCGAACGACCGGAGGCCCTGCGATGAGTGCCGTGGCCGTTTTACGCCTGCCGTTGGCAGTGGACCTGAGCGGGTTCGTCGAACTGCTGCAGCGCATGCAGGTGCCGCATCGGGTCAGCGAAGAACAGGGCGAGCAAGTGCTGTGGGTGCCCGCCAATATCAGTGAAGACGTGCGTGCGTTGTACGAGCGTTTTCCAGCGGGCGATCCCGATCAGCAGCTGGACATCCCGGTGGCAAAAACCACCAAGCGTCCCGGTTTCGTCGAGCAATTGCGCCACGCCCAGGCGACGGCGCTGGTGCTGTTGCTGAGCCTGATCGTCGGCGCGGTGACGCTGCTGGGCGAAAACCTCGACACCATGCGCTGGTTCACCTTCCTCGATTTTCGGGTGGTTGGCGAGTACATCCATTTTGTGCCACTGGCCGACAGCCTGGCGGCGGGGCAGTGGTGGCGTCTGGTGACGCCGATGCTGATCCACTTCGGTTTTCTGCACCTGGCCATGAACGGCATGTGGTATTGGGAACTGGGTCGACGCATCGAGTCGCGTCAGGGCGCAATCAACCTGATCGGCCTGACCTTGCTGTTCGCCCTGGTGTCGAACTATGCCCAGTTTTATTTCAGCGGCCCGACCTTGTTTGGCGGGTTGTCCGGCGTGTTGTACGGCCTGCTCGGACATTGCTGGATCTTCCAGTTGCTGTCGCCGAATCGGGCTTATCGCCTGCCGCGCGGGGTGCTGGTGATGATGCTGGTGTGGTTGCTGCTGTGCCTGTCCGGGCTGGTCTCGATGATCGGCTTCGGTGAAATCGCCAACGCCGCCCACGTCGGCGGGTTACTCATCGGATGCTTCACCGGTTTGTTGGGTGGTTTGTACAACCGCCGTAAACTGGCCGTCTAAAACAGTTACGTGAATCAAAGAGCGCGGAGACCCAATGTCCTCTTTCAACGAAATGATCAAGAACATCACCCCGGACATCTACCAGAGCCTGAAACTGGCGGTGGAAATCGGCAAATGGTCCGATGGCGGCAGACTCACCGCCGAGCAACGCGAACTGTCGCTGCAAGCGATGATCGCCTGGGAAATCCAGAACCTGCCGGAAGAACAGCGCACTGGCTACATGGGCCCGCAGGAGTGCAGCTCCAAGTCGATTGAAGTGCTGAATATCCTGTTCAAGTCGGATGCCATCCATTGATCGAGATTGGCCGCGGTGCAGTCAGTAAAATGTCGGCGCGCCTGGAAGGGTCCGATGTGCAGTATGCGTTTCGTCTGGGCGACGTCGAGGTACCGGTCAATCCGTTGATCGGCACCACGGTGCGTCTTGAGTACCTCGGGGCGATCCACTGCTCCCATTGCGGGCGCAAGACCAAAACCAGTTTCAGCCAGGGTTACTGCTACCCGTGCATGACCAAACTGGCGCAGTGCGATATCTGCATCATGAGCCCGGAGCGTTGCCACTATGACGCCGGCACCTGCCGTGAGCCGGCGTGGGGCGAGAAGTTCTGCATGACCGATCACATCGTGTATCTGTCGAACTCGTCCGGGGTCAAAGTCGGGATCACCCGCGCGACTCAGCTGCCGACCCGCTGGATCGACCAGGGCGCCCGACAGGCGTTGCCGATCATGCGTGTTTCGACCCGCCAGCAGTCGGGCTTCGTCGAAGACCTGTTTCGCAGTCAGGTGGCGGACAAGACCAACTGGCGTGCTTTACTCAAGGGCGAAGCGGTTTCGGTGGATCTGGCCGAGGTTCGCGATCAGCTGTTCGATAGCTGCGCAGAAGGTTTGCAGGGTTTTCAGGAACGATTCGGCCTACAGGCAATCCAGACTATTGCCGATGTGGAACCGCTCGAAATCCGTTATCCGGTCGAGCAATACCCGGCCAAGATTGTCAGCTTCAACCTGGACAAGAATCCGATTGCCGAAGGCACTCTGCTGGGAATCAAGGGCCAGTACCTGATCTTCGACACCGGCGTGATCAATATTCGTAAATACACGGCCTATCAGCTCGCCGTGCATCAGTAAGGACTCCCGCATGCGCACCGAACAACCGAAGATGATCTATTTGAAAGACTATCAGGCGCCCGAGTACCTGATCGACGAGACGCACCTGACCTTCGAGTTGTTCGAGGACCACAGCCTGGTCCATGCGCAACTGGTGATGCGCCGCAACCCTGAACGTGGTCCGGGCCTGCCGCCGCTGGTGCTGGACGGTCAGCAACTCGAGCTGCTGTCGGTGACGTTGGCCGACCGCGAGCTGAGCGAGGCTGATTACCAGTTGACCGAGAATCACCTGACCCTGCAGCCGACCAGCAGTACCTTCACGGTCGACACCAGCGTCAGGATCCACCCGGAAACCAACACTGCGCTGGAAGGTTTGTACAAATCCAGCGGCATGTTCTGCACCCAGTGCGAGGCCGAAGGCTTCCGCAAGATCACCTATTACCTCGACCGCCCGGACGTGATGAGCAAGTTCACCACCACGGTCGTCGCCGAGCAGCACAGCTATCCGGTGCTGCTGTCCAACGGCAACCCGATTGCCAGCGGCCCGGGCGAAGACGGCCGTCATTGGGCGACCTGGGAGGACCCGTTCATGAAGCCGGCGTACCTGTTCGCGCTGGTGGCCGGTGATTTGTGGTGCGTCGAAGACACCTTCACCACCATGACCGAGCGTTCCGTGGCGCTGCGCATTTACGTCGAACCGGAAAACATCGACAAGTGCCAGCACGCGATGAACAGCCTGAAGAAGTCCATGCGCTGGGACGAAGAAGTCTACGGTCGCGAGTACGACCTGGACATCTTCATGATTGTCGCGGTCAACGACTTCAACATGGGCGCCATGGAAAACAAGGGCCTCAATATCTTCAACTCCAGTGCCGTACTGGCCCGCGCCGAAACCGCCACCGATGCCGCGCACCAGCGGGTCGAGGCGATCGTCGCCCACGAGTACTTCCACAACTGGTCGGGCAACCGTGTGACCTGTCGCGACTGGTTTCAGTTGTCGCTGAAGGAAGGCTTCACCGTGTTCCGCGATTCCGGTTTCTCCGCCGACATGAACTCGGCCACCGTGAAACGGATTCAGGACGTGGCTTACCTGCGCACCCACCAGTTCGCCGAAGATGCCGGCCCGATGGCCCACGCCGTGCGCCCGGACAGCTTCATCGAGATTTCCAACTTCTACACCCTGACCGTGTACGAAAAGGGCTCGGAAGTGGTGGGCATGATCCACACCTTGCTCGGCGCCGAAGGCTTCCGTAAAGGCAGCGACCTTTATTTCGAACGCCATGACGGCCAGGCCGTGACCTGCGATGACTTCATCAAGGCCATGGAAGACGCCAACGGTGTCGACCTGACCCAGTTCAAACGCTGGTACAGCCAGGCGGGTACGCCGCGCTTGGCAGTGAGCGAGTCCTACGACGCCGCCGCGAAAACCTACAGCCTGACCTTCCGCCAGAGTTGCCCGGCCACCCCGGACAAGGTAGAAAAACTGCCGTTTGTGATTCCGGTTGAACTGGGCCTGCTGGACTCAAAAGGCGCGCCTGTTGCCTTGCGCCTGTCCAGCGAAGCCAGTGCCCAGGGCACCTCGCGGGTCATTTCGGTGACCGAAGCCGAACAGACCTTCACTTTCGTCGACATCGCTGAACAACCGTTGCCTTCGCTGCTGCGCGGCTTCTCGGCGCCGGTGAAACTGAGCTTCCCGTACAACCGCGATCAACTGATGTTCCTGATGCAGCACGACAGCGACGGTTTCAACCGCTGGGATGCCGGTCAGCAACTGTCGGTTCAAGTGCTGCAGGAACTCATCGCTCAGCAGCAGAAGGGCGAGACGCTGGTGCTGGATCAGCGTCTGGTTTCCGCGTTGCGCACGGTGCTGTCGGACGAAACGCTGGATCAGGCGATGGTTGCCGAAATGCTGTCGTTGCCGGGTGAAGCGTATCTGACCGAGATCAGCGAAGTGGCGGACGTCGATGCCATCCACATCGCTCGCGAATTTGCCCGCAAGCAATTGGCGGACGGCTTGTTCGAGGCGTTGTGGCTGCGTTACCAGGCCAACCGTGATCTGTCGAAACAAACCCCGTACGTGGCCGAGGCCGAGCACTTTGCTCGTCGCGCATTGCAGAACATTGCGCTGTCTTACCTGATGTTGAGCGGTAAGCCTGAAGTCCTGGCGGCGACGCTTGAGCAGTTCGAGACCAGCGACAACATGACCGAGCGCCTCACAGCGTTGGCCGTGCTGGTCAACTCGTCGTTCGAAGAAGACAAGGCGCGGGCGCTGGCGAGTTTTGCCGAGCACTTCAAGGACAACCCGCTGGTCATGGACCAGTGGTTCAGTGTTCAGGCGGGCAGCACGTTGCCGGGCGGGCTGGAGCGGGTCAAGGCGTTGATGCAACATCCGGCGTTCAACATCAAGAACCCGAACAAGGTGCGGGCGCTGGTCGGTGCGTTTGCCGGGCAGAACCTGATCAACTTCCATGCGGCAGATGGGTCGGGTTATCGCTTCCTCGCGGATCTGGTGATCGAACTGAACGGCTTCAACCCGCAGATCGCTTCGCGCCAACTGGCGCCACTGACCCGCTGGCGCAAATATGACGACGCTCGCCAGGCATTGATGAAAGGGGAGCTGGAGCGGATTCGCGCTTCGGGTCAGCTGTCGAGCGATGTGTTTGAAGTGGTCAGCAAAAGCCTGGCTTGAGTCTGGCCTCTCCTACAGGGTTCGCCGCGAACCCTGTAGGAGCCAGCTTGCTGGCGATGGACTCAAGGGCTCCGCGTTTAACCGGTTCACCCTCGTTATCGTTAACGATCATCGCCAGCCGGCTCCTACAGGGGTGGGCGTAAACCATGGCAACCAATCCCCAATCAGCCCACCTGATACCCCACCATTCAGAAAACCCCCATCCCCCCCAAGTTAACAAAACATAACGTGGCGTCGATTGTCAGACCTTTCCAAACCCCGATAGGATAAGCCAGCTTCCGAAGGGGCTCTGGATTGCGGGTTTCAGGACTATGCTCCTAACCACTCAATCCCAGCGAGCACCCCTATCGGCGCCCTGAAAGGTTGAACGACCTAACAATAATAATGGGGGAAGGTCTATGAGTGAGCCTGTCATGGGTGTGGGTATCTGCCGCCCGCCGGCACTGCGCAAATTCGCGTTGCTGGCTACAGCGCTCTCGCTGTTGGGCTGTGCCGTGTTGTCAGCACCTGCGCTGGCCGCTGCGGCGCCAGCCACCGACGTTGTCTATTCCGTTGAGTCCGCCAAGGCCAGCAAAAGCCTGATGCTCGACGTCGTGCACGCCGGCAAGCGCCTGGTGGCGGTCGGTGACCGCGGGCACATTCTGTATTCCGATGACCAGGGCGCGACCTGGACCCAGGCCAAGGTGCCGACCCGGCAACTGCTGACCTCGGTATTTTTTGTCGACGACAAACACGGCTGGGCCGTCGGCCATGACGCGCAGATCCTCGCCAGCGAGGACGGCGGCGTCACCTGGACCAAACAATTTGAAGATCTGAAACGCGAATCGCCGCTGCTCGACGTCTGGTTCAAGGACGTCAACAGCGGCTTTGCCGTGGGCGCCTACGGTTCGCTGATGGAAACCACCGATGGCGGCAAACACTGGGAAGACGCCAGCGACCGCCTCGACAACGAAGACCAGTACCACCTCAACGGCATCGCAGCAATCAAGGATGCCGGGCTGTTCATCGTCGGCGAGCAGGGCAGCATGTTCCGCTCCGCTGATTGGGGGCAGACCTGGGAAAAGCTTGAAGGTCCATACGAAGGCTCGTTGTTCGGTGTGATTGGCACCGCCGAGGCCAACACGCTGCTGGCCTACGGTCTGCGGGGCAACCTGTTTCGCTCCACCGATTTCGGCAGCACCTGGGAGCCGGTCGAGTTGAAAGCCACCCGCGGTGCGCTGGAGTTCGGCCTGTCCGGCGCCACCTTGCTCGACGATGGTTCGATCGTGATCGTCGGCAACGGTGGCTCGGTAATCCGCAGCAACGACAACGGCGAAACCTTCAGCGTGTTCAACCGTCCCGATCGCATTTCCGTTTCGGCGGTCACCGCGGCAGGCAACGGCAATCTGATTCTGGCAGGACAGGGCGGCGTTCGCGTCACCTCGCCAACTGGCGCCGGCGCAGAGAATGGAAAAAACGGGTCGTCCAAATGAGCCGGGCAAATAATAAGAAGGCGGGTCTATGACATCCCTAAGCAGCCATCACCAAGACAAGGCGACGTTTCTGGAGCGCCTGATTTTCAACAACCGCCCGGCAGTGATCGTGATCTGTCTGTTGGTGAGTATTTTCCTGTTCTGGCAGGCGACGCTGATCCGGCCGTCCACCAGTTTCGAAAAGATGATCCCGCTCGAGCATCCGTTCATTCAAAAGATGATGGAGCACCGCAACGACCTGGCGAACCTGGGCAACACGGTTCGTATTTCGGTTGAAGCCACCGACGGCGACATTTTTTCCAAGGAGTACATGGAGACTCTGCGTCAGATCAACGACGAAGTGTTCTACATCTCCGGCGTCGACCGTTCCGGCCTCAAGTCGCTGTGGAGTCCGAGCGTGCGCTGGACTGAGGTGACGGAGGAGGGCTTCGCCGGGGGCGAAGTGATCCCGCAGAGCTACAACGGCTCCCAGCAAAGTCTCGATCTATTGCGCAACAACGTACTCAAGTCCGGCCAAGTCGGGCGCCTGGTGGCCAACGACTTCAAGTCGAGCATCGTCGATATCCCGTTGCTGGAGTCCTACCCGGATCCGCAGGACCAAGGCAAGTTGCTGGCCCTGGACTACCGCAAGTTCTCCCACGAGCTGGAAGAAAAGATCCGCGACAAGTTCGAGAAACAGAACCCCAACGTGCAGATCCACATCGTCGGTTTCGCCAAGAAAGTCGGCGACCTGATCGATGGTCTGGTGATGGTGGTGATGTTCTTCGGTATCGCCTTTGTCATCACCCTTATCCTGTTGTACTGGTTCACCAACTGCATGCGCAGCACCGTGGCGGTGTTGAGCACGACGCTGGTGGCGGTGGTCTGGCAACTCGGCCTGATGCACTTCTTCGGTTTCGGGCTGGATCCGTACTCGATGCTGGTGCCGTTCCTGATCTTCGCCATCGGTATTTCTCACGGCGTGCAAAAGATCAACGGTATCGCCTTGCAGTCCAGTGAGGCCGACAACGCGTTGACTGCGGCGCGGCGCACTTTCCGCCAACTGTTCCTGCCGGGGATGATCGCGATCCTTGCCGATGCGGTGGGTTTCATTACCCTGCTGATCATCGACATCGGCGTGATTCGCGAGCTGGCTATCGGCGCATCCATCGGTGTGGCGGTGATCGTGTTCACCAACCTGATCCTGCTGCCCGTCGCGATTTCCTACGTCGGCATCAGTAAACGTGCCGTCGAGCGCAGCAAGAAAGACGCGCACCGCGAACACCCGTTCTGGCGCCTGCTGTCCAACTTTGCCAGCCCGAAAGTCGCCCCGGTGTCGGTCGTGCTGGCCCTGCTGGCCTTCGGTGGCGGCCTTTGGTACAGCCAGAACCTGAAAATCGGCGACCTCGATCAAGGTGCTCCAGAACTGCGTCCGGATTCGCGCTACAACAAGGACAACAATTTCATCATCAGCAACTACTCCACCAGCTCCGACGTGTTGGTGGTGATGGTCAAGACCAAGTCCGAAGGTTGCTCGCGCTATGAAGCGATGGCACCGATCGACGAACTGATGTGGAAGATGCAGAACACCGAGGGCGTGCAGTCGGCGATCTCGCTGGTAACCGTGTCCAAGCAGATGATCAAGGGCATGAACGAGGGCAACCTGAAATGGGAAACCCTGTCGCGCAACCCGGACGTGCTGAACAACTCCATCGCCCGCGCTGATGGCCTGTACAACAACAGTTGCTCCCTGGCGCCGGTGCTGGTGTTCCTCAACGATCACAAGGCGGCAACGCTGGATCGCGCCGTCCATGCGGTGAAGGACTTCGCCAAGGAAAACAACAAGGAAGGTCTGGAGTTCATTCTCGCGGCGGGTAACGCCGGCATCGAGGCGGCCACCAACGAAGTGATCAAGGAATCCGAGCTGACCATCCTGATCCTCGTCTACATCTGCGTCGCGACCATGTGCATGATCACCTTCCGTTCCTGGGCGGCGACTTTGTGCATCGTGTTGCCACTGGTGCTGACCTCGGTACTCGGCAACGCCCTGATGGCCTTCATGGGGATCGGCGTCAAAGTCGCAACCTTGCCGGTGGTGGCATTGGGTGTGGGGATTGGCGTGGACTACGGCATCTACATCTACAGCCGTCTGGAAAGCTTCCTGCGTGCCGGTCTGCCGCTGCAAGAGGCGTACTACCAAACGCTGAAGTCCACTGGTAAAGCCGTGCTGTTCACCGGTCTGTGCCTGGCGATCGGCGTGTGCACCTGGATCTTCTCGGCCATCAAGTTCCAGGCCGACATGGGCCTGATGCTGACCTTCATGCTGCTCTGGAACATGTTTGGCGCGCTGTGGCTGCTGCCGGCGCTGGCACGTTTCCTGATCAAGCCGGAGAAACTGGCGGGGCAGAAGGGCAATTCGTTGTTTGCTCACTAACCCCAGGCAAAAACAAGAAGCCGCAACCCGGGTTGCGGCTTTTTTATGGGCGATTGAAAAACTCAGCGCGGTTGCAGCGGCAAGAAATCGCGGCTGGCCAGTTCCTTGCTGATGATTCCATGATGAATAGCGATTTGTTGCTTCGGATCTTTAGCCTTGGCCATGGCCGATTCGTAGGTTTCGAAACGTTGCTCCCTGGTTTTCAGATGCGCCTGGGTGTAGTCAGCCTTGGCATCTTCTGTGTTGGCGTAGTGAAAATGCGCGTACCACCAAGGTTGATTGTCTTTATTCAACAAGACGTATTCCTGCATGAAATCCTTGCGTCCGGTTTTGAGCTGAACACGGTGGCCGATGATTCGCGCAACAATCGCATTGTTGCGCAGCAGAAACTCCACACCCTCGCTACTGGGCGGCCGGGCGAGGGTCATGCGAGTGCGTAGCTCGCTCGCCTTAGTGTCGAGGTTGCGCGCCTTATCCCGGAGGCCGTCGATCAGCGAAACGTCGGGAGCCCGGTTGGCCGGAGGGCTTTCGTGCTGTTCCAGGCTATCGGCATACCCAATCAATTTTTGTGCCTCGCGCTGCAGTTGCTCTTCGATTTCCTTGGGAGAACTGGCGCGTTGCGCGTAACCCTCGATCTTTTGCACGTGTTTATCGGTATCGGCCAAGGCTTTGCGAGCATCACCCTTGAGCTGCTGGTAGGCACGTGGAGCCCTGGGCGTTACGGGCCTGACATCGACGACTTCCACCCAGACATTGGGTTCGTGTTCATGAAACGAGGCCAGTGGTTTTTTTTCGAAAGGATCGTTGATGTCGACAATGTCTCCTCCCTGGTTGGCGATGCGTTGGCGAAGATCGCCGATAAACGCGCCCTTGGCGGTATTGATAACCCGCTTGCGGCTGGGCCATGAATCAGGACGTTTCACTGGCGGCCTGGGGCCGGATGCAGAGGCGGACGGTTCCTCCGGTTGCGGCTGCAGCTGAAGCGCTTCCGCCAGACGTCGCTCGGCATCCACACGCAGCTGATCAATGAGCTCACGCAGTCGATTAAAAGGGTGTGTTTGCAGTTCATCGGTACTGAAAATGCCTATCGCTTCCAGACCATCCTGTGCCTTGTTGTACTGATCGACCAGGTTATCCAGAACGGCGATCCGGTCGCTGTTGGTGTAGGTGTGCTCCGTTTGCAGTTCGGCATGGGAGCGAGACAGCAACAGCAGCGGGCTGAGAGTGCGTTCGAGCACACCCATGGTATTGCTTCCCAGGGCCTTGAGGCTGAGCAGGCGCAAGACACTCAATTGGTAGCACTTGATTCGCAGTGCCGTCATTTCATCTTCGGGCCTGTTGCCGGTCAGTCGCTTCCAGTACTCCAGGCCCAGGCGAGGGACCTGCTTGAGTTCCAGCAGCCGACTGTCTACCTGTTCAAGAAACCTGATCATGGTTTCGTTGATTTCGGCGGTTTTGCGCATGAACTCAAAGTAGCGATCCAGTACCACGTCGCCCTCGCGGGTGATCGCTTCATGCAAATGTCTGATCCCCTCTCTCAAGTCCGCGTATTGGCTATCGACCGCTTCGCGCTCCCAGTCAGTGATGACGACCCGTTTGCGAGCGTTGTTGATGAGGTTTTCCGACAGGCTGCACAATTGCAGGGGATCGGGATCGGATTTGGTCAGTTCGCTCAATTCCCTGATCTCGGCCAACAGCGTGGCGTAGCTTTCGGTCTGTTTGTCCAGCTCATCAACGAAGCGTTGCCTATACGTGGCGCGATCGAGCTCGGTGCTGGCGGGATCGTTTTTTTTCAGCTGCATCAGGTTCTCGGCGATGTCGACACGCTTCTGCACCCGGGCTTGTTGGTCCACGAACTCCTGACGATTGAGTTGCAGCAGGCTGATGCGTTGTTGGGTCATTTCTCGCTGAGCGCTGATTCGCGCATTGCGCCCGCCGCCGAGCAGTTTCAGCCCTTGATCCAGGGTCCAGTGGCCATTGCCATCGGTCTTGAGCTTGATGCCGGGATGATCCGGGTGCTCGGGGTGTATCAGATACGCCTCGCCGAAGCCGGGCACGATACTGGCGCGAAACAGCAGGCCGGCGACGCTGGCGTGCCAGGTGTTGGCGATCCGGTACAAGCCTTTGAAGGCGCCGGTTGTGATGGGCGCTGGCAGAGGTGTCGGCCAAGGCACCTGGAGCTCCCGTAACGTGTTGAACAACCGGGCCGATGCCGAATCGCGAGCGCTCGACAGGTTGAAGTCGAGCAAGGTATTGCCACTGCCCGGCGGCTCGGAAGGCAGGCCCGGCGTGTCCTCGGTGATGGTCGGTTCGGTGGGCCATGAGAATGTCTGTGAAGGACGGCGCAGGGAGGCGAGGGGGGCCGGAATTTCCGTCACCGTGCTGTCGGAAAGTGCCGGGGCACCTTGCTCTCGGGCCACATGCAGAACCAGCAGGCCAATGTTCAACAGCACATCGATCCATGCCTGGTTCCGCGCCTTTGGGTCATCACTGTCCAGCGCCGGGAGATCATTGATCAGGCTGTGGGCGATTTGCAGCATCCAGCCCACGACCATGGAGGGGCCGCGTAACAGCGGCAGAATCACATTGTTGAATACCAGCCAGCCTCCCTCGAGGATGATCGCCCAACGGCTCTCGGCATTCGACACCGATTGCCGGTCCGCCAGATCAATCAGTGCACGTGCGTTGCTGACGAACAGGCTGGCGAGTAATCGACCTTCTTCCAGCGCAGTGAGCCAGTCACCGACCGCTTCGTCGCCTGCGAGAATCGCCGGTTGCGGCTTCTCTGGTGGTGAGAATTCGTCGCCTGCATGGAAGTGGACAATGTGGGGTTCGGTGAACCCGTTGTTGTCGTAGATCGGCCGTGCGCGATCCGGCAGCCAGGTTAGCGCACTGGTTTGTAACGGGCCGGACTGCGCAATGGCACTCAGCAGGTCCTGACGACTGGGGTATTGGTGCAGGGAGTCGGGGTACAGCGGTCGGTAAAGAATATGCGGGCCGACCGCCTTCAGGTCTTTCGGCTCGATGATGAACATGTTGCTGGCCACATCGGACAGGGCCCCGGGTTTTCGTTGAAACGCCAGAGGCCTGATGACGATCGATTGTTCCTCCACGACTCGCTCGGCAGCCAACGGTTGGAATACGGCATCGACATATCGATAGCCCAAGAGGGTGAATCCGTGTTCACCCTTGATCGAGTGCTCCAGGGCACGCAGCGGTAGATTTACGCTCAGTTCGAGACCGAAAAGTCGCAGGCGTTCCTTGGCCTCGGGACTGTCGCCAAGCAGTTGTGCTTTGAGGTACTCGGGGTAATTTTTTCCGACATCGACCCGACTCACCAGCCCCAGTAAATAGGCCTCGGTGGTCCAGTCTTGAATCAGGTGGTTACCGGTGTGGCGGAGGGTCATCCGGCCTTTGGGTTTGCCGGCGAGATTGTTGATCGCCAGATCAGTCAGTGACATTTGGACGGGTTCAAGGTAGCCGCTGCCCAAGTCGCCAACGGGCACATGAAAGGTCAGTTCCAGCTCATCGGACTTGTAGCCGGGTGCCAGGGGCTGGTCTTTGAGCATTTGTTCATGCAGTGCATTTTTGGTGAACGTGCGAAGGTCAATGACGTCGTCGCGCAACGAACGTCCCTGTGTCTGTTGTTGGGCGCTGGCTATCGATAACGTGTGTTTACGCCAGGCCATGCGATCTGTGTGGCCCGCACCCTGCAACCAATCGGGAATCACAGCCTGTAGGGGCTGAAGGTGCGTCGGGTGGTGGTCGCTGCCGAGAAACCGTGCGGCCACATCGGTGATTGCGTCAAAACGTTTTTCAAGCTCAACCAGGCTTAGGTGAGCAGGCAATTTCAGCGATTTCAGGTCTTGCAGTTGCTGGTTCAGCAGCAGGGCCGCCTGGGTATCAAAGATGTTGCCGTCCGGTGCAAAACGTTTCCAGGTGATGGAGTCGGCCGTGAAGTCCTGCTGCAACCGCGCACTCCATGCAGCACCGAAGGCTTGCATGGACGGGAACGACTCGATATCGCCGGTCACGCTGCACAACAAATGGGTATCACCGCAAGTCACCAGAATATCCGGCGTCTGCAGCGTGATCGTCACTTCGCCTCTGCTCAGCGTGATTTGGAGCGTGCAGGCTTCAATAGCACCTTTGGCCCAGGGTCGCTGAAGGCGTTCACGGTTGTCGGGTTGGCGGGCCAACTCCAGGAGAATCTCGGCCTGGGACGCATTATTCTCCGCGAGACGCGTCGCGGACGTTTTCAGCACGCCGGCGAGCAGATCCCCCAGCCATTGCCAGCGGCTGACGCCGCTTTCGTCCTGTTCGTTCCAGCAGTCCTTCAATGATTCCTGAGCGCCGATGTAGAGAATGTCGGGTAACTCTCGAATGACATCCGCGATCACTTGCAGGTCAGGCAACTGCGATGTCGTGTTGTTGACGGCGAGTCGTGCAGGGGCACGGTTGGTCAAAAAGCAGATGCGACCGAATTGCTCGCGAAAATCCGGGAATGTACCGCTGGCGAGATACTCAAGCACCAAATCCATAAGCGGTGTGAGCCGCCAGGCCCCACCCGGGATCGGTTGGGCAATCTTGGTTCGGTCAGGGTCGAACGCCAGTTGCGGGTATTTTTCCAGAATGCCGTCCTTGAGCATGCGGGCGGTTTGCGAGCGTAATGTCGGCCGAGTGTTGAATCGGGTGTGAACCGCGCGCGCGATGATGTCGGTGTCGCTTGCGGTGGTCGGCGGCGATGCAGGTGTGGGCATGATGCAATCCTTTGCATGAGTGGTTCCTCACCGTAAACCGAATGGAAAGGGATGTGCGGTAGCCGGTTACCGCACATTGATCGATTCGATTGGGTAAGGAAGGTTTTCAGGCCAGAAACGAAAAAGCCGCAACCTCACGGCTGCGGCTTTTTTACATCTGGATTCACATAATCCTTTGTAGGAGCCGGCTTGCTGGCGATGGTGTGTCAGCCACATTGATGTCGACTGACACGCCATTGCCAGCAAGCCGGCTCCTACAAGGGATCGCGTTGTTTATGAAGGATCGGTTCCGAGCACCACATTCAGCGCACTGCGCGCATCATCCAATTGCACCAGCGTCGCATGCCGTGCCCCCAGCGCATCGCGATTCTCGATGGCCGTGAGAATTGCCTTGTGCCGTGGCAGCGCCAATTCATGCAGATTCGGCCGCTGGTTGGAATGCTTCAAGGCTTCGGCAATCGCCACCGACAGCATGTTGCACAGGTTCGCCAGCAGATCGTTGTGGGTGGCGTCGGCGATGCGGCTGTGGAAATCCAGGTCCGGTTGCAACAGGGCTTCGGGGGTCGGCGCGGCTTCCATGCGTTGGTAGGCTTCACCGATGGAGGCGATGTCCGCATCGGTGGCGAACTGCGCGGCGAGGGCCGCCGCCGCCGGTTCAATAATGCTACGCACGCTGGTCAGCAAATCGAAGAATTCATTCTGCGGGCTGCTTTGCATCAGCCAGTGCAGCACGTCCGGGTCGAGCATGTGCCATTCCTTACGCTGCTTGACCACCGTGCCGACTCGCGGACGGGAATACACCAGACCTTTGGCGACCAATACACGCGTGGCTTCGCGCAGCACCGGCCGGCTGACCGCGTATTCCTCGCACAACAGGGCTTCGGCGGGCAGCTTGTCGTCCGGTTTGAAGCGTCCGGAAACGATCTGCATGCCCAGTTCCTGGACAATGCGCGAGTGCATGCTTTTGCGGTCGGAGGGTTTGCGGTAATCCATGGGAAGCGGCGCGATCCTGTGCGGGGGAAGTGCCGCGCATGATAGCAGGCGCGGCGAGGACGGTCGCCAGAGCAAGCACGGTCCTGTGTCCAATGAAGATCAAAACTGTAGGAGCTGGCTTGCCAGCGATGGTGTGTCAGTCGACACAACAGTGCCTGACCCACCATCGCTGGCAAGCCAGCTCCTACAAAGGGTTGCGGGGTTAGTGAGAGTGGCGGGGGACTTCGGCCCCGCGGCAACCCACCAGGAAGTCAAAGTCGCACCCTTGATCCGCTTGCAGCACATGGTCGATGTACAGCTGGCGGTATCCACCGAGGATCATCTGCGGCGGCGGTTGCAGATCCGCCATGCGCGCCGCCAGTTCGGCGTCCGGAATGTCCAGGTGCAAGCGCCCGTTGGCGCAGTCGAGTTCGATCCAGTCGCCTTCCTTCACCGCCGCCAAAGGCCCGCCGGCCGCCGCTTCCGGTGCCACGTGCAACACCACTGTGCCGTACGCGGTGCCGCTCATGCGTGCATCGGAAATGCGCACCATATCCGTCACACCCTGGGCCAGCAATTTGGCCGGCAAGCCCATGTTGCCGACTTCGGCCATGCCCGGATAACCCTTCGGCCCACAGTTTTTCATCACCAGAATCGAGTTGGCATCCACGTCCAGATCCGGATCGTTGATTCGCGCCTTGTACATGTCGAAGTTCTCGAACACCACGGCACGCCCGCGATGCTGCATCAGTTCTGCGCTGGCAGCGGACGGTTTGAGTACGGCACCGAGTGGCGCCAGGTTGCCGCGCAATACGCAGATACCGCCGTCGGCGCGAATCGGGTTGTCGAGGGTGCGGATCACTTCGTCCTGGCCGTAAATCGGCGAGTCCTTGGTGTTCTCGCCCAGCGTCTTGCCGTTGACGGTGAGGGCGTTCGGATGCGGAATCAGGTTGGCTTCGCCGAGACGGCGCAGTACCGCAGGCAAGCCGCCGGCGTAGTAGAACTCTTCCATCAGGAAGCGCCCGGACGGTTGCAGGTCGACGATGGTCGGCATGCCGCGACCGATGCGGGTCCAGTCGTCCAGCTCGAGGTCCACGCCGATGCGGCCAGCAATGGCTTTCAAGTGGATCACGGCGTTGGTCGAACCACCGATGGCGGCGTTGACCCGAATGGCGTTTTCGAAGGCTTCCTTGGTGAGGATTTTCGACAGCTTCAAGTCTTCGCGAACCATCTCCACCGCACGCATGCCGGACATGTGCGCCAGCACATAACGACGCGCATCGACCGCTGGAATCGCCGCGTTGTGGGGCAGGGAAGTGCCGAGCGCTTCGGCCATGCAAGCCATGGTCGATGCGGTGCCCATGGTGTTACAGGTGCCGGCGGAGCGGGACATGCCACCCTCGGCCGCGAGGAAGTCATCGAGGGTAATGGTGCCCGCTTTCACTTGTTCACTGAGCTGCCAGACCACGGTGCCCGAGCCGATGTCCTGGCCCTTGTGCTTGCCGTTGAGCATCGGCCCGCCGGTGACGACGATGGCCGGTACGTCGCAACTGGCCGCGCCCATCAACAGCGCCGGGGTGGTTTTGTCGCAGCCGGTCAGCAGCACCACGCCGTCAATCGGGTTGCCGCGAATGGCTTCTTCGACGTCCATGCTTGTCAGGTTGCGGGTGAACATGGCGGTCGGGCGCAGGTTCGATTCACCGTTGGAGAACACCGGAAACTCCACCGGGAAACCGCCGGCCTCGATCACGCCGCGTTTGACGTGGTCGGCAATCTGGCGGAAATGCGCGTTGCACGGGGTCAGTTCCGACCAAGTGTTGCAGATGCCGATGATCGGCTTGCCGTGGAACTGGTGGTCGGCGATGCCCTGATTCTTCATCCAGCTGCGGTACATGAAGCCGTTCTTGTCGGCCGTGCCAAACCATTGGGCGGAGCGCAGGGTGGGTTTCTTATCAGACATAATCGTTTCTCTTATTGTATGACTATATTGTTCGAGCTGAGGCGTAACATAGGCTCAAATTCGGACGTTTGGAAGTGTTGTTGCGTAAATAGTATTACTATATAGTCCGCTTCAACGGAGGGATGGTCCTGGCATTTTTGGGCGAGAGGCGTCCCCCGAGGTTCTATAACAACAACAATCGGAGACCGATCTCATGAGCCAGGAACTGCGGCTTATCCGTCGCATCACGCTGAAACTGATTCCCTTCCTGATCCTGCTGTACCTGATCGCCTATGTGGATCGCTCCGCCGTCGGCTTCGCCAAGCTGCACATGGGCGCCGACATCGGTATTGGCGACGCGGCTTATGGCCTCGGCGCCGGGCTGTTCTTCATTGGTTACTTCCTGTTGGAAATCCCCAGCAACCTGATGCTCGAACGCTTCGGCGCGCGGCGCTGGTTTGCGCGGATCATGGTCACCTGGGGCGCCATCACCATCGGCATGGCCTTCGTCCAGGGGCCGCACAGCTTCTATGTGATGCGCTTTCTGCTCGGCGCCGCCGAAGCCGGGTTCTTTCCGGGCGTTCTGTACTACATCACGCAGTGGTTCCCGGTTCGCCATCGCGGCAAGATCCTCGGGTTGTTCATCCTGTCCCAGCCAATCGCCATGTTGATTACCGGCCCGGTGTCCGGCGGCTTGCTCGGCATGGACGGCATCCTTGGATTGCACGGCTGGCAGTGGCTGTTCATCGTCATCGGCACCCCGGCGATCCTGCTGACCTGGCCGGTGCTGCGCTGGTTGCCGGATGGTCCGCAACAGGTGAAATGGATGGATCAGCCCGAGAAAGACTGGCTGGCCGGTGAGCTGAAAAAGGACCTTGAAGAGTACGGTCAGACCCGTCACGGCAATCCGTTGCATGCGCTCAAGGACAAACGTGTGTTGCTGCTGGCGCTGTTTGATCTGCCGGTCACCCTGAGCATTTATGGCCTGGGCCTGTGGTTGCCGACGCTGATCAAGCAGTTCGGTGGCACGGATCTGGTGACGGGCTTCGTGTCGTCGGTGCCGTACATTTTCGGGATCGTCGGTCTGTTGATCATCCCGCGCAGTTCCGACCGTTTGAATGATCGCTATGGCCATCTGGCGGTGCTGTATGTGTTGGGTGCCATCGGCCTGTTTCTCAGTGCCTGGCTGACGGTGCCGGTGCTGCAACTGGCGGCGCTGTGCCTGGTGGCGTTCGCGCTGTTTTCCTGCACCGCGGTGTTCTGGACCTTGCCTGGCCGGTTTTTTGCGGGCGCCAGTGCCGCGGCGGGGATCGCGCTGATCAACTCGGTGGGCAACCTGGGTGGCTACATCGGTCCGTTCGTGATTGGGGCGCTGAAGGAATACACCGGCAACCTGGCGTCCGGGTTGTATTTCCTTTCGGGAGTGATGGTGTTCGGGTTGATTTTGACGGGCGTGGTCTACCGCGTGCTGGAGCGCAAGCATGTGTTGCCGGCTGATCAGTTTGCCGCCAGCGCGCGTGGCGCGACCCGCTCCTGACAGGAAAGAAGTAATCACCGCAGATCTTGTGGGAGCGGGCTTGCCCGCGATGACGGCGGCACATGCACCAACGATGTGTCAGACAGACCGCTATCGCGGGCAAGCCCGCTCCCACAGGGGCCGTGGTGTTCTCAATAAACAGGAGAAAATCCATGCGTTTGGTTCAATTCGAATTGATTAACGGCGAGCGCCGGGTTGGCGTGGTCGAGGGCAGTCTGGTGCACGAAGTGCAGGACGCGCGCACGGTGCGCGATCTCGCGTTGGCGGCGATCGAGGCGGGCGTCAGTCTTGAGCAACAGGTGAATGCCCTGGGCCTGGGCATCAGCCACGAGTATGCAGAGCTGCTGACCCAGCTGCGCATCCTGCCACCGCTGGACCATCCGGACCCGGCGCATATGCTCGTCAGTGGCACCGGCCTGACTCATTTGGGCAGTGCTTCGGCGCGGGACAAGATGCATCAGCAGGCCGGTGATGAAGCGGCGATGACCGACACCCTGCGCATCTTCAAATGGGGCGTGGAGGGCGGCAAACCGGCAGCGGGGCAGGCCGGTGTGCAACCGGAATGGTTCTATAAGGGTGACGGCAGCATCGTCGTGCGTCCGGGTAAACCGTTCCCGCTGCCGCCGTTTGCCGAAGATGCGGGTGAAGAGCCGGAGCTCAGCGGTCTATACGTCATCGGCCACGACGGCAAGCCGTATCGCCTCGGTTATGCGGTGGGCAACGAGTTTTCCGATCACGTCATGGAGCGCAAGAACTACCTCTATCTGGCGCACTCCAAACTGCGCAGTTGCAGTTATGGGCCGGAACTTCGGGTGGGTGAGTTGCCTCAACATCTGGTGGGCACCAGCCGCATTTTGCGCGACGGCGAAGTGCTGTGGCAGAACGAGTTTCTCAGCGGCGAGGCCAACATGTGCCACAGCCTGGAAAACCTCGAATACCACCATTTCAAATACAGCCAGTTCCTGCGTCCGGGTGACGTGCATATTCACTTCTTCGGCACCGCGACCCTGTCCTTTGCCGACGGCATTCGCACCCAACCGGGTGACGTGTTCGAGATCAGTCAGGCCGAGTTCGGTGCGCCGTTGATCAACGGCATCGCGCCGGTTGCAGCGGCCTTCGAACCCGGCACCATTGGCATTCTTTAAGGAGTCACTCATGACCCGGATACTCGGTCACAACTACATCGGCGGCCAGCGCAGCGCTGCCGGCACTATCATCGTCAACAGCGTTGATGCCAGCACCGGCGAAGTTTTACCTCACGATTTCTTCCAGGCCACGCCGGAAGAAGTCGATGCCGCCGCGAAGGCAGCCGCTGCTGCTTACCCGGCCTACCGCAGCCTGAGTGCCGAGCGTCGCGCGCAATTTCTCGATGCGATTGCCGATGAGCTGGACGCGCTGGGCGATGATTTCGTCGCCCTGGTCTGCCGGGAAACCGCGTTGCCCGCCGCCCGCATTCAAGGCGAGCGTGGTCGCACCAGCGGCCAGATGCGCCTGTTCGCCAAGGTGCTGCGGCGCGGTGATTTCTACGGTGCACGGATCGATCAGGCCCTGCCAGAGCGCAAGCCGCTGCCACGTCCCGATCTGCGCCAGTACCGCATCGGCCTCGGCCCGGTCGCGGTGTTTGGGGCCAGTAACTTCCCGTTGGCGTTTTCCACCGCCGGCGGCGACACCGCGTCAGCCTTGGCTGCCGGATGCCCGGTGGTATTCAAGGCGCACAGCGGTCACATGGCCACGGCCGAGCTCGTGGCCGATGCCATTATCCGCGCCGCGGAAAAAACCGGCATGCCGGCCGGTGTGTTCAACATGATCTACGGTGGCGGGGTCGGCGAAGCGCTGGTCAAGCACCCGGCGATTCAGGCCGTCGGTTTCACCGGTTCGCTCAAGGGCGGTCGGGCGTTGTGCGATATGGCGGCTGCGCGTGCACAGCCGATCCCGGTGTTCGCCGAGATGTCGAGCATCAATCCGGTGATCGTCCTGCCCCAGGCCCTGGCTGTTCGCGCTGAAAGCGTGGCCCGCGACCTGACCGCTTCGGTGGTGCAAGGCTGCGGCCAGTTCTGCACCAACCCCGGTCTGGTGATCGGCATTCGCTCGGCGCAGTTCAGTGCGTTTGTGCAGCAGGTCGCGGGGTTGATCAACGATCAGCCCGCGCAAACCATGCTCAACGCCGGGACCTTGAGCAGCTATGGCCAAGGCCTGCAAAAACTCCTCGCGCATCCCGGCATCGAGCACTTGGCCGGCAATGCGCAACAGGGTAATCAAGCCCAGCCGCAACTGTTCAAAGCCGATGTCAGTCTGTTAATTGATGGCGATGAAGTCTTGCAGGAAGAAGTCTTCGGCCCGACCACAGTGTTTGTCGAGGTGGCGGATCAGGCGCAACTGAGTGCCGCGTTGAATGGCCTGCACGGGCAGCTGACGGCAACGATCATTGGCGAGCCACAAGACTTCGAGCGGTTCGGCGAGTTGACGGCGTTGCTGGAGCAGAAGGTCGGGCGGATCCTGCTCAACGGTTATCCGACCGGTGTGGAAGTCTGCGATTCGATGGTCCATGGCGGGCCGTATCCGGCGACGTCCGATGCGCGTGGCACGTCGGTGGGGACGCTGGCGATTGACCGATTCCTGCGCCCGGTGTGCTTCCAGAATTACCCGGACAGTTTGCTGCCGGAGGCGTTGAAGAATGGCAATCCGCTGCGCATTCAGCGGCTGGTGGACGGACAGCCTTCGCGTGACGCCCTCTAACGGCTGAACACCGATAGCTGTGGGAGCGGGCTAGCCCGCGATGACGGCGGCCCAAGCACCAACGATGTGTCAGACAGATCGCTATCGCGGGCACGCCCGCTCCCACAGTGTTCAGTGCCGTCAGCAAGTTATGTGACCGGCACTGGATCGCGCGCTCATTGCGCTATCATTACGTCTTTCCCCTTCAAAGATTGACTGCCATGACTGCCGTAACCGACACCTTGCTCAACGCCCTCGAACACTGCGGAATGGTGGAAATCGACGGGTTGCATGCCTTCGAATTCGCCCTCGATGAGGATGACAATCTGCATATCGAATGCATCGATGGTAGAAATGCGCTGCATTGGGAATTCACCCCCGCGCAGATTCAAGCGGCAACCTTCGACCCGACTTTGCAGAGTTGGCTGATCAAGGACAACCGCGGCGAACACCGCTTGGTCTGCCTTGGCGACGGCGTCAGCGGCGACAACGAAGACGACGAGCAAGAGGATGCGTAACCTCTGGCCGCTGTTGATCGCCGGCAGCATTGGCGCACTGGGTGTTCAGGCCGCCTGCGCCGACAACTATCAATTGCTCGTGGGCTCCTACACCGCAGGGCAAAGCCAAGGCCTTTATCGCCTGAATTTCGACAGCGGCACAGGGCTGATCGACGCCAAACCCCTGCAAGTGGTCAACAGTGAAAATCCGTCCTGGCTGAGCCTGTCCAAGGATCAGCGTCACGTGTTCGTGGTCAACGAAAACGGGCCTGGACAGAAAGATCCGGTCGGACGTGTCAGCAGCTATGCAATCGACGCCAAAACCCATGCACTGAGCCTGATCAATCAGGTGCAAAGCCTGGGCAACGAACCGACCCATTCGAGCCTCAGTGGCGATGCCAGCCACTTGTTCGTCAGCAATTATTCAGTGGCACAAGACCCGGGCGGCACGCTGGCGGTGTTGCCGGTCGGCGCCGATGGCACGCTCAAAAACGTGGTGCAAATGAGCAGTCATCCGTCCAGCCGGGTCAACCCCGAGCGGCAGATGTCGGCGCATGTGCATTCAACGGTGTCCTCGCCGGATGGCAAGTTTGTGTTCTCCAATGATTTGGGTGCGGACAAGATCTTCGTCTATCGCTTCGATCCGAAGGCCAACCCGGACTTGCCGTTGACCGTGGCGACACCCGCGTCGGTCCAGTTGCCGCCCGGCAGCGGGCCGCGGCATTTGCTGTTCAGCGCCGATGGCAAACACGCGTGGCTGACCATGGAAATGAGCGCGCAGGTCGCGGTGTTCGATTACCGCAACGGCACGCTTGAACAAACGCAGATGGTCGACCTGGCAGCCGGGCAACCGACGTCGGACAAAGCCGCCGCAGCGTTGCATGCATCAAAGGATGGCAAGTTCCTCTACGTCAGCAACCGTGGCACCGCCAATCAGTTGCTGGTGTTTGCCATCGACCCCGCCACCGGCCACCTCAAGGAGCTGCAACGCCGTTCGGTGGAAGGGGATCACCCGCGCGAGTTCAGCCTCGATCCGAGTGGCAGGTTTGTGCTGATCGCCAATCAGAAGAGCAACCAGATTGTCGTCGTCGAACGCGATGCCAAGAGCGGTCTGCTGGGTAAAACCGTGCAGAAACTGCCGATGGATGCCCCGAGCGATCTCAAGTTCATACTGCGTCAATAGGCCGCAGGCCCCGGTTGATGGGGCCTGCATCCTTCTATTAATGACGCTGATATCTGCTAATGCTACAAAAGATTTCAAGGCGCCAACCTCGAAGGTTAAGTTTGCTTCACGGCCCCACCGGGCAAGCAAGCCAACTGAATCCGAGGAATACCGCCATGAACTTCAATCTCTTCTCTGTCATCGCCGCATCCGCCATCTCTGCCACTGTTGCTCTGCCAGCCAGCGCCAACGTTGAAATCAGCGACAAAAAATCCCACACCCAGAGCTACACCCAGAAATACCTGCAACAGAGCGCCCACTTCTACGCGGCCCTGGATCACAAAACCCAAGCCTGAAATTCCCGCCCTGCACCCTTTATGCAGGAGCGAAGTCACTTGCGTGGATCAAGCTGAAAAGCTTTGAGAAAGCCTGAGTGACGTCGCTCCTGCATAACGCGTTTACGACAGCATCATATTGCTATCAACGTCACGCTTGATATCACATAGCCATGAGTTTAAATTTGACGCTGATTTATTGACTCCTTCTCTAATAAAAAAGGATCGACAGCATGGCGATGCGTCTGGCCGTGATACTCCTGTTCCTCTATTCAACGCCCATTTTATCGGCTGCAACCCCCGTTCCAGGTGAGCCTGACGCCGCTCGAGAGCGCTTGATGAGTTTTATTGAAGGCTGAAATAGACTGGCTTAATGATCAACGAAGCTGATGGTGACTATGGATAACCCTGAGTGGTTATCACTGCTTTTATGATCGATTCTGTGGGCTCTGAAACATGCCCACGGAGAACACCATGGCCAGCGCAATCCTCACTTCTGCCAAATACGGCGCCTACCTGGCCATCGGTCTTTACGTGGCGCTGGTGTTGGTTGTCAGCATTACCGCGCAATCGCAACACGAAATCGACGCGCCGATTCAGGTCGCTTATCCCGGAATCCAGTTCGAACACCGCGCTCAAAACGCCGTGATCGATCACGCAGACGTGGCGGGAGTGGCAGGGGCATGAAAGGGGGCAAACTCTGGGTCATCGCCTTCCTGGCGTTCATGACCAATGGCGCTTCCCTGTTGGGCATCGGACAAGCCTCGGCAGGCTCTGTAGCGCGGTCGATCGAAGCGAATCACAACCTTGCTCGCAGCATCGAAACGGACAAGGCCATGGGCTTGCTGGCCGGCAATCCGCCGGTGAAACGCCAAGGCGATTTCTTCGGTCCGTTCCAGGTCGATTGCTCGGTGCTGAAGATGTGTGAAGTGTTTGCCTGAATCTTCGATACGTCACCACCCCCTGTAGGAACCGCCCGCAGCAACCCGGCTCCTACAGAGGACC
Source organism: Pseudomonas sp. O230 (assembly GCF_045447035.1). Lineage (NCBI taxonomy): Bacteria > Pseudomonadati > Pseudomonadota > Gammaproteobacteria > Pseudomonadales > Pseudomonadaceae > Pseudomonas > Pseudomonas sp. O230. The sequence continues at coordinate 169,863 of NZ_JBJGXN010000009.1, read as the reverse complement.
GGTTACTTCTTCATGATTGATGTGAACAGGTCTGACTCTAAAAAACGCTGCAACCACGCCTGCAACCGCACGTAACGCGACTGCCCGAACCACTCACGATCCACATGCGCGAACTGCCGAATAAACGGCATCAGTGCCACATCCGCCAGGGTCGGATGCTCGGCCAACAAATAATCACGTCCTTCAAGCAACCCATCCAGCTTGCGCAAAAACACCTCGCCTTCGGCCCGATAAAATGCCATCGGCTGCTCGGGATAGCGCTCGGCATACTTGTAGCGATTCAGATGCACCTTGAACACCTGATCGTTCTCTTCGATCAGCGCGGCGATCTGCGCTTGCCCCGCAGGATCATCCTTGAGCAGCCAATCCTGCGGATCGTTCTGTGCCAATGCCCAGTGCATGATCGCCAGGCTTTCATCAATCACCTGGCCGTCGACGCTCAGCACCGGCACCGTGCCTTTGCTCGACAGCGCGAGCATCTCGGCAGGCTTGGCCTTCAGGCTGACCTCGACGATGTTCACCGCAACGTCCGAGTAACGCAGGGCCATCCGCGCCCGCATGGCGTACGGGCAGCGGCGGAAGGAATACAGCGTGGTCATTTCACCTCCAGGGTACTCAGGCCGTTGCCCTGGCGGTGGACCTGAATCTGCACCGGAATCCGCTCGTGCATTTCCTGGACGTGGGAAATCACCGCGACCTTGCGGCCCTGAGCCTGCAAACCGTCGAGGGCGTCCATCGCCAGTTGCAGGGATTCCGGATCGAGGCTGCCGAAGCCTTCGTCGATGAACAGCGATTCGATTTTCAGCGTGCTCGATGCCATTGATGCCAGGCCCAATGCCAGGGCCAACGACACCAGGAACGTCTCGCCGCCGGACAACGAATGCACCGAGCGCAGTTCGTCGCCCATCTCGGTGTCCATCACCAGCAAGCCCAGCATGCTGCCGCCGCGTTTGAGGCGATAGCGTCGCACCAGTTGCCGCAACTGCACGTTGGCATGATGCACCAGCAGGTCGAGGTTGTAGGCCTGGGCGATCTTGCGGAAGGTGTCGCCGGTGGCGGAGCCGATCAATGCGTTCAAACGCGCCCAGCGCTGGTATTCGCTGTAAGCGTCGGCGATCTGTTGCGCCAGGGCCTGATTGGCGTTTTGCCGACGCTGGTCCTCAGCCTGCTGGGCGCGCAATTCGGCGCACAGGTGTTCGGCGGCCGCGAACAGACTTTGCAACTCCGTCAGCGCTGCAGCGAGCTGCCCGGCATCGAGGTTGCCGTTGTGTTGCGCCTGGTGACTGGCCAGGTGCTTGTCCCGTTCCTGCAACAACACCTCGGCCTGCTCGATGGCTTTTTCGTTTTGCTGCAACCGTTGGCGTAGCGCGCTGACATGCGGGTCGTCGACGCTCAGCAGGTCTTCCAGGCCAGCGTCATCCAGTTCTGGATGCAAGGCGCGCCAGTCGGCAATCTTCGCGCTCAGCTCGCGGTCTTCTGTCTCCAGCGCCAACAGACGTTCCTGCTTCGCTTTGAGCTCCGCCGCCAGTTCTACCAGGCGCGTGCGCACGGTTTGCAGTTCCTGATGCGCCGCCGTTTCGGCATTGCGCGCCTGTTCCACCGCTTGATCCAGTTGTTGCTGCCACTGCTCGGCGCTGGTGTGCTGGCCCAACAGTTGAGCCAGTTGTTGCTGGCATGCCTGCTGCTGTTCGGCGAGGGCGGCGAATTGCTGCTGGGCGGTTTCTAGCTGCTGGACGCGTGTCAGTTGGCGGTCCTGTTCTTTCTCCAGCGTTTGCTGGCGTTGCAGCTGTTCATCCAGCTCATCGCGTTGCTGCTCGAGTTGTTGCAGGCGCTCGGCGATCTGGCGGTCCAGTTGCATGAAGGTTGCAGCCGGTTCGTTGCGCAAGGCTTGCAGGGTGTCGGCCGGGAGCAGGGGGCTGAACGCGGTCAGTTCTTCTTCCAGGCGCTGGCGATCACTGTTCAGCTCGCGTTGCTGGTTGGCCAGATGCTGGGTCGCTTGCTGGCTCGCGTTTTCGGCGCCGCGAAGTTGTTGCTGAAGACGCGCAGCATCCTGTTGCAGGATGAGCAGGGCGGTTTGCCGCTGTTCATCCTGTGTGATGCTTTGGTTCAATTGGCTGTTTTGCTGGGCCAGCCAGGCATCGCGTTTGGCGGCGTCCTGGGCCAACAACTGCGCAGACAAGGGGTGTGCGTCGAGGTTCGGTGTCAGGCTCTGTTGTTGAGCGACGAGGTGTTCCTGTTGTTGCAGCAATTCTTTTTGCTGGGCGATCACGCCACCGACTTCGGTGCGCAAGTCGGTCAGTTTTTCCTTGAGTAAATCCACCGTTTTCTGTGCGTTGGCCTGTTCGCTTTCGTCATGGCGACCGAGGCTTTGCAGCAAGGCTTCCGGTTGATGATAGGGGTGGTCCGGGCTGCCGCAGACCGGGCAGGGCTGATCATCCTGCAACTGCTCGCGCAGTTCTTCGACGCTGGCACTGCGGGCCAGACGCTGACGTTCCAGCAGTTCGCGGGTGACCGTCAGGGTCTGCTCGGCGACGCTCAGCTCGTTTTTGCTTTTCACCCCGTCCTGAGTCAGACGGTCACGTTCTTGCTGAGCGACGGACTGGCGTTGCTGCAACTCGGCGACGCGCTTGTCCAGCGCCTGTTGACTGGCCCACAGGCGCGTCAGCTCTTCAAAGTTGCGCAGATGCTTGCGGTTGTCTTGCAACAGATTGCCGAGCAACTGGATCTGTTCGGCGACCGCTTCAGGCTCGGCACCGGCCTCTTTGTAGAGCACTTCCAGATGCTGCTTTTGTGCAACCAGTTCTGCGGCGGCACGGCTGGCGCTCTGCTCCAGCGCCTGCAGTTCAACTTCACCCTTGTTCAGGCGATTGCCGATCAGCATCAATTGTTGCAGGCGGTCGCGGTAGGCGTTCCAGGCGTCGCTGAGCGGGGCCAGATGAGCGCTTTGCTCCAGTTCTCCGGCGATTTTTAGCAGACGCTCGGCCACTTGCCTTTGTTGCTCAAGCAACCCTTGAATCGTGCCTTGGCCGTGAGTGCAGGCCAGTTCCGCATGCTGCTTGAGCTCGGCACTGTGCCCGGCGTCCTTGTTCAAACGGGCGAGGGTGCTTTGCGCTTCAAAGGCCTGACGCAGCAGCGGTACGTTTTCGCTGTGTTGGTGTTGAGCCTCGACCAACGCCGTTTGCGCGGCGCTCAGGCTTTGTTCGAGTTCAGTCTGGCGCTCGTGCAGCGCTTGTTGTTGCTGCGTGTGCTGCTGAATCTGCGCGGCCAGCGGCGTGAGCAAGGCACTCAGTTCGGTCTTGCGGGCGAACTGGTGCCGTTGTGGCGCCAGTTGCTCCAGGCGGGTCAACTTCAAGCGTTCACCGGTCAGACTTTGCCAATCCTGCCGGGCGCTGGTCAGTTGTTCGGTGGCGCTGAGCTGCTCGTCCTGCCATTGGCGCAGTTCTTTTAGCCAGGTGCTCTGCAATTCAAGCTGCTTGAATTGCGCTTGCAGGGTTTTGAGTTGCTGCTGTGCTCCGTTGAAGCGCTCATCCAGTTGTGCACGGTCTTCGGGCGCCAGTGGCGTGACGCCGGTGGCTTGATCCTGCAACAGCTTGTGCGCTTCACGGGCCTCTTTGGTCTTGTCGAAGGCGCGACGGCCCAGACGCGTGTAGAGCGCGGTGTCGGTGAGTTTTTCCAGCAGTTCGCTGCGTTCGTTGTCGTTGGCCTTGAGGAACGCACTGAACTCGCTCTGGGCGAGCAACACGGCACGGGTGAACTGCTCGAAGTTCAGGCCGAGGACAGCTTCCAGCTGGACCTTGAATTCAACTTTCTGACTGGCCAGCAGTTGATCCAGATCGATGTCACGCAAGCTCTGACGGCTGGCTTGCAGCTTGCCACCGGCCTTCTCCCGAGCGCGATTGGCCTCCCAGCGCGCGCGATAGCGACGGCCATCGATGCCGACGAAGTCGACTTCGGCATAGCCTTCGCCCGTGCCGCGACGCAGCAGCGTACGCGGGTCGCCGGTGCTGATTTCGCCGTCGGCATCCGGCGCTTTGGCCGACACTTGAGCGTTGCTCAGTCGAGGCACGGCGCCGAACAGTGCCAGGCACAAGGCATCGAGCAGGGTGCTTTTACCGGCACCGGTCGGCCCGGTAATCGCGAACAAACCGGCACTGGCCAGGGGCTCGGCGGTGAAGTCGATTTCAAACGGCCCGGCAAGGGAAGCGAGGTTTTTCAGGCGGATCGCGAGAATCTTCATGGTTGTTCGCTCTCCATCTGCACGTCTTGCAACAACTCGGCAAAGTCCTTCAACGTTTGCTCATCGACCTCGCTGCCGTAGTTGTCCTGCCAGGCGCGGCTGAACAATTCCTGGGGCGTGAGCTGGTCCAGTTCAACCAGGGTCGCACCGTCATCGAGGCCATCACGGTTGCCGTTGCCGGCGTATTCAGCAGCGATCCGCACCAGGCGCACGGCTTTGCCTTGCAGGGCAGTTTCGACCTGATGGCGCAAGTCGGGTTGCGGCTCATCGAGGCGCACCCGCACTTCCAGCCACGGCTGACGCTGAATGTCGGCGAGCAAATCGATGTTTGGCAGGTCGGCGAGTTGTAGCAGGATGTCGGCCAAAGGCGCCGGGCCGATACGTTGCAGGTTGACGGCGCGGGGAATCAGCTTCGGTTCGACGCTGACCAGGGTTTCGCCGTCGAGCTGGACGTCGAGAATCTGGTGCTGATAACCGATTTCGGAGAACGACAACGGAATCGGCGAGCCGCTGTAGCGAATGCGCTCTTCACCGTTGACCTTCTGCGGTTTGTGCAAATGCCCGAGGGCAACGTAACTGATGCTCGGGCCGAACAGACTGGCGGGCAGCGCTTCGGCATTACCGATGATCAGGCTGCGCTCGGAGTCTTCCGACACTGAACCGCCAGCCATGTGCGCATGGCTGATGGCAATCAGCGCCTGGCCCTTCTTGCGTTTGGCATTGGCGGCTTCGATCAGCCATTCGTGAACCTGGCCGATCCCGCGCAGGTAGTTGTCGCCCAGGTGCGCGCCGGTCACTTCGGCCGGTCGCAGGAACGGCAGCGCCAGGCACCAGGCCACCGTTTTGCCTTTGGCGCCCGGCAGCGGCAGCAGCAGACGCTCGGCGTCGAGTTGCCCGTCATCCAGCCACAACACCCGACCCAGCGCATGCGTGCGCAAACGGCGCATCAACGGCGCCGGCAGCTCGATCCGCGAGCCGGAATCGTGGTTGCCGGCGATCATCACGATCGTCAGCTTCGGCTGTTGTTCGTGGGCGCTGACGATGAAGTCGTAGAGGCGTTCCTGGGCTTTGACCGGTGGATTGACCGTGTCGAAGATATCGCCGGCGATCAACAGCACATCGGGCTGGTCCAGCTTTAGCTGGCGCAGCAGCCATTCGAGGAAACAGCCGTGCTCGAAATCGCGTTCCTGGCCGTGAAGGTTCTGCCCAAGGTGCCAATCGGAGGTGTGAAACAGACGCAAGGCGAGCTCCGTAGGAAATAAGGTAGTGGCCGCGAGGAAATTGACAGCGGCGAAAGGGGAGAGAGTTTACGGGTAAAGAGGTGAGTACACCTACCGTCGCCACTGGGGCAGACTTGAGGCCGGCGTGAAAATCAGGATTGTTTCGCCGGCAAGCCGACTCCTACTGGGTTTGTGTCATTGCCATTTTCTGGGTAACTCCCGAACCTGTAGGAGCTGGCTTGCCAGCGATGACGGCCTTGAGAACGACGCGGAACTCAGGACCGTTTCGCCGGCAAGCCAGCTCCTACAGAATTGCGGTTATTTTGGATACAGCGGCGGCAGGCCACTGTCGCCGACCGGGTCTTGAATACGCTCGGCAATCGGGATCGCCTTGATCGCGCGCCACAATTCCTCGCCCTGCCAATGCTGGCCGGTTTCGCTGTACAGCGCCCCGTTCAAGCCATCCAGCGCATCGGACAACGGTACGAATCGCGCTGCCATGTCGGCCAGGGTTTCCGGTTGTTGTCGGGCCCAGGCGTCGAGGGCCTGGCGGGTGGCGTGGGAGTCGTTGGCCTGGCAGGCGCGCTTGAGGTCGTCGAGCACGGTGCGCGGGCTCGGGCCGGTCTGGGCTGCGCGCAGGATCGCCGGTTGCCAGCGGGCGCGCCACCAGAGGCCGAAGCCCAGCAGGGTGGTGCAGGCAAGTATTACGGTGCTGAGTTTCCACCACCAGAGCGCTTCATTGTCGGCAGCGGAAATGACCGGTGACGTGCCGGTCGGGGTATCGACCATCAAACCCGGATTGTTCACCACTTGCAGCGTCCGTGCCGGCAGGCTGCTGTGCTCCAGATGATCTTCGAAGGTGTTCCACCAGACCACGTCCACCGCCGGCAACTCGACGTCACCCCGTTGGACCGGCACCAGTGCCTCACGGTCCTCGCGACTGCCAATCAGGCCACGCTCGCTATTCTGATTGGCCAGCACCGGCTGATCCGGATAGCGCCGCAAGCCGTTGACGTCGGTGGCCGGCAACGGTGGAAGTTGTGAACTGGCCAAACCTTCGGCTTTCAACATCAGGCTGCGCGTCAGCGAATCACCCACTTGGGCGTGATCCGGTTCCGGATTCCAGCTCTCGCTCAGCGTCAGGCTGCGGGCCGGGAGCCAAGGCACGTCAGCCGGGTAAGTGGCGGGTTTCGGCTTGACGGTCAGCGGCAGTTCGACCGAGCTGACGCGCATCAGTTTGCCGGATTTCGGCACCTGGGATTCGACGTCCTTGGCCGGTTGCGCGTCGACCAGCGTGGCGCTGAAAATCTGCGCCGGAATGGTGACCTGGCCGCTGTGTTGCGGGTAGATCGCGTAGCGCAATTCGATCACGCCGTGGCGCAGGCCGTTGATGTCTTTTTCGTAAGTGCGCGACTCACCCAACTGCTCAATTCGCGCATCGGGAATCTGCAACGGCGTCAGGCTGCTGTCGTCGTACAGCGACACGGAATGGTAGATGCGCAAGGTCAGGATCGCCTGGGCCTGAACGTACACGCTGTTTTGATCGAGGCTGGCGTCGATGAACACCGGGGCCCGTTTTTGCGTACTGTCCTGGGTTTCGCTCTCGACCACTTGCAGGGTGATCGGCTGGCTCTGCACGTCGCCCAGTTGCAGCGACGGAATGACCACGCTGCCGTTCTGCCGAGGCAGCAGGGTAATGATCCAGCGGGTAGTGGCGCCATTGCCGCCGTTAAGGGTCGTCAACTGGTTGACCTGACGGGTGCCGCGCACTTCAAACAGCGGCTCCAGCGCCGTCAGGTCGGGCTTGCCGAATTGGGTGACATCGTTGGATTCCAGGGTCAGCTCGACCGTTTCGCCGGAGTTCAGGCGACTGCGGTCGACACTGGCGACCAGCTCCGCAGCCTGGGCCTGAATGGTCCAGATCAACAGTGCAAGCATGAAAGCGGTGAAGCGGGTCATCGAGTTTCTTCCTGATCCTGATGTTGCTGCTGTTCGTACCAGAATTTGCGCCTGAGCAATTCGCCCGGATCGTCCGGGATCTTGCGCAGCCATTGCTCCAGCGCCTGACGCTGTTCGCCATCGATGGCGTCACTGGCCGGCCGCAACGGCGGGGTGGTGCTTTGTTCGTCACCTAACTCACTGCCGGGCACCTCATTGGTGCCGGGCCGCGCGGGTGTCGTATCTGACTGCTCCGCATCGGGTGTAGGCGTCTGGGTGTCGGATTGCGGATCTCCGTTGCTCGACGCTTGGGTCGCAGCACCGGGCGAAGGTTCTTGCGTTGAACCGGTCTCATCGCCTTCGGTTTTGTCCAACTCAACCGGCGGCGGTGTGTTTTTCTGTTTGAGCAGATTTTCCACCAAGGCCTTGTTGGTCAGCGCCGGACGCAGATCCGGTTGCAGCTCCAGTGCCTGTTCGTAAGCATCCAGCGCGGCTTCCAACTCGCCGCTTTTGGCCAGGGCGTTGCCACGATTGTAGTGGGCGTGGGCGTCATTGCCCTCGGCGAACCGCTGGGCGGCGCCACTGTAGTCGCCGGCCTCATAGAGCGCCACGCCTTGCCATTGCCGATCCTGGAAATGTTTCGCGGCCTCGGCCGGACGCTTCTTCTTCAACAGATGCAGGCCTTGCTGGTCAGGACGCAGCCACAAGTCCTCGAAGTCGAAGGCGTAGCTCGATTGCGGCAACAGGAACAGCAGCGGCAGACAGAACAACCAGCCGCGACGACCGGCGCAGGCCGCCAGCAGCAACAGCGGCAACAACAGCCAGTAACCCTGATCGGCCCAGGTATCGAGGCGCAGGGTCTGGCCGTCATTGCGCAAGTTGCGCGGGCCATCGAGCAAGCCGAGGGCGCGCAGGTCGGCATCGTCCAGGCGCGCGTGGCGATACCGTCCATCGAGGCCGTTGACGAACGCTTTCAGGTTCGGCTCGTCCAGGTGGGGTACCAGAATCGCGCCTTGGTCATCCTTGAGGAAACTGCCATCCTCCTGAGTGATCGGTGCGCCTTCGGCGGTGCCGATGCCGAGCATCAAAAGCTGCGTCGACTTGCCATCCAGCGCCTGTTGAATGCCTTCGCGCTCCAGTTCAGTCAGGGACGAACCGATCAGCAGAATCCGGCCGTCGCCCAAAGCGCCCTGATTCAGCAGCGCAAGGGCCTTGGTTACCGCGAGATCGGCGCGATGGCCGGTCTGGGGCATCAGCGAGGGCTTGAGCGCCTCCAGCAGATTGCGACTGGTCAACAGGTCATCCGACAGCGGCACCAGCGTATGCGCGCTGCCGGCGTAGACGACGATGGCAGTCTGGGCGTCGCTGCGGTTTTGCAGCAGGTCAAACAGTTTGCGCCGGGCCTGTTCCAAGCGGTTTGGCGTGACATCGGTGGCGAGCATTTCCGGGGTTAGCTCAAGAATCACCACCAGCGGGTCGGCCGGTTTCTGACTGGCTTGCTCGACGCGCTCCCAGCTCGGCCCCAGCAACGCCAGTATCGTCAACAGCCACGCCACGCCGAGGGCAACCCACGGCAGTTTGCTGTCGCGACCGTTGCCGCCACTGAGCAATGCGGAATGAAAGGCCGGCGGCAGAATCATCTGCCAGCGCCCGGCGCGCTTCTGTCGATGCCAGAGTTGCCAGAGCAACCAGCCGAGCAGTGGCAACAGCAGCAGCCACCAGGGGCGGAACCAATAAGGCCACAGCGCGCTCATCGGCGCCTCCGCAGGCGCAGGCGTTTGAGTCGCTGGCGCCAGTCAGGCAGTTGCGTTTGCAAGAACAGATCCTTGGTAAACAGACGCTGCAACGGGTTATCCGGCCAGCGTTCGCGAGCCACCAGCAACAGGCTCAACAGCAGCGCCATCGCCAACGGCCAGTGATACAACGCCTGCGCCGGGCGGGCCTGGGTCGGTTGTTGAGTTACCGGTTCCAATTGATCGAGGGTTTCCTTGATCGCTTGCAATTCCTTGCCGTCGCGAGCACGGAAATACAGGCCACCCGTGGCGGCGGCGATGGCCTTCAGCGCAGGCTCGTCGAGGTCCAGGCTCGGGTTGATACCGAGAAATCCTGCGGTACCGCTTTGTTCCGGGTCGGCACCGATGCCGATCGGGTAGATTTTCACGCCTTCCTTGGCCGCTAGCCGCGCGGCGGTGAGCGGGTCGATTTCGCCGCCGTTGTTAGCGCCGTCAGTGACCAGAATCAACACGCGGCTTTGCGCCGGACGCAGGCGCAGGCGCTTGAGCGCGAGGCCGATGGCGTCGCCGATGGCGGTGTTCTTGCCGGCAATGCCGATGCGCGCTTCGTGGAGCCAAACGCGCACGGTGCGCCGGTCGAAGGTCAGCGGGGCTTGCAGGTACGCCTTGCTGCCGAACAGGATCAGGCCGACACGGTCGCCTTCGCGCCGCTCGAGAAAATCACCGAGCAAATGTTGTACCAGCGTCAGGCGGCTGACTTCGTCGTCCTGCCACTGCATGTCGGGGAAATCCATGGAACCGGAAACGTCCACCGCCACCAGCAGATCACGGCCACTGGCGGCAATCGGCAACGGTTCGCCAAGCCATTGCGGGCGCGCGGCGGCGATCAGCAAAAACAGCCACAGCAGGATGAACGGCGCTTGTTGTCGCCAGGCGGGCAGATTGGCCCGGGCACGGCGTCGGGCCAGGCCTTCGAGATCGCTGAGGAAGCTGACTTTGAGCGCCGGTTCGCCGCTATCGGCCACTGGCAACACGATGCGCATCAACCAGGGCAGGGGGAGCAGGGCGAAGATCCACGGCCAGGCGAACTCAAACATGTTTGCGAATCCAGGTGTCGACGGCTTGGGTCAGGCCGGCGATGGCCTTGTCGTCGAGTTTGCATTCGGGTTTGTAGGCACCTTCGACCAGCACCATCCAGCGCGTCAGGCCGGCGGCCGGGCAGCGGTTGTCGAGAAACGCCAGCCATTTGCGCCCATTGAGGGTGTGGCTCTGGCTGTAGGGGTAATGGTTGCGGCACAGGCGCTTGAGCAAACCGTTGAGTTGCTGCAGCCAGGCACCGGCCGGCGCGCCATCGTAGGGTTTGGGCATCAGCGCCAGTTCGGCCAGTGCGGCGAGGCGCACCGGGTCCAGCGGTTGTTCGGCGCGTACGATGGGGCGCTTGTTCGGCAGGAAACGCCGCGCCTGCCACAGGCCGACGCCGATCAGCGGCAGCAACAACAACAAAAGCCACCAGCCCAGTGCCGGCGGCCAGAAGCCTATCGGTGGCGGGAAAATCAGCGGTTGCAGTTGATCGAGGCTGCTCATCGACCTTTCCCTGGTTTCTGTGGGTTCAGGTATTCGCGCAGTTGTTCGACCATCTCGCTCTGGGTGCTCAAGGGCATCAGCAACACCCGCAGTTTTTGCGCGAGCAATTCCCAATGGGCGATGCGTGCCTCGGCTTGGGCGCGGTAGGTCTGGCGCAGGTCGAAATTCAACGTGTCGAGTTCCAGTTGCGCACCGCGTTCGACGAAACGCAGCAAACCCGCAGCGGGCAGGGCGTGGTCCAGTGGATCGGACAGCGGCAACAGCAACAAGTCGCAATGGCGCGACAGCAGGCTCAGTTGTTGCTCCGAGCCTTCAGTCAACGCGCGTTCGTCGCAGATCACGATGACCAGGCTGCCGGGACGCAGGACTTCCCGGGCGCGACGCAGGGCCAGGTTGAGGGCGTCGCGGTTCGTTTCGCTTTCGGTGTGCAGTGATTGATTGACGCGCACCAGTCGGTTGAGCAATTGCAACAGACTCTGCTTACTGCGCCGTGGCTTGATTTCGTAGTGTTCGTTATCACCGAACACCAGCCCGCCGACCCGATCGTTGTGGCCCAGTGCGGCCCAGCCGATCAGGCTCGCCGCTTGCGCAGCGAGCACCGATTTGAACATCAGCCCGGAACCGAAAAACAGCCGACGACTTTGCTCAACCATGATGAAGATCGGCCGCTCGCGTTCTTCATGGAACAGCTTGGTGTGCGGCTCCTGGGTGCGAGCGGTGACGCGCCAGTCGATGGTGCGCACGTCATCGCCGGCCTGATAGACCCGCACCTGATCGAAGTCCACGCCACGGCCGCGCAGTTTGGAGTGGTGCAGGCCGATCAGCGGGCTGCGCTGGCTCGGCGTCGAAAACAGCTGCACTTCACGCACGCGATGGCGCATCTCGATCAGCTCGGCGAGGCTGACGCGGATGCCCGGCTCGGGCGGCAGGCTGGCGTTCATCGGGGTCAAGCGACGGCTACGACGTCGAGAATCCGCTGGACTACCCGGTCCTGATCGATGCCAGCGGCTTCGGCTTCAAAGGACAGGATGATGCGGTGGCGCAACACGTCAAACAGCACAGCCTGGATGTCTTCCGGGCTGACGAAGTCGCGACCGGCCAGCCAGGCGTGGGCGCGGGCACAGCGGTCGAGGGCAATCGAGCCGCGTGGGCTGGCGCCATAGGCGATCCACTCGGCCATCTCCGGGTCGAATTTGCCCGGCGTGCGCGTGGCCATGACCAGTTGCACCAGGTATTCCTCCACCGCGTCGGCCATGTACAGACCGAGGATTTCCTTGCGAGCGGCGAATATTGCCTGCTGGCTGACCCGGCGCTCCGGTTTGGTTTCGCCGTTCAAGGCTTCGCCACGAGCCTGTTGCAGGATGCGGCGTTCGACGGCGGCGTCCGGGAAGCCGATTTTCACGTGCATCAGGAAGCGGTCGAGCTGGGCTTCGGGCAGCGGATAGGTGCCTTCCTGCTCGATCGGGTTTTGCGTGGCCATCACCAGGAACAGCGGCGACAACTCGTAGGTGCTGCGCCCGACGCTGACCTGACGCTCGGCCATGGCTTCGAGCAATGCCGATTGCACCTTGGCCGGAGCCCGGTTGATTTCGTCCGCCAATACCAGGTTGTGGAAGATCGGGCCTTGCTGGAACACGAAACTGCCGGTTTCCGGGCGATAGATTTCCGTGCCGGTGATGTCGGCGGGCAACAGGTCAGGGGTGAACTGGATGCGATGGAACTGGGCTTCGATGCCTTCGGCGAGTTCTTTGATGGCCTTGGTCTTGGCCAGGCCGGGAGCGCCCTCGACCAGCATGTGGCCGTCGGCAAGCAGGGCGATGAGCAAGCGCTCGATGAGTTTTTCCTGGCCGAGAATCTGCGTTGAAAGAAAGGTTCGCAGCGCGAGCAGCGCTTCACGATGTTCCATCGATGACTGTTCCTGGAAAGGGTGACCGACGACGTTCGAATAACGCCACGGCTGGGGGCGTTACTTTAATGCATCGCGGGCGGCGGCGACTAACGGCATTTTGTGCAAAGTGTGGGGATTTGAGTTCGGCCTCACCGTTTCGCAGGAAATGGTGATGATCCTTCTGGTACTACTCAACTGATTGGAGGTCACTCAGTAGCAGCCTGACTGCTGTCCTGTTAACCAAATCGCACCACGGACCATCGTCAATGATCGCGCCGTTTTGCATGACGATGATTCGGTCGAAGCGGTGCAGGTGACTTACATCATGCGTCACACAAATCAGTCCACGGCCGGCAAAAGTGTCAAATAGCAGGTCCCAGACCGGGGAGGCCAGCTTTGGTTCGATTGATGCGCTTGGCTCGTCGAACAGATTAAATCGACCCGGCCTATTGATCAGGCGCAGCAGTGACAGGCGTTTAGCTTCGCCACCTGAAATGTTGGATGCGCTTTCAGTGATATTTCGATGGCAAACAATATCTTCAAGGTTAAGTCGCTGTATTGCCTGGTTCAGATGTGGCGAGGGAGCAATTCCGAACAGAACCGAGCTTTCAAAAGTACCCTCCAAAAACTGTGGGGACTGAGGGCAATACCTGAGGATGTTCAAATGAGCTTGGGCGCTCAATCTTGAAATCGGTATGCAGTCGATGCTCAACTGACTTCTCAGAGGAGCATTCAACCCGGCTAATGCTTCCAGAAATGTCGATTTACCCGCGCCACTGGGGCCGGTGATTGCGATCGATTGACCTTGGGTGAACGTAATGGAGTCCTCTATAGACAGGCGAGTTATCCCGTTGTCGATCACAACGCAAGGCTCGAGAACCAGTATCGATTCATGTCCGGGCTTGATTTCGGCTTGTCGATTGTCGTCAAAGTTCGGCAATGACAAAAGCTGTTGGAGCCGACGCTGGTCAGCGAGAAACTGATCAAGTATCCGATAGCCCTCGGTCAGCGCAGTGATATTGAGCAAAAAACTTCCTGCAATGGAGAAAATGGCAACCATTTGTCCAATGCTGATGCTTGGCTCGTTCGCCAACTGATCGAGAACTCCCCAAGTGAGTAATCCTCCCGTAGAAAAGCTTACAAACAAAATTTTTGCCCCGCTCAAAACGCCACCGGAACTGGCCACGGTGATCGCGGCCTTGGCGTAGAGCTTGAACGCAAGGTTCAACGGTTGCGTTGCCGTGAACTCGGCCCCTTCCAGTTTTATCGATTTGCCCGTGTTCATGGTGCTGAAGAGGAGGGCGCTGAGTTCATCCTCTTGCTCGTTGACTGCATCAATATGTTTTCTGCGCCATCTAATGATTCGGTGGGCGACTAACAGATAGACGATACCAAGGCTGGTCACCACAAAGAAAATGCCAGTGCCGCCCATGTATATAAAAGCGCTTCCAACGATCAGGAATTCCAGGCAAAGCGGGAATCCAATGGTGACGAAGAACGTTAGCAATTGCTCGTGTGCAGTAATCCCACGCTCCACCGATTTTATAAAGTGACCGATGCGCCACGAACTGAACTGCAGAAACTCTTTGCGCATCAGCTGTGCAACCCAGTGAATGGACGCATTCAACACTACTTGCTGTACAAGTTTGGATAGAAAGAAAATTTGCAACGGGTTAATGATCGCTTGTATGCACCCAGCCAAGGTGAAGCCCGCAGTTAGAAATAGTAGGGTGTTGAGCGCTGCCTGATTATTGTCATTCAGAGTGTCAATCACTTTTCCTAATAACAGAGGTGGTGCTAGAGCAATAATTTTTAACGTTATTATTGTGGTGATCGTTGATATCAGTAATATCGCATGTTTTTTACAGGCTGTTCTAATGAGGGTCTGCATTGGGAGCCTATTGCTGTCAGCAAGAGTTAAACAGTTTTTGACGCTTGGCGCAGGATTCGTTGCGGAGCAACAAGATACCCATTTCTAATTAGGTTGAAGCGCTCAAGGCCTGGAACGTAAGACTGACATACGATGCCGTCATCGGAGTATTGAGCAACGACTCTGAAGTAAATAGCTCTGCGAGTAGTTAGCAGAATGTTTTCTAATAATCCCAACTGTGCTGGGACGCTTTTTGCAAAATCTTCTCGTGACAAGTCAAGTGTCGGAAGACTCAAGTTTTTTACAGGCTTGAAGTCTATAAGGGATTTCAGCATGTTTGAGCCTGCTAGAAAATCAAGTGATTTTCTATCAGTCGCCTCTTGCGTATCGTCATACAGTTCATTGACTTGAAATTGCTCCGTTACTGCTCTTTGGATAGCAATGCAAATATCCAACGAACAGCCTGAGCCGATAGCTGATAAATGGAGATGCCCAGGGCCCGCTTTCGGTAGCGCAACAGAAAAATAAACATTCATCACATCCTTTATGATGATGATCTGTAGCTTGTCTGCAAGCGCTAGGGCATAAGAATTGTCCTGGAGCGATTTGGTAAGCAAGGCTTTAGAGGGCGTATATAGTTTCATGGCAGGGCCAATCGCACAGACTGCCATAAAAAAGCGGGAGAGAATGTGTCTTTCGATGACCTCGTGCGTTCCGTGAAGCAATGCCTCTGCTTTGGTGCAACCAAAGGCAATCCCCGAGTTGGAAGAGTAGCGAGACAGAAATTGCATGCCTGCACTTGCGCTGGTCAATGAGTCAGTCGCCACCTTCGGACAAAGAAGAATGCTTGGAACAAAAAGCTCTTTCGTTTCATCGAGTGTTGTGAGCCTCAAGCATTCCATTGATCCTGATGAGCACAGCAGGTTCGTGAAAAAGCCATCGTGTTCGGCAGCTTTCTGAGTGGCGATAAATTCGCAGGGCTGAATGCTCAAGTCATCTGTGTTGAACGGGAAAGTGCTGAAGTGTTCGATGCTCTCGGCTAGAGCTCCGATGAGCGAGTCGGGACCTTTTCCTGCACCGGATTCTATGAAATTGTTGTTTTTGTCAAAAAGTTTTGCTGTGGCTACAAGCTTGTTGCAATCAGTGTGGTGTGTGACGACATTAAAATTTAATGAGTCAATGATTTTTTGAATTTTCGATAATGCTGTCGCAGGATTGAGTTCACGCTCAGACATAAATAGCCTCGCAAGGTTTCAGAATGCCGAAAGGGCCCTTTCGGCATTTTACTGATGTGTTATCAGCGTGTTTCAGTTGGTCAGCGAGGCAAAGAAGTTTGCTTCAGTTGCCAGGAAGCCATATGACGTGCTCATTGCTTGCGGCAAGTCATCCCAGGGGGTTATCTCGGTGCGTTTTTTACCCATGACGTTAACTCCTTTTTATCAATGGAGCGGTACTTGTCAGTAAGTGCCGCGCTTGCGAAATTTGTTTTCGCAAGTGACTTATTAATAACAGCAAGGACTTTGCGCTTCAATTGCGTAGTGCCGCGAAATATCCTATGCGCTTGTAAGGTTGTTCTTACATGTGGGTGGGATGGATGTCGGAGAATTTGCGATTCTGTTGTAGTTTGCTTATTTCCCCCAGTCCTTCAATAGCTTGCGATGTTTAAAGGTCTCGCCGAATGCTGAGTTTTCGGACTGGGAATTTGTTCGTCGTTATCACGGTCGGCACATAACAGGGCTTGGAATGCTGTTGATGTCGAGCAAAAACCGAAGGAATCGGCTTTGCTACGATGTCAGGGCGATATCGGTGACGCCGTCGTGGGCAGGCTTACTCCAACAAGTATTGAATCGCACACCCATCTGCCGGCGAAATGGTTGGAGATTTGTGAGGCGCACAGGCTGATGATGTTCTTTCGGACCTCCTCGCGATGAGGTCGGTCCAATCACTCGAGATTCTGAGGGTTAAAGCTCGCTGACGTAGGTGCCAGTGCCCTTGAGAATGTTCTGCAACGTTTCTTCAACCTCCGCCAAATCACTCGCATCCGTGCTGTGAATGATTTCCAGCGAATCATCCCCATTCAACGCATCCGTATCCGCCGCCGCAATCTCGATCAGCAAACGGGTAGGGCTGAGCGTCACTTTCACGCCGTCCAGCGTCGAAGGCTCGCCATCAAGGGTGATCTCCAGCTCGTCCTCGTCCGGGTAGCGGCTCATCAGGAACATTTCACCCTGTTCGCTGTGGCAGGCGAGCATGGCCATGTTGTCTTCTTCCTCGTCACACGGGTTGACGATCAACAGGGAGGTGGTCATTTGCATGAGGAAAATCCTGGCTCGGCGAGCGTTGTGAACACAACAAAAGGCGATTCTGCCAGCCCTCGGGAATTTCTGCTTGGCTGATTGTCAGAGAATGTGTCGTGAGCATTCGGGGCGCTACTGGTCATTTCTGGTACGAAGGTGCCGTAAATCCGGGCATAAAGCGCCCAATTTCCTACACGACTGCTAGTGTTGTCCGATGCGCAAGGCGCGCGCTGCGTGCCGATGACCGAATATGTCGCAGCGCTGCAAGCACGGGCCTTGCCGCACTGGTTAAGCTGCGCATCGAATGGATACCTGTAAAGACATTGTGCAATTGATCGCAGAGTCGTTTTTGCAGATGCCCATTCATGGAAGGTGAATGTGACCTGAGTGTCTCGTCCAGCTTCACCCACCTGTCACCCTGTTTCCTCTGCCCGAGAATCAGGAACAGGGTGACGGATCGCCCCGAAAGGGGTTTGCACGCGACGCTTCCATCAATAACAAGCCCAAGCGGAGTACCACAGATGGCGTTCTTCACCGCAGCCAGCAAAGCCGACTTCCAGCACCAACTGCAAGCGGCACTGGCGCAGCACATCAGTGAACAGGCACTGCCACAAGTGGCGCTGTTCGCTGAACAATTCTTCGGCATCATTTCCCTTGACGAGCTGACCCAGCGTCGGCTGTCCGACCTCGCTGGCTGCACCCTTTCAGCGTGGCGCCTGCTTGAGCGCTTCGATCACGCGCAACCGCAGGTTCGCGTCTACAACCCTGATTACGAACGCCACGGCTGGCAGTCGACCCATACCGCGGTCGAAGTGCTGCACCACGACCTGCCATTCCTGGTGGACTCGGTGCGCACCGAGCTGAACCGTCGCGGCTACAGCATTCATACCCTGCAAACCACTGTGCTGAGCGTGCGTCGCGGCAGCAAAGGCGAGTTGCTGGAAATCCTGCCAAAAGGCACTCAGGGCGAAGGGATCCTGCAAGAATCCCTGATGTACCTGGAAATTGACCGTTGCGCGAACACTGCTGAACTGAATGTTCTGAGCAAAGAACTGGAACAGGTTCTCGGTGAAGTCCGCGTCGCGGTCGCCGATTTCGAGCCGATGAAAACCAAGGTCCAGGAAATCCTGACCGGTCTGGACAACAGCAAGTTTGCTGTCGACAGCGAAGAAAAAGCCGAAATCAAAAGTTTCCTGGAATGGCTGGTGGGCAACCACTTCACCTTCCTCGGCTACGAAGAGTTCGTGGTTCAGGATGAAGTCGATGGCGGCCATATCGTCTACGACCAGAATTCCTTCCTCGGCCTGACCAAACTGCTGCGCACCGGCCTGACCTACGATGACCTGCGCATCGAAGACTACGCCGTGAACTACCTGCGCGAACCGACCCTGCTGTCGTTCGCCAAGGCTGCGCACCCAAGCCGTGTACACCGTCCGGCTTACCCGGACTACGTGTCGATCCGCGAGATCGACGCCGACGGCAAGGTCATCAAGGAATGCCGCTTCATGGGCCTGTACACCTCTTCGGTGTATGGCGAGAGCGTGCGGGTCATCCCGTACATCCGCCGCAAGGTCGAGGAAATCGAACGCCGTTCCGGCTTCCAGGCCAAGGCTCACTTGGGCAAGGAACTGGCGCAGGTGGTTGAAGTACTGCCGCGTGATGACCTGTTCCAGACCCCGGTCGACGAACTGTTCAGCACCGTGATGTCGATCGTGCAGATCCAGGAACGCAACAAGATTCGCGTGTTCCTGCGCAAAGACCCGTACGGCCGTTTCTGCTACTGCCTGGCTTACGTGCCGCGTGACATCTACTCCACCGAAGTGCGCCAGAAGATCCAGCAAGTGCTGATGGATCGCCTGAAAGCCTCGGACTGCGAGTTCTGGACCTTCTTCTCCGAGTCCGTACTGGCCCGCGTGCAATTGATCCTGCGTGTCGATCCGAAGAACCGTCTGGACATCGACCCGGTCCTGCTGGAAAAAGAAGTGGTACAAGCCTGCCGCAGCTGGCAGGACGACTACGCCAGCCTGGTCGTGGAAAGCTTCGGTGAAGCACACGGCACCAACGTGCTGGCGGACTTCCCGAAAGGCTTCCCGGCCGGTTACCGCGAGCGCTTCGCTGCGCATTCGGCTGTGGTCGACATGCAGCATCTGCTGAACCTGAACGAAAAAAATCCTCTGGTGATGAGCTTCTATCAGCCACTGGGTCAGGTCTCCGGCCAGCGCGAGTTGCACTGCAAGCTGTATCACGCCGATACCCCGCTGGCCCTGTCCGACGTGTTGCCGATCCTGGAAAACCTCGGCCTGCGCGTGCTGGGTGAATTCCCTTATCGCCTGCGTCACAACAACGGCCGCGAGTTCTGGATTCACGATTTCGCGTTCACCGCCGCTGAAGGCCTGGAACTCGACATCCAGCAACTCAACGACACCCTGCAGGACGCCTTCGTCCACATCGTGCGTGGCGATGCCGAGAACGATGCGTTCAACCGTCTGGTGCTGACCGCCGGCCTGCCATGGCGCGATGTGGCGCTGCTGCGTGCCTACGCTCGCTACATGAAGCAGATTCGTCTGGGCTTCGACCTCGGCTATATCGCCAGCACCCTGAACAACCACACCGACATCGCTCGCGAGTTGACCCGGTTGTTCAAGACCCGTTTCTACCTGGCGCGCAAGCTGACCAGCGACGACCTGGAAGACAAGCAGCAACGTCTGGAACAAGCCATCGTCAGCGCACTGGACGACGTCCAGGTGTTGAACGAAGACCGCATCCTGCGTCGCTACCTCGACCTGATCAAGGCGACCTTACGGACCAACTTCTACCAGACCGATGCCAACGGTCAGAACAAGTCCTACTTCAGCTTCAAGTTCAACCCGCATCAGATTCCAGAGCTGCCGAAGCCGGTTCCGAAGTTCGAAATCTTCGTTTACTCGCCTCGCGTCGAAGGCGTGCACCTGCGCTTCGGCAATGTCGCTCGTGGCGGTCTGCGCTGGTCTGACCGTGAAGAAGACTTCCGTACCGAAGTCCTGGGCCTGGTAAAAGCCCAGCAAGTGAAGAACTCGGTCATCGTGCCCGTCGGCGCGAAGGGCGGCTTCCTGCCGCGTCGCCTGCCACTGGGCGGCAGCCGTGACGAGATCGCGGCCGAGGGCATCGCTTGCTACCGCATCTTCATTTCGGGCCTGTTGGACATCACCGACAACCTGAAAGACGGCGCACTGGTGCCGCCGGCCAACGTCGTGCGTCATGACGACGATGACCCGTACCTGGTGGTCGCTGCGGACAAGGGCACTGCAACCTTCTCCGACATCGCCAACGGCATCGCCATCGACTACGGTTTCTGGCTGGGTGACGCGTTCGCGTCCGGCGGTTCTGCCGGTTACGACCACAAGAAAATGGGCATCACCGCCAAAGGCGCGTGGGTTGGCGTGCAACGCCACTTCCGCGAGCGCGGCATCAATGTTCAGGAAGACAGCATCACCGTGGTCGGCGTCGGCGACATGGCCGGTGACGTGTTCGGTAACGGCTTGTTGATGTCCGACAAGCTGCAACTGGTCGCTGCCTTCAACCACCTGCACATCTTCATCGATCCGAATCCTGAACCGGCGAACAGCTTCGTCGAGCGTCAGCGCCTGTTCGATCTGCCACGTTCGGCATGGTCGGATTACGACACCAGCATCATGTCCGAAGGCGGCGGGATCTTCTCCCGCAGCGCGAAAAGCATCGCGATTTCCCCGCAGATGAAAGAGCGTTTCGCCATTCAGGCCGACAAGCTGACCCCGACCGAACTGCTCAATGCCTTGCTCAAGGCGCCGGTCGACCTGTTGTGGAACGGTGGCATCGGCACCTACGTCAAGGCCAGCAGCGAAAGCCATGCCGACGTCGGCGACAAGGCCAACGATGCACTGCGCGTGAACGGCAACGAACTGCGCTGCAAAGTCGTGGGCGAGGGCGGTAACCTCGGCATGACCCAACTGGGGCGTGTCGAATTCGGTCTCAATGGCGGCGGTTCCAACACCGACTTCATCGACAACGCCGGTGGTGTGGACTGCTCCGACCACGAAGTGAACATCAAGATCCTGCTGAACGAAGTGGTTCAGGCCGGTGACATGACCGACAAGCAACGTAACCAGTTGCTGGCGAGCATGACCGACGAAGTCGGCAACCTGGTGCTGGGCAACAACTACAAGCAGACTCAAGCGCTGTCCCTGGCGGCACGCCGTGCTTTCGTGCGGATTGCCGAATACAAGCGTCTGATGAACGATCTGGAAGGCCGCGGCAAGCTGGATCGCGCCATCGAGTTCCTGCCGTCGGAAGAAGCGATCAACGAACGCCTCGCGGAAGGCCACGGCCTGACCCGTGCCGAGCTGTCGGTGCTGATCTCCTACAGCAAGATCGACCTCAAGGCGCAGTTGCTGGACTCCCGAGTGCCGGACGACGACTACCTGACGCGCGACATGGAAACCGCTTTCCCGCCAAGCCTGGTGAGCAAGTTCTCCGAAGCCATGCGCCGTCACCGTCTGAAGCGTGAGATCGTCAGCACCCAGATCGCCAACGATCTGGTCAACCACATGGGCATCACCTTCGTTCAACGACTCAAAGAGTCGACCGGCATGAGCCCGGCGAACGTGGCCGGTGCTTACGTGATCGTGCGTGACATCTTCCATCTCCCGCACTGGTTCCGTCAGATCGAAGCCCTGGACTACCAGGTATCCGCTGACGTGCAACTGGAGCTGATGGACGAGCTGATGCGTCTGGGCCGTCGCGCTACGCGCTGGTTCCTGCGTGCCCGTCGCAACGAGCAGAACGCTGCCCGTGACGTCGCGCATTTCGGTCCGCATCTGAAGGAGTTGGGTCTCAAGCTCGACGAACTGCTGAGTGGCGAGATCCACGAGAACTGGCAGGCCCGCTACGAGGCGTATGTCGAAGCCGGTGTGCCGGAGTTGCTCGCACGCATGGTGGCTGGCACGTCGCACCTGTACACGCTGCTGCCGATCATCGAGGCCTCCGACGTGACCGGCCAGAACCCTGCGGACGTGGCCAAGGCCTACTTCGCCGTGGGCAGTGCGCTGGACATCACCTGGTACCTGCAACAGATCAGCGCTCTGCCGGTTGAAAACAACTGGCAAGCCCTGGCCCGTGAAGCGTTCCGCGATGACGTCGACTGGCAGCAACGTGCAATTACCATCTCGGTCCTGCAACAGGGCGACGGCTCTCAGGATGTGGAAACACGCCTGGCGCTGTGGATGGAAGAGCACGTAGGCATGATCGAACGCTGGCGCGCCATGCTGGTGGAAATCCGTGCGGCGAGCGGCACTGACTACGCGATGTATGCGGTAGCCAACCGTGAGTTGCTGGATCTGGCATTGAGCGGGCAAGCGGTAGTGCCTGCTACTGCCACCACCGCCAGTGCAGAACTGGAGCCGGCGGCCTGATCAGTCGCTGAATGAAAAGCCCCGCATTGAAAGATGCGGGGTTTTTTTTGCCTGGGTTTTTTGGTTTTTGGTCGGGCCTCATCGCGGGCAAGCCCGGCTCCCACAGGTTTTGTGTCGTGTGATGTTATGTGTCCAACACAAGTCCTGTGGGAGCCGGGCTTGCCCGCGATGGGGTCATTGGTTTCAATACAACTGCCTGTCTGTTTTATTATCAATCATCGACACTTTATCTGTCGGCCCAGTCAATAAATTACTGAGCGATTGGTCGAACTTCTGCAATGCCCGAACTTGCACGTTCTGCTGTTCATTAATATCTGCAACGATCTCTTCGCTGCGTTTATAGTCCGCCCACACCGGGCTCAATGCTTTGGCATCATGCCCTTGCGCAGTCCCGATGTAATTGAAGTTGGCATCATAAAAGTCCGCACTCACATCGGCCTTGATATCCGAACTGCGCGAGGTGATCAATTGGCTGCGGGTGTCGACAATGGCGACCACATCCGGTTTCGCCGACTTGAGGCTTTGCAGGTCCGGGTACACCGTCACAGAGCCGAACTGACGTTGCAACGAGGCCTTGACCCAATCCACCGCCAGATCGGGTTTGGAGGTGGCGACGTAGGCATCATGAATCGGTTGCACCAGCAGGCTCTGGCCAAAACCGGTACCGGCATTGGCCTGATAGTCCTGCAGGTAAGCGCGATTGGTCTGTGTGTTGCGGCTGTAGACGATGCCCAGCGAGACCTCGCCGCCGCTGGCGACATGGCTGGCGCTGCTGCGCCCGACGGGCGCGCTGAAGAGACCGTCGAGTGAAGAAACCGCCGTCGGCGCAGTGGGAATTGAACAGCCGGTTAAAGCAGTGACGATCGTCAAGGTGCTGGCAAGTGCAAGTTTCATGGGTGTTTCTCCAGTGAAATAACTTGAGTTTTAAAGTTGAAGTGGCCGATATCGGCAGTCACTTCAGACTAAACCTGTAACGGCTCAATGAAATAGCCAATTCATGCACTTGTCAGGTGGCCGATAGTATTGTTTGGTTTAAAACTTGCCGGCTAATTGCGTCGGGCAATAAAAAGGCCCGAACTTGCGATTCGGGCCTGATTATTTATGGCTGTAGGTTCAGCCATCAGTTTTCCAAGGGGATCAACACTTTCTCGTCGGGCGACAACACCATGAACACCAGGAGTTTGGCAGGCTTGGTCGCACTGGCATTTTTCGACACCAGATGTTCCGAGCCGGCGGGCTCGTACCAGTATTCGCCGGCCTTGTAGGTGATCGCTTTGCCGCCTTTCACCTGGGAAATGATCGTGCCCGAAATCACGTAGGCCATTGCCGTGCCTTCGTGCTTGTGGGCGATGGAGGACTGGCCCGGCTTGTAATCGACTTCGATCATCAGCGCCTTTTTGCCAGGGACGTTCTTCAGTGCTTCATCTTGCAGAATCGTGACTTTTTCTGAAGGGCCGTGGGCGAATGCCGAGGCAGAAACACTTAAGGCGAGGACAGCAAGCGGGGCGGCCAGTAAACGCAAAACTTTCATGATTCATCACCTGCGGTGGTTAGTTGTCAGAAACAACGTTAATCCGCCAGTGAGCGCAATCAAACAGCCAATTCAGCAGAAGGCGAGGGGACCAATCAGGATTTGCGCAAGGCCAGGCAAAACCTGTAGGAGCCGGTTTGTCGGCGATCGCATCACTGTGGTGCATCAGGTACACCAAGGTGATCCGATCGCCAGCAAACCGGCACCTACAGAGGTATTCAATGGATCGGAAAGCTGTTGAAGTCGACGGCGTTGGCCAGTCGACTGTCGATCAGACCGATAAAGCCTTGTACTTCAGGGCAGTTGAAATGCATCTGCATGGCCGCTTCCGATTGCCAGCGGGCGCTGACGTTCCAGCGGTTGCTGTCCTCGGGGCAGCGGTCGACCATATAGGAATCGCAGCCCGGTTGTTTGCGCAGGGTTTCGACAATCTTTTGCAGTTGCTTACCCAGCTCATCCGAGCGGCCGGCGGCGGCCTGCACCTTTACGGTGTTGATCACTTCGTTGGACATTGCTCACACTCCTGAATCAGGCCGGACGAATCCTGCTCATTGAGGGATAACGCTTATGCAGGATAGGCCCGCACTTACGGACCGCCAATAGCCAATCGCCGGATAAAAACCCAGTCCAATCGGTCAGGCGACCTGCTGCAAAATGTCCCGCAAGCGATCCAGCGCGGTGTCGATATCCAGGGTTTCGATGGCGCCAAATCCCATGAGAAGCCCTGCCTGTGGCGCGTGCTGGTAGAAAAACGCGTCGATGGAATACAACCCGACTTCGACCTTTTTCGCCAGTTCGATCAGCAGTGGCATATCGATAGGCACTTTGCACATAAGCACCATATGGAAACCCGCCGTGCTCGGGATCGCTTCGAACCAGGGTGACAGGTAGCCCGCGATGCGCGTGAGGATGCGTTCGCGCCGCCCGGCGTAAATCGTATGACAGCGCCGAATGTGCTTGAGCAGGCAGCCTTCGGCGATGAATTTGGCCAGCGCCCATTGTGGAAGGGTGGAGGTGTGCAGGTCGGTGAGCTGCTTGGCGCGGATCACCGCTTCGAGAATTGCTGGCGGCAAGATCGCATAGCCGAGGCGCAGTTCTGGCAGCAGGGTTTTTGAAAAGGTGCCGACGTAAGCGACGATCCCGCGTTCATCCATGCTTTGCAGCGAGTCGGTGGGCCGGCCTTCGTAGCGGAACTCGCTGTCGTAATCGTCCTCGATAATGATCGCGCCCAGCTCGTAGGCGCGTTCCAGCAGCGCCACCCGTCGTGCATGGCTCATCGGCATGCCGAGCGGGAACTGGTGGGAGGGTGTGACGTAAATCAGACGGGTGCCAAGGGGGATTTTGTCGACTTGAATGCCTTCAGCATCGACCGGCACGCCGATCACCGTGGCGCCGTGGCTGCCGAACAGCAGGCGCGCGGGCGGGTAGCCAGGGTCTTCCATGGCGACGATGCTGCCGGGGCGGGTCATCACGCGGGAGATCAGGTCCAGCGCCTGTTGCGCGCCGTTGCACACCACCACGTCTTCGTCCTGGCAATTTACCCCACGGGAAAATGCGATATGCCTGGCGATCGCGTTGCGCAGTGCCGGAAGACCTTCGGGCAGGCTGTAGAAACCCTTTGAGCCGGTCATCTGGCGCAAGGCGTGAGAGGTGCAGCGCCGCCAATCGTCCTGCGGGAACTGGCCCTTGCTGGTGGCGCCACCGATGAAGTCATAACGCAGCGAACCTTCCAGCGTCGGGTGACGCAAAAACACCGGCAAATTGCGCCATGACTCGATGACCTCGGCGCTCGCCAACTGCGAATGGCTTTGCTTGGGCAGCGCTTTTGCAGCCCGGGCATTGACGTAGGTGCCTTTGCCGATCACCCCGGTCAGGAAGTTTTCATACGTCAGTTGCGCATAGGTGTCGGAAATGGTCTTGCGCGAGATGCCCAGCTGTTCGGCCAGCAGACGGCTGGGCGGCAGTTGCGTCCCGGCTGCCAGACGGCCGGATTCGATGGCGCTGCGC
Organism: Pseudomonas sp. O230; assembly: GCF_045447035.1. Taxonomy (NCBI): domain Bacteria; kingdom Pseudomonadati; phylum Pseudomonadota; class Gammaproteobacteria; order Pseudomonadales; family Pseudomonadaceae; genus Pseudomonas; species Pseudomonas sp. O230. Next base: position 144,132 of record NZ_JBJGXN010000009.1, on the reverse strand, counting down.
AGTTGGTTGTACAACTGGCCTGCCAGGTCCTTGCGGCCGTTGATGACAACATGAAGTTCCATACCGACGGGGCTCCTGGGCGGTTGAGGCGCGTGTGCGTCGCGCCAGATTACCCGCAAGCGCCGACGTGCAGAAGTTGCGTGGGGGAAAAAACGCGGATTGGCCTGCTTCAGGGTGGTCCACCGGTATTTCGCGCAATTGGATCTGTAACGCTGACGCATCCGCGCTTACCGTGAAAGCATCTATCGATCCACGAGGCACGCCATGACTTCCCGTCTGGATTACTACAGCGCGTCGCCCAAGGCGATGAAAGCCATGATTGCCATGGAGGCGCTGACCAGCAACCTGAGCATCGCGCCGGCGCTGCTGCACCTGGTCAAGATCCGCGCCTCGCAGCTCAATGGCTGCGCCTTCTGCACCGACATGCACTCGGTGGACGCACGGCGCCTGGGCGAGACCGACCGGCGTCTGTATTCGATTGTGGTCTGGCGTGACAGCGGTTTCTTCAACCCGCGAGAGCGTGCGGCACTGGCCTGGACCGAAGCGGTCACCTTGCTCTCGCAAAGCCATGTCCCGGATGACGTCTACGCCCAGGCCCGGGAACAGTTCAGCGAGAACGAGATGGTCGACCTGACCATCGCCGTCACCACCATCAACAGCTGGAATCGCCTGGCGGTCAGTTTTCGTCAAACCCCCAGCGAGTGATGACGCTGTCACATCAGGTTCATGAACGTTGCGCAGGATGAGGTCTCCAATAGACAGATCGACAGGGAGTCATCGATGTCATTCATGGAAACCACTGGGCGCCAACGCCCTGACGAATACCGTTCACCTGTAGACACCCCGTCATCCTGGCGCGCGCAGGTCGCCGCGCTCGACCCGCAACTGGCGCAAGCGTTTACGGTCAGTGCCCGCTGCGGTTGTTTCATGCAGGCTTCGCGCAGTCTCAACATCAAGGCGACTTTGCTGCGCAAGCAGTTGGCGCAACTCGAAGCGCAACTGCAGTGTTCGCTGTTCAGCCATGGCGACAATAGCGTCACCCTCAGTCGTGAAGGCTTGCAGCTTCAGGCGCAGTTGATTGCCTTGGCCCATGAACGTGATTTGCCAGTGATCGAACAACCCTTGGTGCGCCTGGCCGTCGCCGAATCTATCTTGCATGACATTCTTGGTCGCGACCTGGTGGCCTTGCTGCGACGCAACGCCAGCGTGCGCCTGGAGATCATTTCCCTCGACAGCGAACTGGCCCTGCGCGCCGTCAGCGCCGATGTCGTGGTGTGGCTGGGCGGCACCGATTCGTCGCTGCCGGGGCCGAGTTTTGCCGTCGGCGAGCCCCGACGCCTGGCGCGGCTTGACTACCTGCCGCACATTGCCAAGCGTTATTCGCGCACCGCGTCGCGCCCGGACAGCCTCGATGACCTCGCCGATTTCCTGCTGGTGCAATGGCAGCCTCACCTTCAGGTCGAGAGCTTTGTGCCGTGGAATGCGCTGGTGGATCAGCGCCTGGCCGGGGTGGTGCAGTTGCATGCCTATGAGCTGATGCTGGAGATGATTCGTTGCAGCGCCTGCATCGGTTTGCTGCCCGGCTACATGAGCCGTTTCGACCGTGGCCTCATTGCACTGCCCGGGTTGTTTGGCCAGCCGATGCAGCGTCAGGTGTGGATGGCGGTGAATGCGCAGTCGCAGGATGCGGCGCAGGTGCAGATGATCGTCGAACTGATCCAGAACACTTTCGAAGAGCGCCGGGAGTGGTTTGAAGCCTGAGCACTATCAACTGAAGGAGCGAGCTTCTCGCCATGTTTGAAGTCGGCGTTGTAGAGTGAGCGGCCATGTCTGTCTCAAGGATGAATCACCCATGTCCGTCACTGACGCTGTTATTACCCTCGAACGCTTCAACGAATCCCACCTCGAAGGCATTACCGCGCTTTACAACGAGCCGGCGGTTACCCGGCAAGTGCTGCAAATGCCGTTTCAGTCCATCGAGGTCTGGCGCAAACGCCTGGCGTCGGACAACGAACGCGAAATCAAACTGGTGGCGCTGCATCAGGGCCAGGTGATCGGCAGCATTGGCCTGGAGCAGTTTTCGCGGATCCGTCGCAGTCATGCCGGCAGCTTCGGTATGGGCGTTTTATCGGCGTGGCAGGGCAAGGGCGTTGGTTCGAAGTTGCTGGCCACCGCGCTGGACATCGCCGACAACTGGATGAATCTGCAACGGGTCGAGCTGTCGGTGTACGCCGACAACGAAGCGGCTATCGGTCTGTACCGCAAGTTTGGCTTTGAAACCGAAGGCCTGTTTCGCGACTACGCCGTGCGTGACGGGAGGCTGGTGGACACCTTGAGCATGGCGCGTCTGCGGCGCACGCCCAAGGTCGGTTGATTCACTCGCCCAATGCGAACGCCACCGCCGTCTGCGCATGCAGTTCGGTGGTGTCGAGCAGGGGCAGGGCGCTGTGCTCGGGTTTGATCAGCAGGCCGATTTCGGTGCAGCCGAGAATGATGACCTGGGCGCCACGCTGACCCAGGGATTCGATCACCTGCTGATAAACCCGGCGTGACGCCTCGCTGATCACCCCGACGCACAACTCGTCATAGATGATCCGGTGCACGGCTTGACGCTCTTCGGCATCCGGCACCAGCACGGTCAGCCCCATCGACGTCAGGCGTTCCTTGAGGAAGTCCTGTTCCATGGTGAACGCTGTCCCCAGCAACCCGACGTTCCGCGCACCGGCATCGACCGCCGCCTGTCCGGCCGGATCGGCGATGTGCAGGAACGGAATACTGATCGCCGCCTGAATCTGCCCGGCGACCTTGTGCATGGTGTTGGTGCACAGCACTACGCAATCGGCGCCGCCAGCTTCCAGCCGCCGCGCGGCATCCACCAGAATCAACGCCGCATCGTCCCAGCGACCGGCATGCTGCGCCTGTTCGACAGGCCCGAAGTCGACGCTGTACATTAGCAATTTTGCTGAACGCAACGGCCCGAGTTGGTCGCGTACCTGCTGGTTGATGAGACGGTAATACTCGGCGCTGGACTCCCAGCTCATGCCGCCGATAAGGCCGATGGTGCGCATGGTGTGCTCCTGTTGATGGCAACCCTTTGTGTAGGAGTATCCCGTGGCGCTTCGCGGCTTTCTATCAGGAAATTTCACATGCTGAGCCAACGCTTGTCGGGCGCTAAAGTCAGCCTGCAACTCCTGCCCCGTGCCGCTTACAGCGCACGCGATCCGGCGCAGTCGCCAACCCTTGGGGTGACGCTGGAACGCCAGCAGGGCGTGCACGCGATTGACTCGGATCGGCGGGTGGATTTCGATACGCTACCCGGTGTTCTGGCGTATACGCCGGTAGGCGTCGAAGTGTTTTCCGAATCGGCCAGCGGCGGCGAATATTTGCTGATGCAGCTGGACGCATCGTTCGCCGAGGAGCATTTGCCCGCCGTCGGCCACCGCGTGCAGTCTTGTGGCAATCGACGGGCGCTGAGCCTGGCGCGCGAAGCGCGGCGGTTGTTACTGGCGCCACACCCCGACCTGCTGGCACTGGAGCAATGTGCCCTGGGATTCGTGGCGTTGGCGCAACCGCAAATCGAAAGGGCTCACCGGCCGGCACCCGTGGCCCTCGCCAAAGTGCTGGACCTGATCGCCGAACAATTCCATCAGCCCCTCACGTTGCAACAACTGGCGGCAGCCTACGGCCAGAACGAGCTGCGCTTTCTCCGCGACTTTTCTCGCGCCATCGGCCTCACACCGCACGCTTATCTCGTTGAAGTGCGACTCCAGGCCGCACGGCGGATGATCGAGCACACCGGGTTGAGCCTGGCGGAAATCGCCCTCGATGCCGGTTTCTCCCACCAGTCGCACATGGGCAGCGCCTTCCGCAAATTCCTCGCCATGACCCCCAGTCAATACCGCTCACGCTTTTAGTCGTACGCCCGCCGCGCGCATCTGCCATGCTCAAAGTCCGCAGCACTGCTTCAACCAAAGGAACACCGCAATGGACGACGTACAGCAACTGGGCGAGATGCTTCGCCACTACGCAGACAGCGAAGCGCACAAAAAACAACTGTTCGAGTCGCAATCGGCCGTGTGGACGACGCGCATTGGCGAGCTGTTCGATCAGATCCAGCAATGGCTGGAGCCGGTCCAGGCGCCGAACCTGCTGGAAGTCAGCCGTGAGGCGTATGTCGCCTCGGGGCCTAGCGTTCCGGTCGAGACATCGACGTTCAAGACCGAGAAACTAGGCATCGTGATCGCCGGTAAACCCGTGGAGTTCGTGCCGGACGTGATGGGCACCGGAGGGCAGATTTCTCTGGCGGTGATGGGCCTGACGGCTGCGCGGTACGGCAGTATTTCGCTGGTGTGCCTGCCGCCGTCCGACAACTGGCAGTGGCGCAAGACCAATGGTTTGAAAGACCCGGACACCTTCGCCTTCGATGCGAATTTTCTGGCGCAGCAGTTGCAGAGCCTGATCCCCCGCGATCGGGGTTGAATTCTCTGAGGCTGACACATAACCCTGTGGGAGCGGGCTTGCCCGCGATGACGGCATCACATTCAACACACTCGTTGACTGACATTCCGCTATCGCGGGCAAGCCCGCTCCCACAGTGATGGGCGGTGATTCAGATTTCGAAGTTTATCCATCCCGGTTTCGGCTCTTCCGGCGCCACCGCTTTCACCACTTTCCCCGTCGCCAATTCCACCCGCCGCGCCACCTCCGGGTCATCGGCAAACGGGATCAGACTCGCGTCCTCCAGACTCTGCTCCGTCTGCTGCTTCAGGCAGTACTCGACCGCCAGCCAAAGCCCCGCCACGCCCAAGCCATTCAACACTGTCTCGATCATCTCAAGTTCCTCGCCTCAGGCAATCTGCGCTTCACGTTCAGCCATCGCCACGTCGGAGACCCGCACGGTGCGCCAGGCGTTGTACGCCATCAGCAGCATGCCGCTGAGGAAGAACACGCCGCCGGCAAACCGCACCACAAACCCCGGATGGCTGGCCTGCAGGGCCTCGACGAAGGAGTAGGTCAGCGTGCCGTCGTCGTTGATCGCGCGCCACATCAGGCCCTGGGTGATGCCGTTGACCCACATCGAGGCGATGTACAGCACTGTGCCGATGGTCGCCAGCCAGAAATGCAGGTTGATCAGCGGCGTGCTGTACATCTGTTCGCGGCCAAAGACTTTCGGAATCATGTGGTAGACCGCGCCGAAGGTGATCATCGCCACCCAGCCGAGCGCGCCGGCGTGCACGTGGCCGATGGTCCAGTCCGTGTAGTGGGAGAGGGCGTTGACGGTTTTGATCGCCATCATCGGCCCCTCGAAGGTCGACATGCCGTAGAAGGCCAGCGACAGCACCAGAAAGCGCAAAATCGGATCGGTGCGCAACTTATGCCAGGCGCCCGAGAGCGTCATCATCCCGTTGATCATGCCGCCCCAACTCGGCGCCAGCAGGATCAGCGACATCGCCATGCCGAGCGACTGCGCCCAGTCCGGCAACGCGGTGTAGTGCAAATGGTGCGGGCCGGCCCAGATGTACAGGGTGATCAGGGCCCAGAAATGCACGATGGACAAGCGATAGGAGTACACCGGCCGCCCGACCTGTTTCGGCACGAAGTAATACATCATCCCGAGGAACCCGGTGGTCAGGAAGAAACCCACCGCGTTGTGCCCGTACCACCACTGCACCATGGCGTCGGTGGCGCCGGAATACACCGGATAGGATTTGAACCAGTCCACCGGAATCGACAAGTGATTGACCACGTGCAACATGGCGATCACCACGATGAACGCGCCGAAAAACCAGTTGCCGACGTAAATATGTCGGGTCTTGCGTCGCACCACCGTTGTGAAAAACACCACGGCGTATGCGACCCAGACCACGGTCATCCACACTGCACCGGAGAATTCGATCTCGGCGTATTCCTTGGTGGTGGTGTAGCCCAGCGGCAGGGTGATCAGCATCACCACGATCACCGATTGCCAACCCCAGAAAGTGAATGCGGCGAGGGTGTCCGAGTACAGCCGTACCTGGCAGGTACGCTGCACCGCGTAATAACTGGCGGCGAACTGGGCGCTGCCGGCAAAGCCGAAAATCACCAGGCTGGTGTGCAGCGGACGCAAACGCCCGAACGAGGTCCACGGCAGGTCGAGGTTCATCTCGGGCCACACCAGTTGGGAGGCGATCCACACCCCCATCGCCATCCCCACGACGCCCCAGAAAATGGTCGCCACGACGAATTGGCGGACGACCTTGTAGTTATAGGCCTGTCCGATTATTGCTGTGCTCATGGTCAATGCTTCCACGGTTGCAAAGTCTTGCCAGGCCACCCGGACTGGCATGCAACCCACTGTAGAAACCCGCGCGTAAACAAAACAGACTCAGAAAAACCGAGTTTATGCGGATCAGATACAACGCTTGCCTGCGGTCCTTGCCCGCATTCTGATACGGTTTTTTACCGTTTAGCTGAATCTGTAACGTACTGCGCCGCAGGTCCATAGTCACACCCAGAAAACGAGCCACAGAGCCCGCCCCATTCTGATGAGGTAGCCACATGTATCAGTACGACGACTATGACCGGGCGCTGGTCTTCGAGCGCGTTGCGCAGTTTCGCGATCAGGTCGAACGCTTCACGGCAGGCGCGTTGAGCGAAGAAGAATTCCTGCCGTTGCGCTTGCAGAACGGCCTGTATATGCAAAAACACGCTTACATGCTGCGCGTGGCGATTCCTTACGGCACGCTCAGCGCGCAACAGATGCGTACGCTGGCGAGCATCGCCCGGGATTACGATCGCGGCTATGGTCACTTCACCACCCGGCAGAACATGCAGTTCAACTGGATCGAACTGGCCCAGGTGCCAGAGATCCTGGAGCGCCTGGCCCAGGTAGAAATGCACGCGATCCAGACGTCTGGCAACTGCGTGCGCAACATCACCACCGAAGCCTTCGCCGGGGTGGCCGCCGACGAGTTGATTGACCCGCGACCGCTGGCGGAAATCTTGCGCCAATGGTCGACGATCAATCCGGAATTCCTGTTCCTGCCACGCAAGTTCAAGATCGCCATCTGCTCGGCCGTACAGGACCGCGCGGCGATCATGATGCACGACATCGGCCTCTATCTTTACCCCGGCGCCGACGGGCAAATGCTCCTGCGAGTCATTGTTGGCGGTGGTTTGGGGCGCACGCCGATTCTTGGTCTGCAGATTCGTGAAGGCTTGCCGTGGCAGCATCTGCTGTCGTATGTCGAAGCGGTGCTGCGGGTCTACAACCGCCACGGCCGGCGAGACAACAAGTACAAGGCGCGGATCAAAATTCTGGTCAAGGCGCTCGGCATCGAAGCCTTTGCCCGGGAAGTGGAGGAGGAGTGGCAGTACCTCAAGGACGGGCCGGCGCAATTGACCGGTGACGAATATGAGCGTGTCGCCAGTGCCTTTGTGCCGCCGGATTACCGTTCGCTGCCCGGCACCGACCTGGAATTTGGCACACGCCTGACGGAAAACCCGGCGTTCGCCCGCTGGGTGTCGCGCAATGTCCAGCCGCACAAGGTGCCGGGCTACGCCAGTGTGGTGCTGTCGACCAAACCGGGCAGTGCTTCGCCGCCGGGGGATGTCACCGGCGAACAAATGGATGCGGTGGCCAACTGGTCCGAGCAGTTCGGTTTCGGCGAGATTCGCATTGCCCATGAACAGAACATCGTCCTGCCGGACGTGCCGAAGTCGGAGCTGTTCACGCTCTGGCGTGTGGCTTGCGAGCACGGATTGGGCAGTGCCAATGTCGGCTTGCTGACCGACATCATCGCGTGCCCCGGTGGCGATTTCTGCGCGTTGGCCAACGCCAAGTCGATTCCGATCGCGCAGGGCATTCAGGCGCGTTTTGACGACCTGGATTACCTGCATGATCTGGGCGATATCAGCCTCAACATTTCCGGTTGCATGAACGCCTGTGGCCACCACCACATTGGCAATATCGGCATTCTGGGCGTCGACAAGAACGGCAGCGAGTGGTACCAGATCACCCTCGGCGGTGCTCAGGGCAAGCACAGCGCGCTGGGCAAAGTCATCGGCCCATCCTTCAGTGCCGCCGAAGTGCCCGGCGTGATTGAGCAGATCATCGCCACGTTCGTGCGTTACCGCGAGAGCGAAGAACTGTTCGTCGACACCCTGCAGCGCCTCGGTCTGGAGCCTTTCAAAGAAGCGGTTTATCCGAAGTTGCTGGAGGTGTCGGCATGAACAATCTGCTGCGACTGGAGGCCGGTGTGGCGCGGATCGATGGCGCCGATCCGTGGACCCTGGTCAGGGACCCTGCGGTCGGATGGCCCTCGGGACCGGCGATTGTGCCGCTGGCTTGCTGGTTGCAAGCGCCCAAGCAGCATGGTGTGTGGCTGGGGCCGGACGATGAGGTGGAAAGCCTCAAGCCGTGGTTCGAGCAACTGCCGCTGATTGCGCTGGATTTCCCGAGTTTTCGCGACGGTCGTGGTTACAGCCAGGCGTATTTGCTGCGCAGACGATTGGGCTGGACCGGCGAATTGCGCGCGGTCGGCGATGTCCTGCGCGATCAACTCAGCCACATGCGCCAATGCGGTTTCGACAGCTTTGCGGTGCGCGAAGACAAGTCCGCCGACGATGCGCTCAAGGGCCTGGCTGGCATGAGCGTGTTGTATGGGCGTTCGGTGATTGAGCCGCGACCGTTGTTTCGGCGCCGTTAGAAAATTTCAAAGATCCAGGGCCCGTCGCCTTCAATCGCCTTCGCGATCAGGCTCGCTCCTAGTGGTGATGTGTCGGACAAAAAATAGGACCTGTAGGAGCCGGCTTGCCGGCGTTGGGGCCTTCGGATCCCCCCCGTTCACTTCAGCGCCGGATCCCCCATGTTCATCTTCTTCCAGCCCTGCAACAGCGCTTGGGCCTTGGGCTGCTGTCCGTTTTCCAGGTAGTACTGGATCAAAGACAACCGAGCATTGCGATTCGTCGGTTGCACTTTCAACAACCGTTCCAGCTCCTCGCAGGCCTCATCAACCTTGCCGCTGTCATGCAGTGCCACCGCCAGCACATAGCCGAACTGCGCGCTCCGGGGTTCCAGCTCGGCGGCTTTGCGCAGCACCGGCATGGCCTGGGCAGTTTTGCCCGCTCGTATCAGCGACAGCCCTTGGGTATGCAGCAGCAACGCCGCGTGCGGATGGTCCTTGAGGCCTTGTTCCAGCAGCGCCTGTGCTTCCTGACCACGCCCACTGGCTTCCAGCCACTGCACCAGCGTCACCAGCGCCGGGTAAAAGTCCGGATCGCGCTGGAGCGCCGTGCGCAGCAGCGCTTCAACTTCAGCGCTACGACCGCTGGCCTGATACAGCATGGCGAGGTTGAGGTTGGCTTCAGCGCGTTCGGCCAGGCTCTTTTGCACGTACTCATACTCGGCGATGGCGCTGTTCCAGTTCGGCTGAGCGCTGCCTAAACCATTGCGGGCGGCGCTGAGCAGATCCCGTGCGGCAGCAATGCGCACTGCTTTGACCGGGTCACCCAGCAACGGCGTCAGCAGCGGCGCACGCTCTGCCGGCGGGAGGAACGCGCTGATCGCCCGGACGGCGCTTTCACGCACTTGCGGTGCGGGGTTGCGCAAGTCCTGGGTCGCCAGTTTCAACGCCTGTTCGCTGGGGTACAGCGACAACTCCGCCAGCAGTGTTGCGCGCTGGATCGCCGGCAGGTTGCTGCGTTGCAGCTGTTCGTACAAGGCTTGTGCCGCGCCGGGCTGGCCGGTTCGAATCAACCACAGGCTTTCGTCGTAACGCGGTGCCTGGGCGGCGGTGGCGCTGTTCCAGAGCTTGAATTGATCGCTGATTTTGTCACCGGCCTTGCCTTGATGGCAGGTCAGGCAGGCGTCCGGTGTGCCGAGTTTTTTCGCCCGCTCCGGGTTGGGAATGCTGAAACTGTGGTCATGCCGATAGTCATTGCCCATGTAGAACTTGCCGGGCATGTGGCAATCCACGCACTGCGAACCCGGTTGGCCGATGGCGTGGCGAGTGTGCTCGATGGAGTCGTAGTTTTTCGCTTGCAGGCCTTTGCCCTCGACGCCTGCAACCGAGGTTTTGCCGGCGCTGTTGTGGCATTGCAGGCAGACGCCGTTGCCCGGAGCCTTGAGCTCGTTGCTGTGGGGGTTGTGGCAGTTGCTGCAGCGCACACCCTTGTCGAACATTTTGCTCTGGGCGAAGGAGCCGTGTTCAAACACTTCGTCCTTGATCTTGCCATCCAGCGCGTACAATTCGCGGGTCAGGGGGCTGGGCAGGTAGTCGTCCATCAGCCGCTTGCCAACGGTGAAACCATCGCCCAGCGGCGCGCGCCGGGAGTGGCAGCGGGCGCAGGTTTCGATCTCGACGGTAGGGTCGTTGTCCTTGAGGTCGACGGCGAAACCGGCGTGGATCAGATCAGTCTTTTTCGCGGTCCATTCCAGGTGACTGGACGCGGGGCCGTGGCAGGCCTGACAACCCACGCCAAGGCTGTTCCACTGACTGTCAAAGGTGTTTTTCGCTGCGTCGAAGTTGCGTTTGTAGCCGGTGGTATGGCACTCGACGCACATGAAGTTGGCGTTCTGGCTCGGCTTGCTCCAGTGCAACGGGTTCTTGAAGGTCACACCTTGCCCCGGATAGAGGTGAAACCAGCGGTGTTTCTCGCTATCCCAGGCGACGCCCAAGGCTTGCAACCGACCTTCGCCGACCTCAATCAAATACTGCTGCAACGGCGCGACGCCAAAGGTGTAGGCAACTTTGAAGTCAGCATTCTTGCCATCATTGCCCGGTGTGTTGACCCAGAATTCGTCGCTTTTGCGCGAGAATCGGGTCGTCTCGTTTTCGGCCTTGAAGGTGATGTTGTTGAAATCACCGAGCATCGTGCCGGCGCTGGCTTCCTGCATCGCCAGTTGGTGATGCGAGCCTTGCCAGTCCTTCACCTGCTCGCTATGGCAACCCTGGCATTGTTGCTCATCGACCATCTTCGCCGGTGCGGCGACCACGGGTTTTTCAGGTGTGATGATCGGCGTGGTTACCAGCGGCGCATAGGTGACCGGCGCCGGCTGGCTGCTGAACAGAAACCAGCCAATACCGACGATCGCCAGGAGCAACACGCTGATGAAGAAGGGAAACAGAAAACGGGAAATCGAGGTCGGTGGCGCATCAGGGCGTGGTGCTGCTGCTTTATTTTTATGTTTCGGCATTGCGACTTCCATCGTCGGGGTGCGGTTGCCGTCAGGCGCGCGTACAAGCTCGATGGAGCTTTGTCGCAGGATGGACGTCTGTCAAATGACCGTCGCGAGCCCCTGCGCAGCGATAGATGAATATTGTGATTCTGCACAACAAGATGCGCTGCATTGGCTATACCTGTTAAATCCGCTTCCAAACCGTAGTCGACTGCCCTACAGGAGTTACCGCATGAAGCTTGCATTAATGATGAACACACTGTGCATTGCCTCGATCGGCGTAGTTGGCTGCGCCAGCAAAAAGGTCGAGCCGGACCAGTATTCGGGCTTCCTCAAGGATTACAGCCAGCTCCAGGAAGCCAAATCACCTTCCGGGGCGGTGGTGATGCGCTGGGTCGATCCGAAGCTCGACATCAGCACATTCAAAAGTGTGTACATCGAGCCGACGCAGCTGTACCCCAAGCCTCAGGCAACCTTAAAAATTCCTCAGACCACCCTGAACGGGATCACCAGTTACTACGATCAGGCGCTCAAACGTGAAATCGGCAAATCCCTGCCGCTGGCCGCCGGCCCTGGCCCGGGTGTGATAGTGGTGCGCGCGGCGATCACTGCAGTCAGCAGCAAGACCGAAGGACTGAAGCCTTATGAAGTGATCCCGATTGCGCTGGTCGCGGCGGCGGTGAGTACCGCCAGCGGGATTCGTGATCAGCAAACAGACCTGGCTACAGAGGCAGTATTTCTCGATGGCGGCAACAATAAAGTTTTGGCCCAGGTGGTGCGCAAAGGCACCGGCAAACCGTTGGAAAATGACTCGCAGGTGATGAAAGCTGATGACGTGAAAGGCGTGATCGATGGCTGGGCTTCGGATATGCATCAGTCGTATCTGAAGCTCAAATCCAAGTGATGTATCGGGGCTGATGGCCTCTTCGCCGGAGCGCCGCCAGGAGCCGGTTCGCTCCGGGCGGCGCTCCGACGATGGCGGACCAACAATATCTGCATCACTCCCCGACAAACCACCGGTAATGGGGATTCCCCCATCCCGGCGCATTGCCTCGCAAATATCCCTTGCCCACGCATCCCGGCCGCCCTCATAGGCATGCAGGCGCGCCCGATAAAATTGCATCAAGCGCTGCCGGTGCGCATTCATCCGCCTGATGAATCCCGCATCGGCATTCATTAGCGGTGGCGCGACACGCAAGTCCAGCAGGGCCGGTAACCGGCTGCGCGCAGTACACCGTGCATGGGAGAGTCCTTATTTGCCGAAGGTAACGTTGTGGCCGGCGAACAGCGTGGACGGTGGCAAGGCTGCATTGTGCTCGACAGTTCACTGCGGTTCGATGAAGGCATTGAGAATATTGGGCCCGGATTTCCAGACTTTGCCGGCACCCAGACCGAGCGGAATGTAATGGGTCCCGTTTTTCAGATCGAAGGCCCATTCGACATGATTCCCCGGTTCCTTGGTGGCTCATTGGTCAACTCAGCACTTGGCGGCCGTCACTGGTAATCTCTTTGCTATCAAGCCTTTAGGACACGTCTGATGGACGTTAGCAGCTGATAGCGGGTTATCCAGTCGAATGGATTGATTCATTGGCGCTGCGTAACGCTGAAACGACAAACCCGCCAATTGTGTGAATCCGCATAAAAAGCCCCCCTTTTAGTTCGGATTGGCCTTAACGAACTGTCATTTGTGACAGTTCCGCGCGGAGCATTTTTTGCTGATAGTTGCAGGGCGGATTTCAACCCATCGTCGATTGTCGAGACCAGGCCATGACTGTTGCATTCAAAGCCATATCCACTGTTGAAAGCCCCTGGAAACAGGTCCGACTGATCATCAATGGCAAGGAGGTGCAATGGAACGGCGCCATCGTCCTGCGCCGCGGTCAGGAAAATACGGTGAGCGTGGAAGCTCCGCCGTCCATCGCCAAGCAGCTCTATTTGGGCCTGGCTGAAGATGGAGGGCTGAACATCGGGGCCTCTCCTGCGTTTCAAAACTGGGTAGATCCGGACGATGGCCGGTTCGAATGGACGCTCACCCCGAGCGACGGCGAGAGTGGTCATGTCACCCTGGTGTTTTTGAGCAGGGAAGTACTCGAGTCTTGGTCACTCCCGTGCCGGGTCATGTCACTTAACCTGTGGGATGAGGTGAAGGTCTTATTCAACGGAGCCGAATATGATCCGCGCAGTAGCGCTTATCCAGTGCGAGGGAGCCGTTACCCAGTCCGAATACAACCAGCGGCCGGTAGTCCATCCATCAATCTCAACGCAGTCGTTGATTGGGTAATCCAACCCGAAGGACTGGAGGTGACGCTCAAACCATCGACCGGCGAATCCCAAGAGTTGGAAGCGGAAGGCGCTTCTTGGGATCTGGTGTGTGGCAACACTCGAGATGGCAAGTTTTCGATGATCGTGTATCTGGAGGACGACCCAGAAATCGGTCTTGAGATAGCGTTTGAGTTAGGAAATCACGATCTCGCTTTGTATCTGGCGACGATTCTCAAAGGGACCGCAGGCAATCGAGTAACACTGACGACTTTGTCCCAGGTTCCTCTATTCCGACGTGTACCCGGCGTGGCTATCCAGTGGAGTTGGCGAGGTGGCGTGCTCTTGACTGGCGTCACCAATAACCTGGGTGCCAGCTCCGTGGAGTTTGATGCGAGGCAGGTTAACGGACCGGTTTCAGTGGAGACCTATGTGCGTGGACAGCCTCATTCAGTAAAAACCGTTGAAGTTTGAGTCTTGGGTTTTGTTCTGGTCGCTGACAGGAAACGAATGTCTGAGGGCTTCCTGGCTGGGTGCTCTCGGTGAACCTGGCGGTCCATTAGTGGGATGGAAGTAGCGTTGTTCATTGTGCTTGAGGAAGGTCTGGTCCACGGTGATGTCACCCGTCAGCCTGCGGCTGTTTTCGCAGTGACTAACCATAAGTGGACCCTGACGGGAGCTGCGGGAAAAACCGGCAAGTTTCGATTGAAGTGGTTCTGCCAAGAGGCAGTGTTAATCACTGCGCAAAACAGAGTGTCAGGCAATCACAACGCCTGATTCAGTTTCGTGGCCGCGGCATACAAGTTGACGGTTTTCAGGGCGCCGGGCCCCAAAAACCGCCGTAAGTACTCAACGCTTGTTCAACTGCTCACGCTGCCGCTCCTCCTGCTCCCGCAGCTGCGGCGTGAACTCGGCCCCGAAATCCTCTGCTTCGAACACCTGGCGAATCTCGATTTCGGCTTCGGTCCCCGGCATGGGGTTGGGGCAGCGCTTGACCCACTCGATCGCTTCCTCTTTCGACTTCACCTGCCACAGCCAGTAGCCGGCGATCAATTCGTTGGTCTCGATAAACGGGCCGTCGACTACCGAGCGTGTGTCGCCGGAAAAACGCACACGCGCACCTTTACTGCTTGGGTGCAGGCCTTCTCCCGCGAGCATGATCCCGGCCTTGACCAGTTCCTCGTTGTAATTGCCCATCGCGGTCAGCAGTTCTTCGCTGGGCATCACGCCGGCCTCGGAGTCGGGGCTGGCTTTGACAATGATCATGAATCGCATGGGTGTGTCTCCAGGGGATGTGAGTGACTCACAGCATGGTCGCTTGGCCGGCGTTTAAATCGACAGCGCTTCCCAAAGATATCGCCCTGTCATCGGAAGCAGCTCAAACCCCTTATTCCAAGGGAACTGTTTTTCCCGAAGATTTATTGTAAATAGATCTTATGCGCTGTCATTTCTGACAGTACCCGCACTAACTCTTTTTCTCGATAGTCGAGTGGCCAGTTTTTTTGTTCACTTCCAACAATCGGCAACGCGCCATGACCTCGAAACTTAAAATCGAAGCTGCCGAGCTTCCTCCCGTCTCTCCCGTATCTCCCGTCTATTTTTGTTACGGCGCTTCGGGCGGACGTGGGCATACGTTCACCGCAATTGGAGAAGCCACCAGTCCATGGGTCGGGCACGGCGTCAGCGTGAATCCCGCTAGCGGGCAAACCCTTCCATTCCAGACCGTCCCCGCGCCTGGCGTTTACCAGGTTTTTTCGGAGCAGGGATCTGAGTGGAAGATCAACTGCCCGGATGACGGCGAAGAGATCGCCCTCGATTGCTGGCTACAGACAGAGTTCACCGCCGTGCCCTGCAGTATTGCGGTGCGGTTGGGGCATTATCTGCGTGAATTCCTGGGTAAACGCAATCCGCTGGGCGCGCCATTGATCGGTGATGAAGTCACTGCCGAGGTTCAGGTCGTATCTGCCTACACCAAAAAATCACTGCAAGATGTCGAAGTTCAGTGGTT
This sequence comes from Pseudomonas sp. O230, assembly GCF_045447035.1. Taxonomy (NCBI): domain Bacteria; kingdom Pseudomonadati; phylum Pseudomonadota; class Gammaproteobacteria; order Pseudomonadales; family Pseudomonadaceae; genus Pseudomonas; species Pseudomonas sp. O230. The sequence goes on along the minus strand of NZ_JBJGXN010000009.1, from coordinate 128,707 downwards.
CGTCGGTGGGGAACCCGCAGGCACCAGAAACACCAACGACTTGGGCTGGAGCACGTTCAGCCACACCTTCGTAACGGACGGCGAGCAGTCGATTACAGCCAAGGTGTTTAGCCCCTATGACGACACTTGGGTTGAGCACAATTTTCCAGTCAAGGTGTACCGCGATAGTCCTTGGCAACAAGCGGAACTTAAAGTCAACGGTCTACCTGTGGCGTGGCGTTCACTTCTGGTGTTGCGCCGCGGACAGGCGAATGAAGTGACTATGAAAGTTGATCCGCAGATCGCTCGAACACTCAAGCTGACGCTGGTAAACAATGAAGGGCTGAGCATCGATACCGAACCTGCAGATGATGTGTGGCATGTACCGGACCCGGTGTCCGGAGAGTTCAAATGGAAAATCACCTCAAACGAAGAGAAGAGTGGTCGAGTCACATTGGTTTTTGTAAGCCGGGAAGTGATCCAGCCTTGGAATCACGACTGTCGGGTGCTTGCAGATAATTTCGCAGATGAAGTGAAAGTCCTGGTTGGCGGTGAACCTGTCGCGTTGGACAGCAATTTTTTCTTTCGCCGCCAGCCTCGCTTTTTTACGTTGGCGCCCAAAGAGGGCCGTTCGGTGATAGAAGGCCTTGCTGTGACGCTGACCTATGTGATCACCAGCGGCCTTGATCCAGCAGATTTGAAGTCCGGTTATGCATTTGGACTTCCCACTTTGGATCATCGCTGGAACGTAATCGGATCTAACAACAGTGGTACTTTCCAGCTGATATTTACATGCCAGGGCATTGCCGTGCCACTCACGCTGGCAGTCAATGCCTTGTTGTCGACTGATCTTAATGATGAAGCCGATGTGCGGATCGGGGGCGTGGAGCCGGAAGACGGGCAAGTCTTCTTCAGGAACGAGGCCCAAACGCTGACAGTGGTTGCTAAACCGGGCAGTCCACTAGGCCGCCTGCCTTTGAAGTTGCAATGGATCAAAGGAGAGGGGCTACGGGCCGAAGACTTTACTTGCGAGCCCGCCCTCGACACTTACGCCACAGTCCACAGCTGGAACATCACCGGTCCTGCGGATAAGAGCGGTACGTTCCAACTCGAGCTGGTTGCCCAAGGCATGAGTACGTCTCTTCTGCTACCGACCTGCATATTGCTATCAAGTAACTTGGCTGACGAGGTTGACATAAAAATTGATGGCCAAAATATTACTGGTAATGGAGTCGCTTTCCTAAGGAAAAGGACCAGAAAAATCCAGTTAGTGGCGAAATCTACAAGTCCGATCGACAAGCTTCCATTAATGATGAAATGTGAGATTGTAAGTGGAATTACCCCCGGCACTATAAAAAGTACTCCGGCCTTTGGTTCTGAAGTACTCAGTCGCGAGTGGGAAGTTGGTTGCGTAAGTTTGGGCGAAGGGTTGTTCAGGCTTGAAGTATCTTGTCCTTTGCAGAGTGGCTCATTATATATTGATTGTAGGCAGATTGATATTTGGTACACGGTGGCTGGACAATCCATTGAGTTGGTTGATGGGGTTGGCTTGGCAAGAGTAAATGATAAGGGGGCACATATTTTTGTTGCACAATTTTCGGATTCGGCGGTGGGGCATGTAGTAAAGATTGCTGGGGGCGGGATGATGCATGTTTCACCCAGTTTGCCTCTTGACTATACTGTCGGTCCGTCGAAAGCAATAAGACTTGACGTAAACCCGAACCTGTACACTGGTGATAACCTATTTACCTTTAAGTTTGCTGGCCTCAATGATTATGCCGATCAAATCGTTATTCGAGTTGAGCAAAATAATAGTGCGCTGTTAGGGGGGGAAGTCTGATGTAAGATGCGCACGTTTAGTTTGCAGGGTTGTCCACGAGCTATGCGCTGGTTTGCCAAGCATCGCTCGTGGGCGGTTTTTTACCGGTGCGCACTGCAAACCGTCGCAATCTTTGCCGACGCAGTCGATTAATTTTCAAGGTACGGTATCGCAACATGTTGCAGGAGCCGCGGTGCGGCGATCCGACTTCCAGTGATGAGTCACCCTTACTCGTTGAAGGTTCTACCGCTATCGCGAGCAAGGTTGTTCCTACCCGGGCTTATCACGATTTGTATCCGCCCATAGGCCATCAGCGCAATCCATGGTTAACTTCTGCCTCGCCGAATTTTCCACATCAACGTTCAGAAGGACTCCGTTCATGGCTCAAGTCACCCTTAAAGGCAACCCGGTTCAAGTCAACGGCCAACTGCCACAAGCCGGCTCCAAGGCGCCAGCCTTTTCCCTGGTTGCCGGCAACCTGTCCGACGTGACCCTGGCAAGCTTTGCCGGCAAGCGCAAAGTGCTGAACATCTTCCCAAGTGTCGACACCCCGACCTGCGCCACGTCGGTGCGCAAGTTCAACGCCCAGGCCAATGACGTCGCCAATACCGTGGTGCTGTGCATCTCCGCTGACCTGCCGTTCGCCCAGGCCCGTTTCTGCGGCGCTGAAGGCCTGGAAAACGTGCAGAACCTGTCGACTCTGCGCGGTGCCGAGTTCATCGAGAACTACGGCGTGGCGATTGCCGATGGTCCGCTCAAAGGCCTGACCGCCCGTGCCGTGGTGGTGCTGGACGAGAACGACAACGTGCTGCATAGCGAACTGGTCAAGGAAATCGCTGAAGAACCGAACTACGAAGCGGCACTCGCTGTTCTGAAATAAGCATACCTTTACAATTGTTAACGGCCTGGCTCTGTCCAGGCCGTTTTCATTTGTGCTTCAGTGTCTTAGAAAAATCTCCTGTTACGTAAGCCGAAGGTAAATTGCCGGTAAAGGCGCTTTGCTAAATACCCGCCAGTGCTTATCGTTCAGCCTCCCGTAGAAGAAGCCCACGCGCCCAATGGTTGATCATTCAATGCAATCCTCCGCTTCCCGTAGTCCTCGTCGCTGGCTGTTCGGCCTGCTTGTCCTGTTGGTCATCGCTGGCCTGTGCTGGAAATTCTGGCCTGGCAGCGCTGTGCCAAAAGAAGGCGCCGGGCAAAAAGCCGTGGCCGGGCACACCGGCAAGGCAGGGGGGATGCGTCCCGGTTTTGGCGGGGCGAGCGGGCCGGTTCCGGTGCGTGTGGCGCCAGCGGTCAAGGGGGATTTCCCTTTGTATTACAAGGCGCTGGGCACCGTGACGGCGCTGAACACCATCAATGTGCGCAGCCGGGTGGGCGGCGAGCTGATCAAGGTGTCGTTCGAAGAAGGGCAGATGGTCAAGGCCGGTGACTTGCTGGCGGAAATCGACCCGCGTTCTTATCAGAATGCCTTGCTGCAGGCCGAAGGCACCTTGTTGCAGAATCAGGCGCAACTGAAAAACGCTCAGGTCGATGTCGAGCGTTATCGCGGTCTGTACCGCGAAGACAGCATCGCCAAGCAAACCCTGGACACCGCCGAAGCGCTGGTCGGCCAGTACCAAGGCACGGTCAAGACCAATCAGGCCGCGGTCAACGACGCCAAGCTCAATCTCGAATTCACCAAAATCCGTGCGCCGATCACCGGTCGTGTGGGCCTGCGTCAGCTTGACGTCGGCAACCTGGTGGCCGCCAACGACACCACGGCGCTGGCGATCATCACCCAGACCCAACCGATCAGCGTGGCTTTCACCTTGCCGGAAAACAGCCTCGACGTGGTGCTGGCCCGCTATCGTAGCGGCGCCAAACTGCCCGCCGAAGCGTGGGACCGGGGCGACACCAAAATCCAGGCCACCGGCGTATTGCAGAGCCTCGACAACCAGATCGACGTCACCACTGGCACCCTGAAGTTCAAGGCGCGCTACGATAACCGTGACCAGGCGCTGTTCCCCAATCAGTTCGTCAACGTCCACCTGCTGGCGGACACCCTCAAGGGCGTGATACTCGCACCTTCGGCAGCGATTCAATTCGGCACCAACGGTACCTTCGTCTATGCGATGGATGGTGACAAGAAAGTCACGATCCGCCAGTTGAAGGTCGGCGCCAGCGACGGTGACAACACCGTGATCACCGAAGGCCTGGCCGCCGGCGATCGTGTCGTCCTGGAAGGCACCGACCGCCTGAAGGAAGGCAGCGAAGTGGAAGTGGTCAACGACACCCAGGATGTGCCGACCACCCCGACCGGGCACCTGCAAGGCAAATCGGCGGTCAACGCGACTGAACCGGCGACCACCGACAAGGCGAAAAAGGGCGGCGCATGAACATCTCGCGGCTGTTCATCCTTCGCCCGGTCGCCACGACCCTGAGCATGCTGGCCATTATTCTGGCCGGCGTGATCGCCTATCGGCTGTTGCCGGTGTCGGCGTTGCCGCAGGTCGATTACCCGACCATTCGCGTGATGACCCTCTATCCAGGCGCCAGCCCGGACGTCATGACCAGCGCCGTCACCGCACCGCTCGAGCGTCAGTTCGGGCAAATGCCGGGCCTTACCCAAATGGCCTCGACCAGTTCAGGTGGCGCTTCGGTGCTGACCCTGCGGTTCAGCCTCGACATCAACATGGACGTGGCCGAGCAGCAGGTGCAAGCCGCGATCAACGCCGCGACCAATCTGCTACCCAAGGACCTGCCGGCGCCGCCGGTGTACAACAAGGTCAACCCGGCGGATACCCCGGTGCTGACCCTGGCCATCACCTCCAAAACCATGTTGCTGCCCAAGCTCAATGACCTGGTCGATACGCGCATGGCGCAGAAAATTGCCCAGATCAGCGGCGTCGGCATGGTCAGCATTGCCGGTGGTCAACGTCAGGCGGTGCGGATCAAGGTCAACCCCGAAGCCCTCGCGGCTAACGGTTTGAACCTGTCGGACGTGCGCACTCTGATCGGTGCGTCCAACGTCAACCAGCCCAAAGGCAACTTCGACGGCCCGACCCGGGTCTCGATGCTCGATGCCAACGATCAACTGACCTCGCCCAAGGATTACGCCAACCTGATCCTGGCCTACGCCAACGGCGCGCCGTTGCGGCTCAAGGACGTCGCCGAAATCGTCGATGGCGCGGAGAACGAACGCCTGGCGGCGTGGGCCAATGAAAACCAGGCCGTATTGCTGAACATCCAGCGCCAGCCCGGCGCCAACGTCATCGAAGTAGTCGACCGGATCAAGGCGTTGCTGCCGAGCATCACCGACAACCTGCCGGCGGGCCTCGAGGTCACGGTGCTGACCGACCGCACCCAGACCATCCGCGCCTCCGTCACCGATGTGCAACACGAACTGCTGATCGCCATCGCGCTGGTGGTGATGGTCACGTTCCTGTTCTTGCGCCGGGCCAGCGCCACGATCATTCCGTCGGTGGCCGTGCCGCTGTCGTTGATCGGCACTTTCGGCGTGATGTACCTCGCCGGTTTCTCGGTAAACAACCTGACCCTGATGGCGCTGACCATCGCCACCGGTTTCGTGGTGGACGATGCAATCGTCATGCTGGAGAACATTTCCCGCTTCATCGAAGAGGGTGACAGCCCGTTGAACGCGGCGCTCAAGGGCGCCAAGCAGATTGGCTTTACCCTGATTTCCCTGACGCTGTCGCTGATCGCCGTACTGATCCCGCTGCTGTTCATGGCCGACGTGGTGGGGCGCCTGTTCCGCGAGTTTGCGATCACGTTGGCGGTGGCGATCCTGATTTCCCTGGTCGTGTCGTTGACCCTCACGCCGATGATGTGCGCACGGCTGCTCAAGCGTGAGCCCAAGGAAGAAGAACAGGGCCGTTTCTATCGGGCCAGTGGCGCCACAATTGATTGGATGATCGCGGCTTACGGGCGCAAGTTAAAGTGGGTTCTCAAGCATCAGCCGCTGACGTTGCTGGTAGCGATCGGCACCCTCGCGTTGACCGTGTTCCTTTATATGGTCGTGCCCAAGGGCTTCTTCCCGGTGCAGGACACTGGGGTGATTCAGGGCATTTCCGAGGCGCCGCAGTCGATTTCCTTTGCGGCGATGAGTGAGCGGCAGCAGGAACTGGCGAAGGTGATTCTGGCGGATCCGGCCGTCGAGAGTCTGTCGTCCTATATTGGCGTCGATGGCGATAACTCGACGTTGAACAGCGGCCGTTTGCTGATCAACCTCAAATCCCACAGCAATCGTGACTTGAGCGCGACCGAGGTCATCGCCCGCCTGCAACCGGAGCTGGACAAACTGGTCGGTATCCGTCTGTTCATGCAGCCGGTGCAGGATCTGACCATCGAAGACCGGGTCAGCCGCACGCAGTACCAATTCAGCATGTCCTCACCGGATTCAGAGTTGCTCAGCCTGTGGAGCGGTCGCCTGGTCGAAGCATTGGCGCAACGACCGGAGCTGACCGATGTCGCCAGCGACCTTCAGGACAAAGGCTTGCAGGTCTATCTGGTGATCGACCGCGATGCCGCGTCGCGGGTCGGCGTATCGGTGTCGAACATCACCGATGCGCTGTACGACGCCTTCGGCCAACGACAGATTTCGACCATTTACACCCAGGCCAGCCAGTACCGCGTGGTCCTGCAGTCGCAGTCCGGCGAGAAAATCGGCCCGGACGCGCTGAACCAGATTCACGTCAAGACCACCGATGGCGGGCAAGTGCGCCTGTCCAGCCTGGCGAACATCGAGGAACGTCAGGCGCAGCTGGCGATTACCCACATCGGCCAGTTCCCGGCGGTGATGATGTCCTTCAACCTCGCGCCCGGCGTGGCGCTGGGGCATGCGGTGGAAATCATCGAGCAAGTGCAAAAGGACATCGGCATGCCGATTGGCGTGCAGACCCAGTTCCAGGGGGCGGCCGAAGCGTTCCAGGCGTCGTTGTCGAGCACCTTGCTGCTGATTCTGGCGGCGGTGGTGACCATGTACATCGTGCTCGGCGTGCTCTATGAGAGCTACATCCACCCGATCACCATTCTCTCGACCTTGCCCTCGGCGGCGGTCGGCGCCTTGTTGGCGTTGCTGTTGAGTGGCAATGACCTGGGGATGATCGCGATCATCGGCATCATCCTGCTGATTGGTATCGTGAAGAAGAACGCGATCATGATGATCGACTTCGCCCTCGACGCTGAGCGTAACCAGGGCATGGACCCGGAGACGGCGATCTATCAGGCGGCATTGCTGCGGTTCCGGCCGATTCTGATGACCACGCTGGCGGCGTTGTTTGGCGCGGTGCCGTTGATGCTCGCCACCGGTTCCGGCGCTGAGTTGCGTCAACCCTTGGGTCTGGTGATGGTCGGTGGTTTGTTGGTGAGTCAAGTGCTGACGCTGTTCACTACACCGGTGATTTACCTGTACTTCGACCGCCTCGGTCGGCGCTGGGGCCGTCAGTCCGAGCCCGTGGAAGTGGTCGAACAGCCATGAACCTCTCCGGACCTTTCATCAAGCGCCCGGTCGCCACCCTGTTGCTGAGCCTGGCGATCATGCTGCTGGGCGGGGTGAGCTTCGGTTTGCTGCCGGTGTCGCCGCTACCGCAAATGGACTTCCCGGTGATCGTGGTCCAGGCCAGTCTGCCCGGTGCGAGCCCCGAGGTGATGGCCTCGACCGTGGCCACGCCGCTCGAACGTTCCTTCGGCGCCATCGCCGGGGTCAACACCATGAGCAGCCGCTCCAGCCAGGGCTCGACCCGGGTGATTCTGCAATTCGACCTCGATCGCGACATCAACGGCGCGGCGCGGGAAGTGCAAGCGGCGATCAATGCCTCGCGTAACCTGCTGCCAAGCGGGATGCGCAGCATGCCGACGTACAAGAAGGTCAACCCGTCCCAGGCGCCGATCATGGTGCTGTCGCTGACCTCGGACGTGCTGGAAAAGGGCCAGCTCTACGATTTGGCCTCGACGATCCTGTCGCAGAGCCTGTCTCAGGTGCAGGGCGTCGGTGAAGTGCAGATCGGCGGCAGCTCCTTGCCGGCGGTGCGTATCGAACTCGAACCGCAAGCGCTCAACCAGTACGGCGTGGCGCTGGACGATGTGCGCAACACCATCGCCAACGCCAACGTGCGCCGGCCGAAAGGCTCGGTCGAAGACGGCCAGCGCTTGTGGCAGGTTCAGGCCAACGATCAACTGGAAAAGGCCAAGGATTACGAGTCGCTGATCATTCACTACAACGGCGGCGCAGCCCTGCGCCTGAAGGATGTGGCCAAAGTCAGCGACGGCGTCGAAGACCGCTACAACAGCGGTTTCTTCAACGACGACGCGGCGGTGCTGCTGGTGATCAACCGCCAGGCCGGCGCCAACATCATCGAGACGGTCAACGAGATCAAGGCCCAGCTCCCGGCGTTGCAAGCCGTGCTGCCGGCCAGCGTCAAACTGAACCTGGCCATGGACCGCTCGCCAGTGATCAAGGCAACCCTGCACGAAGCGGAAATGACCCTGCTGATCGCTGTGGCGCTGGTGATTCTGGTGGTGTTTCTGTTTCTCGGTAACTTCCGCGCCTCGCTGATTCCGACCCTCGCGGTGCCAGTGTCGCTGGTCGGCACCTTCGCGGTGATGTACCTGTACGGGTTTTCGCTGAATAACCTGTCGCTGATGGCACTGATTCTGGCCACCGGGCTGGTGGTGGACGATGCCATCGTGGTGCTGGAGAACATCACCCGGCACATCGACGAAGGCGTGCCGCCGATGAAGGCCGCCTACCTCGGGGCTCAGGAAGTCGGCTTTACGCTGCTGTCGATGAACGTCTCGCTGGTGGCGGTGTTCCTCTCGATCCTGTTCATGGGCGGCATCATCGAAAGCCTGTTCCGTGAGTTTTCCATCACGCTGGCCGCGTCCATCGTGGTCTCGCTGGTGGTCTCGCTGACCCTGACGCCGATGCTGTGCGCCCGCTGGCTCAAGCCACATACGCCAGGACAGGAAAACCGTCTGCAGCGCTGGAGTCAGCGCGCCAACGAGTGGATGGTCGGCAAATACGCCACCAGCCTTGACTGGGTGCTGCGCCACCGTCGTCTGACGTTGCTCAGCCTGATTGTGACAGTTGGCGTTAACATTGCGTTGTATGTGGTTGTTCCTAAAACATTTTTACCTCAGCAAGACACCGGCCAACTGATCGGTTTCGTGCGCGGCGATGATGGTCTTTCATTCAGCGTGATGCAGCCAAAAATGGAAATCTTCCGCCGTGCCGTGCTCAAGGACGAGGCGGTGGAAAGCGTCGCCGGGTTCATCGGCGGCACTAACGGCACCAACAACGCCTTCATGCTGGTGCGTCTGAAGCCAATCAAGGAGCGGGGCGTATCTGCGCAAAAAGTCATCGAGCGCCTGCGCAAGGAAATGCCCAAAGTCGCCGGCGCCCAGTTGATGCTCATGGCGGATCAGGACCTGCAGTTTGGCGGTGGTCGTGAACAGACCTCCTCGCAGTATTCCTACATCCTGCAAAGCGCCGACCTTGGCGAGTTACGCCAGTGGTACCCGAAAGTCGTCACCGCGCTCAAGGCGTTGCCGGAGCTGACCGCGATTGATGCCCGTGAAGGACGCGGCGCGCAACAAGTGACCTTGATCGTCGATCGCGATCAGGCCAAGCGCCTCGGCGTCGATATGGACATGGTCACCGCCGTGCTGAACAACGCCTACAGCCAGCGGCAGATTTCGACGATCTACGACAGCCTCAACCAATATCAGGTAGTCATGGAGGTCAATCCTAAATACGCCCAGGACCCGATCACCCTCAAGCAGGTTCAGGTGATCACCGCCGATGGCGCGCGGATTCCGCTATCGACCATCGCCCATTACGAAAACAGCCTTGAAGACGACCGCGTCAGCCACGAAGGTCAGTTCGCCTCCGAAAGCATTGCCTTCGATATGGCTGAAGGCGTGACGGTGGAGCAGGGCACCGCGGCCATCGAACGGGCGATTGCCAAACTTGGCATGCCGGAAGATGTGATCGTGAAAATGGCCGGGACGGCCGACGCTTTCGCCGCGACGCAGAAGAGCCAGCCGTGGATGATTCTTGGCGCGCTGGTGGCGGTGTATCTGGTGCTGGGCGTGCTGTATGAAAGCTACATTCACCCGCTGACGATTCTCTCAACGTTGCCGTCGGCCGGGGTCGGCGCATTGCTGTCGATCTATGCATTGGGCGGTGAGTTCAGCCTGATCTCGTTGCTCGGGCTGTTTTTGCTGATCGGGGTGGTGAAGAAGAACGCCATTCTAATGATTGACCTCGCATTGCAACTCGAGCGGCACCAGGGCCTGGAACCGCTGGAGTCGATCCGCAGCGCCTGCCTGCAACGTCTGCGGCCGATTCTGATGACCACGCTGGCGGCGATCCTCGGGGCGTTGCCGCTGCTGCTGGGCCGTGCTGAAGGTGCAGAAATGCGTCAGCCGCTGGGCCTGACCATCATCGGCGGGCTGATCTTCAGTCAGGTGCTGACCCTTTACACCACCCCGGTGGTTTACCTTTATCTCGACAAACTGCGCCATCGTTTCAATAAATGGCGTGGGGTGCGTACCGATGCTGCTCTGGAAACTCCGCTATGACTGACAGTTCGCTTATCAACCTGTCTGCACCGCTGATCACGGCCCGAGGCTCGCGTTTGTTGAGCCTGTCGCTGTGCGTGGCGCTGCTCAGTGCCTGCGCCATCGGCCCGGATTACCAGCGCCCGCAAGCTGCCGCGCCGGTGCAGTACAAGGAAGCGGCCGGTTGGCGTCAGGCCAACCCGAGCGATTCCCTGGCCCGCGGTGCCTGGTGGGAATTGTATGGTGATCAACAATTGAACGGGCTGATCGAGAAGCTCAACAGCGCCAACCAGACGGTTGCCCAGTCCGAAGCCCAATACCGTCAGGCCCAGGCGTTGGTGCGCAGTGCCCGCGGTGCGTTTTTTCCGACCGTGGACCTGACCGTCGGGAAAAACCGTTCCAGCCAGGGCACCGGTAGCAGCAGTTCGAGCCTGAGCAGTTCCTCCAGCGGTATTCGCAACACCTACACGGCCCAAGCCGGGGTCAGTTGGGAGGCCGACGTCTGGGGCAAGCTGCGCCGTGGGCTGGAAGCCGACACCGCCAACGCCGAGGCGAGTTTTGCCGATCTGGCAGCGATGCGCCTGAGCCAGCAGTCGGAACTGGTGCAGAACTACCTGCAATTGCGCGTGATCGATGAGCAGAAGCGCTTGCTGCAAGCAACGGTCGAGGCCTATCAGCGCTCGCTGAAAATGACCGAAAACCAGTACCGCGCCGGCGTTTCCGGCAAGGACGCGGTGGCTCAGGCCACCACTCAGCTCAAAAGCACCGAGGCCGAGTTGGTCGATCTGATCTGGCAGCGCGCCCAGTTCGAGAACGCCATTGCCGTGCTGATCGGACTGCCGCCCGCCGAGTTCAGCCTCGCGGAAGCGACGGACATCCCGCTGCTGCCCGAAGTGCCGCTGAACCTGCCTTCACAATTGCTGGAACGCCGCCCAGACATCGCCTCGGCCGAGCGCTCGGTCATGGCCGCCAACGCGAACATCGGTGTGGCCAAGGCGGCTTACTATCCCGATCTCACGTTGAGTTTGAACGGCGGTTACAGCAGCAGCACCACTTCGAACTGGATCAGTGTGCCGAACCGCTTCTGGTCGGTCGGCCCGCAACTGGCGATGACCTTGTTCGACGGCGGTCAGCGCTCGGCGGAAGTTGACCGCAGCGAAGCCGCCTATGACGAGACAGTGGCCAAGTACCGCCAGACCGTGCTCGACGGGTTCCGTGAGGTGGAAAACTATCTGGTTCAGCTCAAGGTCCTGGAAAACGAATCCGCCGTGCGTCAACAGGCACTGGATGCGGCGCGTGAGTCCCTGCGCCTGACCCAGAACCAGTACAAGGCCGGGTTGATTGCTTATCTGGATGTGGTGGTGGTGCAGGCCACGGCGCTAAACAATGAACGGACCATGCTGGATTTGTTGCAGAGCCGACTGATCGCCAGCGTGCAATTGATCGCGGCGTTGGGCGGTGGCTGGGACGGCCAGCTCGAACTCGACAACTGACCCCGTATTTCCTTATTGCTGCAGGGGCGCGGGGGACGACGGGAAGGCGGGGCTCTGGAGCAACTATTCAGAGATATTTCGAGCAATCAAACAAGCGTTTCATCGGCTTGATGGCCCTTTGCTAATTTTCTCAGTGCGTTCTTTTGCGCAGTCAGTACAATCGCCCGATTCGCCCCCCGAGAACGGAAGCAGTACGGCGGGGTAGTCGCGAGAAATCCAATGCTCATCGGTAACTATTCACCCACGCTGGTTATCATTTCGCTCTGCGTCGCGATTCTCGCCTCTTATACCGCGCTCGACATGACCGGGCGCATTGCCACCGCCAGAGGTCGGGCTGTGCATTTGTGGACGGTGGGCGGGGCTTTTGCCATGGGCATCGGCGTGTGGTCGATGCATTTCATCGGCATGCTCGCGTTTGAACTGCCCATTGACCTCGGCTACGACATCACCCTGACGGCCCTGTCGCTGCTGACCGCGATTCTGTCCTGCGGCTTTGCCCTGTGGCTGGTCAGCCAGCCACAACTGCCGGGCTGGCAACTGGGGTTTGGAGCACTGGCGATGGGCGCTGGTATCAGTGCCATGCACTACACCGGCATGGCCGCCATGCGCATGCAGCCGGGTATCGATTACGACCCGACACTATTTAGTGCCTCTCTGCTCATCGCCGTCGGGGCGTCGGGTGCTGCGTTATGGATCGCCTTTCGCCTGCGCCGGCACACGCCTTATGTCGGCCTGCTTCGAGGCGGCGCCGCCGTGATCATGGGCATTGCCATTGTTGGTATGCACTACACCGCCATGGCCGCTGCGCGTTTCCCAGACGGCAGTTTTTGTGGCGCGGCGATCAGCGGTTTGAACGGCAAGGGCCTGGACAGCCTGGTACTGATCACCACGATGGCGGTGCTGAGCATTGCCTTGCTCACCTCGATTCTCGATGCGCGCCTGGAGGCGCGCACTGCCGATCTGGCCCACTCGCTGACCGAAGCCAATCGTGAACTCACCCAACTGGCGCTGCATGACCCCCTGACCGGCCTGCCGAATCGAGTGTTGCTGGCCGACCGTATCGATCAGGCTATGTCGAAGGTAGAGGAGCAGGGCGGTTGTTTTGCATTGATGTTCATCGATCTGGACGGTTTCAAACCGGTCAATGACGCCTTCGGCCACCACATGGGCGACCTTCTGCTGCGGGAAGTCGGCTTGCGCTTGCGCGAGGATCTGCGCAGCCAGGACACGCTGGCGCGAATCGGCGGCGACGAATTTGTCTTGCTGGTGCAACTGCGCGACGAACATGACGCCTTGAACCTGGCAGCCCGTCAGGTCGAAATGATTTCGCGCTCGTTCCGCGTCGCCGAACATCATTTGCAGATTTCCGCCAGTGTCGGCATCGCCCTCTATCCGGGTAACGGTCAAACGGCCGAGGAACTGCTGATGAATGCCGACGCGGCGATGTATCACGCCAAGGGTGCGGGCAAAAACGGTTACAGCTTCTTTGACGCCTCGATGAACAGCAACGCGCGCAAACAACTGCAATTGCTGCAAGACCTGCGTAATGCCGTGGACCAGCAACAGTTCAGCCTCTATTACCAGCCCAAGTTCGACGCCAGCAATGGCCGGCCGGTCGGCGCCGAAGCGCTGTTGCGTTGGGTGCACCCGACCCAAGGCATGCTGCTGCCGGACAAGTTCATTGAGCTGGCGGAGAAAACCGGACTGATCATTCCGATTGGCGACTGGGTGCTCAACGAAGCCTGCCGCCAGATGCGCGAGTGGTACGTGCTCGGCTACACCGACTGGCGCATCGCGGTGAACCTCTCGGCCCTGCAGTTCTGCCATGCAGGCCTGGTTCAGAGTGTCGCCAAAGCCCTGGCCACGCACCATTTGCCGGCCAACAGCCTGACCCTGGAAATCACCGAAACCACCGCCATGAGCGACGCCGATGCGAGCATGACGGTGCTCAATGAACTCTCGGCGATGGGCGTCGACCTGTCCATCGATGACTTTGGCACCGGCTACTCGAGTTTGATGTACCTCAAGCGCTTGCCGGCCAACGAATTGAAGATCGACCGTGGTTTTGTCCGCGATCTGGAACGCGACAGCGACGACGCCGCCATCGTTTCTGCGATCGTCGCGCTGGGCCAGGCACTGGGTTTGCGGATCGTTGCCGAAGGGGTGGAAACCGACGTGCAGCAGGATTTCCTGACCCAACTGGGCTGTGACTCGTTGCAGGGTTACTTGCTGGGGCACCCGCAACCGCCGGAGCGCTTCATGGTCGATATTGTTCGGGCGGAGAAACTGGCGCTGGCTTGAAGCGAGACCGCGTAGTCCGATGTAGGTGCTGGCTTGCCAGTGATGGCGTCCGCCCTGACATCACAACACCTCATGCAAAAAACGCCGATGACGGTTATTCTTGCCCCCGATTGCTTACGCTCGAACGGGGAACAGCCAGCATGGACAAAGTCATCGTCATCACCGGCGGCAGCCGCGGCATCGGCGCCGCTACTGCCTTGTTGGCCGCGGAACAGGGCTATCGGATCTGCATCAACTATCAATCCGATGAAGAAGCCGCGCACCGTGTGCTCGCGCAAGTCCGCGCCCTCGGTGCCCAAGCGATCACGGTCCGTGCCGACGTCAGCATCGAAGACGAAGTGATCGCTCTGTTTCACCGGGTCGACACGGAACTGGGCCGGGTCACCGCACTGGTCAACAACGCCGGCACCGTGGGACACAAGTCCCGGGTCGACGAAATGTCCGAATTCCGCATTCTCAAAATCCTCAAAACCAACGTCCTCGCGCCGATCCTTTGCGCCAAGCACGCAATCCTGCGCATGTCGCCCAAACATGGCGGCCAGGGTGGCAGCATCGTCAACGTCTCCTCGGTGGCCGCACGCTTGGGCGCCCCCGGCGAATACGTCGACTACGCGGCCTCCAAAGGTGCACTCGACACCTTCACCGTCGGCCTGTCCAAGGAAGTGGCCGGCGAAGGTATCCGCGTCAACGCCGTGCGGCCTGGCTACATCTACACCGATTTCCACGCGCTGAGTGGCGATCCGGACCGGGTCAGCAAACTGGAATCGGCGATACCGATGGCGCGCGGTGGCCGGCCGGATGAAGTGGCGGAGGCGATTGTGTGGTTGTTGTCGGATAAGGCGTCGTATGCGACCGGGACGTTTGTTGATCTCGGTGGCGGCCGTTGAATGGCTGTCTACTGTCATTGTTGACAGTAGACGCTGATTGCTCCTGCACCTAGATTGCGAGTGGCCTCCTGACAGATGAGTGCCACGATTTGCACAGCCACACGCCGTCAATCAGCGTCATTGGGCCACGCGGTTTAGCCGTTCGTGCGGTGGCTTATCATCGACGCGCCGTTAATGAACCGCTTGATACGTGGGTCACGCACCAGCTCCACGATGCTGTTGGGCGACTCACGCAACAGCGTGATCCCCGGTTGTTTGCGTTGATGCAGTCGGGTGTTTCGGTGCCGCCCAACCTGTCTACTTTGTATAGCCTCTCAGGCCAGAGCCTTTGCAGCGACAGTGTCGATGCGGGCTGGCAGCTGAGTTTGTGCGGCGCAGCGGGGCAGGCGCTTGAGGCGTGGGACCAGCGAGGCTGGCATCGTCGCAGCGAACTTGATGCGTTGTTGCGGCCGGTGGCGATCTTTGAGCATTGCGTCGCCGAAGCCGAACGCTGTGCCGAGCGGATCACCTGGGGCAGTTCTTCGCCCGACGATGCGCTGCACAATCGCTGCGGCCAAGCGGTGCGCCACGATGATCCGGCGGGCAGCCGGCTGTTGCCCGAGTATGGGCTGTCGGGTGTGGTCCTGGCTGAGGTTAGGCACTTTCTCGACAATCTCGATTCGCCCGACTGGCCCGTCACCGAAGCTGGACGCAACCAGCTCTTGGAGCCCGGTGATGGTGCGCATTCTGCCTGGCGTTTTGCGGCGACCGGCGAGGCGCTGAGCCAGACCGATGCCAAGGGTCATGTCCGCCACTTCGCGCAGGATCGGGTCGGTCAATTGCGCGAAGTTTGTCTGCAACGCGCTGGAAACACCGCTGTCGAAACGCTGGTCAACGACATCGAGTACAACGCCTTCGGCCAGGTGCAACAGGAACGGGCCGGCAACGGCATGCGCACCTTTTGCACTTATGACCCGGCCGATGGCCGTCTGCTGTCGCTGGCCAATCAGGACCCGGACGGTGTGTTTTTGCAGCACCTGAGTTACCGCTATGACCCGTCAGGCAACATCACTGAAATCGCCGACGCGGCGTTACCGATCCAGTATTTCGCCAATCAGCGCATCGAACCGGTCCGACGGTTCAGCTACGACACGCTGTATCAATTGATCAAAGCCACCGGTTGGGAAACCGCGAAACCCTCATTCGGCCCGGCATTGCCCGAGTGGCAAGGCTTCGGTCCACCCGACGCCAGCCGCTGGCGCAACTACAGCGAAACCTATCACTACGATGCCGCGGGCAATCTGTTGAAACGCCTTCACCTCGGTGCCGAGAACGACACCTTGAGCATGCAGGTGGCCGCGAACAGCAATCGCAGTATCAAACAGCGACCGGGTACGGATCCGGCGACGCTGTTCGATGTTCGCGGCAACCTGCTGGAGCTGCAACCCGGTCAGGCGTTGCAGTGGAACGGCCGTAATGAATTGGCCCAGGTCATCCAGGTGGCGCGGCTCGATGCCGCCGCTGATCTGGAGCGCTACGTCTACGACAGCGAAGGCATGCGCCTGCGTAAATGGCGAAGTGCTGCGGCGAAATCCGTCAGCCATACCTCAGAAGTGCGCTACCTGCCGGGCATCGAATTGCACAGCCACACCGCGTCGGGTGAGCAGTTGCAGGTCGTCAGTGTTCAGGCCGGGCACTGTTCAGTGCGGCTGCTGCATTGGGACAGCCCGCCACCTGAAGGCGTGGCCAACGATCAGTTGCGCTACTGCTTCGACGATCACCTGGGGTCGAGTGCGGTTGAAGTGGATGCCGAAGCAAAACCGATCAGCCAGGAAGTGTTTTACCCGTTTGGTGGCACAGCGTGGCTGGCGGGGCGGTGTGAGGTGGAAACCAGCTACAAGACCATTCGTTATTCAGGCAAGGAGCGAGATGCAACGGGGCTTTATTATTACGGTGCGCGTTATTACGCAACTTGGTTGTTGCACTGGTTGAATCCAGATCCGGCGGGGGATGTGGATGGGATGAATTTTTACCGGTTTGTTCGGAATAACCCGATTGGTTTTATGGATCAGCAAGGGCGTATTTCCATATCTGCAATTATTAATGACTCTTTGGTTGAACAGCGTGGCGACGTGAGTCATATGATTCGCCAGCGCAGCCTGAATAATATCAGGCAGCATTTGCCCGAAGTGGCTGATGCACTGATTACGGCGCTGGGCACGGCGAAAGGAATACTAAAGGATACAGTAAGTGAATTGGAGGGCGGTCATTTTGATGTGGAGGTTGTCAGGTTGTACTTTGGAGACGTCGGCGTTGATGATGTTAATTATTTGATTGATGGTTATCGTGAGTTACTTGCAGATATTGAAAGCTTAGAGAGCGAGCAAGACAGATTTGTGGTTTTCTCAGGCGAAGGGGACTATTCAGATACCTCGGCTTTTACATTTGTTTCTGCCAAAAGAAAGAAAATCTATTTTAATTCGGAAGTTATTTTAAAACGCACGACGAAAGACAATGCTCACACAATAATTCACGAATTAAGTCATGGCGGTGGAATATTTCGCTCTATGGATTATTGGTATTTGGGGATGAATGATCAGGAATGGAAAGAAGCAGCGGAAAATAACATCCCGCACGCCGACATTGATAGTTGTCTGTATTCTTTCATGGAGGGCGATTCGAAACATATGATGGAAAGTTCAAGCTTTGATCCAGCTTTCTTTGTCGAGGGGAATCGGACGCATCTTATTTTTAAAGCAGGGGTCGATAATTTTGATGAGGCCTTAAAGAAGTTCGAAACTTCTCTTACGTTTAGAGGGGACGCGGCGTTGGAAAATGCCGATACGCTAGCTGCCTTCGCGGGGGCGATGAGTAGAGCAAGGCAACTTCGAACAGCTCAACCTTGATTTCGGTTGAGGCACCGATATGGGAAGCTCGTCACGTTCAAAACGACCTTACAATCCGCCCCAACGTCTCCATCGCCTTCTCCGCAGCCTCATCCCAAGGGCTGCCATAGTTCAGCCGAATACAGTTCCGGAACCGCTGCGCCGGCGAAAATATCGGCCCCGGCGCAATGCTGATCCCTTGCGCCAACGCCATCTGAAATAACTTCAACGAATCCATCTGCGCTGGCAATTCCAGCCACAAAAAATACCCGCCCGCCGGTTGGCTCACACGAGTCTGCGCCGGGAAGTAGCGAGCGATCGCCGCCAGCATCGCACTCTGCTGTTCTTCCAGGGCGTAACGCAATTTGCGCAGATGCCGGTCATAGCCACCGTGTTGCAAGTAATCGGCAATCGCCGCTTGAGCCGGCATCGACGCGCACAGCGAGGTCATGAGTTTCAGTCGCTCAATCTTCTGCGCAAAGCGCCCGGCGGCCACCCAGCCAATGCGATAGCCAGGGGCGAGGCTTTTGGCGAATGAGCCGCAATGCATCACCAATCCTTCGGTGTCGAACGCTTTCGCCGGTTTCGGCGCTTGTTGCCCGTAATACAGTTCGGCGTAAACGTCATCCTCGATCAGGGGCACCTGATGGCTGCGCAACAACTCCACGAGTTCCTGTTTCTTTGCCTCGGGCATGGTGGCGCCCATGGGGTTCTGAAAACTGGTCATGCACCAGCAGGCCTTGATCGGGTGGCGTTCCAGGGTTTGCGCGAGCACGCCAAGGTCGATGCCGTCGCGGGGGTGTACGGGGATTTCCACGGCTTTGAGTTTCAGCCGTTCGAGGATTTGCAGGCAGGCGTAGAACGCCGGGGCTTCGATTGCCACCAGATCGCCGGGTTCAGTGACGGCTTGCAGGCACAGGTTCAGCGCTTCCAGCGCGCCGTTGGTGATCAGCAGTTCTTCCATGGGTAACATCAGCCCGCCGACCATGTAGCGCAGGGCGATTTGCCGGCGCAGTTGCGGGTTGCCCGGCGACATGTCGGTGACGACCATGCGCGGGTCCATCTCCCGGGCGGCGCTGGCCAGGGAACGGGACAGCCGTTGCAAGGGAAACAGGGACGGGCTGGGGAACGCCGAGCCGAAGGGGACGGTGTTGGGGTCTTTGATCGAGTCGAGGACCGAGAACACCAGTTCGCTAACGTCGACTTCGGTGGATTCGTTGACCTGGCTGCTGATCACTGGTTCTGAAAACGGGCTCGGTGCGTGGGTGTTGACGAAGTAGCCGGAACGCGGGCGGGCGCGGATCAGGCCGCGGCGTTCCAGCAGGTAATAGGCCTGAAACACCGTGGACGGGCTGACGCCGTAGGTCTGGCTGGCGTAGCGCACCGAGGGCACGCGCTGGCCGGGGCCGAGGACGCCGGAGCGGATCAGTTCAGCGATGTCGTCGGCGAATTTTTCGTAGCGTTTCATCGAGTGCCCTGGCGTTGCGGTATGCAGAGAAATTGGGGGGGGCTTCATCGCCAGCAAGTCGGCTCCTGCAGGTCTGCGCAATCTGTAGGCGCCGGCTTGCTGGCGATGCAGTCTAAGGGATCAACGGTTCATCGGCGCAACAAACCGGCTGTTGGCCACGCTATAAACATCAGGTTCATCGCTGTCGACGATCTTGAAACTGATGCTCTGCGAACTGCTGCTCGGGCGTTCGGTGGTCATCGCCACGGACACCGGCACGTCAACAATTTCGCCCGGGGCCAGGCTCAGCTCGGTCCTGCCTTGCAGCTGGAAGCCGTCGCCATCGACCAGGGTCAATCGGTAGTCTTGACGTTGCTGGGTCTTGTTGATGACTTTCAAGCTGTAGATGTTTTCGATCTGCCCCTGGCTGTTCTCGCGGAACAGGCCACGGTCCTTGCTGACGTCCAGCGACACCATCGGCCGTTCCACCAGCGCGAGGGCGAGGGCGCCGATCATCACCAGCAACACCGCGGTGTAGCCGATCAGCCGTGGCCGCAGCAGATGCGTCTTGCCACCCTGCAACTCATGCTCCGAGGTGTAGCTGATCAGCCCGCGGGCATAGCCCATTTTGTCCATGATCGAATCACAGGCGTCGATACACGCGGCGCACCCGATGCATTCCATCTGCAAGCCATCGCGAATGTCGATGCCGGTCGGGCAGACCTGCACACACAGTTGGCAATCAATGCAGTCACCGAGGCCGGCGTCGACAGGTTTCACGTCACGTTTGCGCGGGCCACGGTTTTCACCGCGGGCGACATCGTAGGAAATGGTCAGGGTGTCTTTGTCGAACATCACACTCTGGAACCGCGCATACGGGCACATGTGCATGCACACCGCTTCGCGCAGCCAACCGGCGTTGATGTATGTGGCGCCGGTGAAGAACAGCACCCAGAACAGGCTGACACCGCTCATCTGCAAGGTCAGCAGTTCTTCGGCCAGCGGCCGGATCGGCGTGAAGTAACCGACAAATGTCAGCCCCGTCAGCACACTGATCGCCAGCCACAAGGTGTGCTTGGCCGAGCGGCGCATCAGTTTATTCAAGCTCCAAGGCGCGGCTTGCAGCTTGATTCGCTGGTTGCGCTCGCCTTCGGTGATCTTCTCGCACCACATGAAGATCCAGGTCCAGGAGCTCTGCGGGCAGGTGTAGCCGCACCAGACTCGGCCAGCAAACACGGTGATTGCAAACAGACCGAACGCGGCAATGATCAACAGCGCCGACAGGAGGATGAAGTCCTGTGGCCAGAAGGTCGCACCGAAGATGTGGAATTTGCTCTCGGAAAGGTCCCAGAGCACTGCCTGACGGCCGCCCCAGTTCAACCATACGGTGCCGAAAAACAGCAGAAACAGAAATCCTGCCCCGCTCAAACGCAAGGTGCGGAACAGGCCGGTGAAGCTGCGGGTGTGGATCAGGTTGTCGCTGGATTTGGCCTTCGTTTTTGGACGCGAAGGCTCATTTTTTATAAATGAGTCGGGTTCTACGGTTCGGACGGGGATTCTCTCGCTCATGGTCTTTCGCTCATCAGCCTCCATCAGGCACGAGCACTATGAGCGGCGATCTGTTTGCATAACAGACTCAGGTATCGCAATAAAAAGCGGATCAGATGGGCGTTGAGTGACACCCTGCGACAAGTTGATGCACCCGTCAGAACGGGGCGCGGGCGCCTATATCAGGCACCCGCGCGCGATGTTGATCCGGGTCAGTCAAATCACCGAATCACTGTCGGTGGCCTTCAAATGCCGGCGACCGTCAACGGCACCTGCTACGGTCAATGCATCGGCTTCTGCTTCGGTGATGTAGATGCGCTGGCCGTTGATGTCCACCGCTGACATGGCTTTGGCGCCGTCGGTGACGATGGTGACGTCGGGACACAGACGAATTTCTTCGCCGTTCTCCGTGGAAAAGAAGCAAGTCTGATTTTCGATGCGCACAGTCATGGAGAGGTCCTTTTTTCTGCGGATTCTTAACTGTTAGGGCACATCCCGCCGCCATCGTTCTGTGCAACCGATTAATGGTCGGCGCGGTCCATCCTCTATCGAGCATTGACAAGGATCGCACCATGAACGCCTGGTGGCATGAGGTTTGGGTGACGCTGCAAGCGGAGTTCGCCGACATCGGCGACGCCGCACAACTGACAAGAATTACCGTCAGATTGCTGATAGCGGCGATTTTGGGCGGAATTTTGGGCTTCGAGCGTGAACACAAGGGCAAAGCCGCCGGAGTGCGAACACATATGCTGGTCGCACTGGGTGCCGCATTGTTCGTGCTGGTGCCGCAAATGTCCGGCGCTCAGGCCGATGCCATGAGTCGTGTGGTGCAGGGGGTGATCGCCGGGATCGGTTTTCTCGGCGCCGGGACCATCCTGAAAAACCAGGAAGGCGATGAGGGCCACGTGAAAGGCCTGACCACTGCCGCCGGGTTGTGGATGACCGCAGCCATTGGTGTTTCCGCCGGGTTGGGGCGTGAGGCGACGGCGGTATTCAGTACGTTGCTGGCGTTGGTGATCTTTAGTGTGATGCCGAGGATTGTGAGGATGCTCGAAAAAAGCGATTCGGAAGATAAACCTTAGCGACTATTAGGTGCCCGTTCAGATGCCGGTTCAGGTTCGGCCATATTCAATGCCGATTGGACGTCCCAATGGTTTTCATTTACCAACTCGTTTTGGGAGAAATCGAAGCTCCGATAACGCAGGTCAATGTCGTGAGCGAGTGAGCTCTTGACGGCCTTTTCCGGTTGCTCGCGATCGATCATGAAATAAAGTAGCTCGTAGTTGAATAGTTTCACTTTCAGGCCAGCCGTCGTTCAGTGATTCACGGTTGAGCGCAGATCGTGGTGCGCTCACGCTTTCTGTAAAGCTGCTGACACTGAAAAATATTGATGACATGGCTGGATGCTCTGACTTAAGGGACTGGGGTATCTAAGAGCATGCAAGGGGATTTCGTAAAGCATTCGATAGTGGGAAAAGTCACTACAGGATCGGTACTACACCGTTCTGGGAAAAAACCTTGTAGGAACGTGCTTGCTCGCGAAACGCCCGACCTCGCCTTGGGGTTCAAGCTTGCGGCGTTAACGTTGACGATCTTCGCGAGCAAGCTAGCTCCTACAACGTGGCGAGGGCGTATTAGAGCCGTCATCACGCCGGCACAACGATCACCGGCGGCATGGTCTCCGGCGGATCTTCCCGCGCTGGCGGTGTTGTCCCCGGCGGCTCCTGCTCGGGCACCGGCGTAGGCTCTGTCGGTGGAATCGTCGGGCTGTCGATATTCGGATCAGGCGTTTCAGCCGGGATTGGGATACTCATCGTTGAAGCCTCCAGTGGCAGATGGCGCAAGTCGTGCTTAAGTGGATTGACCACCGCGCACAGGAATTGATTCCACCAAAGGTCCGGGCACATCCACGTGAACTTTACCGAGGCCTGTCGCTCGGAACCTAAGTGAGTTCATTCCGGGGCCGCTGGCCTTGCGCGAACGACGATCAGGTACAAGAGCGTCCATGGGGCGTAAAGGAGAGATGCTCGATGACTGCTGAAAAACCGACAGAGCTCAACTACAACCCTCATATGCCGCTGTCGCAGGCCTTGTTGCTGCCGCGCATCGCCATTGAAAACACCATGCCGACCCTTGATGGCGGGCAATTCGCCGTGAAAGCGGTGGTGGGGCAAGACGTGGTGGTGACCAGTAAAGTCTTCGCCGACGGGCACGACAAGCTGGCGGTCAGGGTTCGCTGGCGCGCTGCCGATGATGACACTTGGCAAAGCGCAGTCATGGGTGAGCTGGGCAATAACGGGTATCAAGGCCAATTTCGCGTCGCGCGTCAGGGCCGTTATGTGTTCTGCATCGAGGCCTGGATCGATCAGTTCGCCAGCTTCTGCTATGAGCTGGAGAAGAAGCACTCGGCCCGTGTGCCCGTCAGTCTTGAGTTGCAAGAAGGTCGCACCTTGGTTCAACAGGCAGCCGCACGCTCCGAAGGCCCACTGAGTGAAGCGTTGGCAGCGCTGCACCACGAACTGGCCGGGTTGCTCGAAATCGAGCAGGTGGCGCTGTTTCTGCACCAGCGCAGCGCCGATCTGATGGCTCAGGCCGATCACCGCGCCTATTTGAGCCTCAGCCCCGAGTATCCGTTGGACGTCGAACGCGAGCTCGCTCAGTTCGCCAGTTGGTATGAGTTGTTTCCGCGCTCGATCACCGACGATCCGGCCCGTCACGGTACGTTTAACGACGTGCATTCGCGGCTGCCGATGATCCAGGACATGGGTTTCGACGTGCTGTACTTTCCGCCGATCCACCCGATCGGGCGCAGCTACCGCAAAGGCCCGAACAACTCCCTCACTGCCGGCCCCGACGATCCGGGCAGCCCGTATGCCATTGGCAGCGAAGAGGGCGGGCATGAGGCGATCCACTCGGAACTGGGCACCCGCGAAGACTTCCGTCGACTGGTGGCAGCGGCGGCTGACCATGGCCTGGAAATCGCGCTCGACTTCGCCATCCAGTGTTCCCAGGATCATCCGTGGCTCAAACAGCACCCTGGCTGGTTCAACTGGCGCCCGGACGGCACGATCAAATACGCCGAGAACCCGCCGAAAAAGTATCAGGACATCGTCAACGTCGACTTCTATGCCGCCGATGCGATTCCCAGCCTCTGGGTCGAGTTGCGCGACATTGTGGTCGGCTGGGTCGAGGAGGGCGTGAAGATCTTTCGCGTCGATAACCCGCACACAAAACCGTTGCCATTCTGGCAGTGGCTGATCGCCGATGTGCGGGCGCTGTACCCGGAGGTGATCTTCCTCGCCGAAGCCTTTACCACGCCGGCGATGATGGCGCGACTGGGCAAGGTCGGTTACTCCCAGAGCTACACCTATTTCACCTGGCGTAACACCAAGTACGAACTGTCGACTTATCTCACCGAGTTGAATGAATCGCCGTGGCGAGAATGCTACCGGCCGAATTTCTTCGTCAATACGCCAGACATCAACCCGGCGTTTCTGCATGAGTCCGGGCGTGCCGGTTTCCTTATTCGCGCGGCGTTGGCGACCATGGGCTCGGGCCTGTGGGGCATGTATTCCGGGTTTGAACTCTGCGAAGCCGCGCCCGTGCCGGGGAAGGAGGAATACCTCAATTCCGAGAAGTACGAGATTCGCCCAAGGGACTTCAATGCGCCCGGCAACATCATTGCCGAGATCGCGCAGCTCAATCGCATTCGGCGGCAAAACCCGGCCTTGCACACGCATTTGGGGCTCACGGTGTACAACGCCTGGAATGACAACATTCTGTATTTCGGCAAACGCAGCGCCGATGGCAGCAATTTCATTCTGGTGGCCGTCAGCCTCGATCCGCACAACGTTCAGGAAGCGAATTTCGAATTGCCGTTGTGGGAAATGGGGTTGCCTGACGACGCCAGCACCCAGGGCGAAGATTTGATGAGTGGTCATCGCTGGACCTGGCACGGCAAGTACCAGTTCATGCGGATCGACCCGGTGCATCAGCCGTTCGGGATTTGGCGGATCACTGTCTAGAACGATCATCAACAGGAGTTTCAAATGGCGAAGAAACCCAAGGCAGCCACCTTCATCAAGGACCCGCTCTGGTACAAGGATGCGGTGATCTACCAGGTTCACGTTAAGTCTTTTTTCGACTCCAACAATGACGGGATCGGCGACTTTCCGGGCCTTATCGCCAAACTCGATTACATTGCCGACCTCGGTGTCAACACCATCTGGCTATTGCCGTTTTACCCGTCGCCACGGCGCGATGATGGTTACGACATTGCCGAATACCGCGGAGTGCACCCCGATTACGGCACCATGGCCGACGCCAAGCGCTTTATCTCTGAAGCGCACAAACGCGGCTTGCGGGTGATTACCGAACTGGTCATCAACCACACCTCGGACCAGCACGCGTGGTTCCAGCGTGCCCGCAAAGCCAAGCCCGGCTCGGCGGCGCGGGATTTTTACGTGTGGTCCGATGACGATCAAAAGTACGACGGCACTCGCATCATCTTTCTCGACACCGAAAAGTCCAACTGGACCTGGGACCCGGTCGCCGGCCAGTACTTCTGGCATCGCTTCTATTCCCATCAGCCGGACCTGAACTTCGATAACCCGCAAGTCATGAAAGCCGTGCTCTCGGTGATGCGCTATTGGCTCGACATGGGCATCGACGGTTTGCGTCTGGATGCGATTCCCTACCTCATCGAACGCGACGGCACCAACAACGAAAACCTGCCCGAGACCCACGACGTCCTCAAGCAGATACGCGCCGAAATCGACGCCAATTACCCCGACCGCATGCTGCTCGCCGAGGCCAACCAGTGGCCGGAGGACACGCAACTGTACTTCGGTGACACCGATAAACAAGGCCTGAACGGCGACGAATGCCACATGGCCTTTCACTTCCCGCTGATGCCGCGGATGTACATGGCGCTGGCCCAGGAAGACCGCTTCCCGATCACCGACATTCTGCGTCAGACCCCGGAAATCCCGGCCAACTGTCAGTGGGCGATTTTCCTGCGCAACCACGATGAGTTGACCCTGGAAATGGTCACCGACAAGGAGCGCGATTACCTGTGGAATTACTACGCCGCCGACCGTCGTGCGCGGATCAACCTGGGAATTCGCCGTCGCCTCGCGCCTCTGATGGAGCGTGATCGTCGTCGCGTCGAATTGCTTAACAGCCTGCTGCTGTCGATGCCAGGCACACCGACGCTGTATTACGGTGATGAAATCGGCATGGGCGACAACATCTACCTCGGCGACCGCGATGGCGTACGTACGCCGATGCAATGGTCAATCGACCGTAACGGCGGTTTTTCTCGCGCCGACCCGGCGAGTCTGGTGCTGCCACCGATCATGGACCCGCAATACGGTTACCTGTCGGTCAACGTTGAAACCCAGGCCGGCGACCCGCATTCGCTGCTGAACTGGACCCGCCGCATGCTTGCGGTGCGCAAGCAGTCCAAGGCCTTCGGCCGTGGCACGCTGAAGATGCTGTCGCCGAGCAACCGGCGGATTCTGGCCTACACCCGTGAATTCACAGGGGCCGATGGCAAGCACGAAATCATTCTGTGCGTGGCCAACGTGTCCCGTAGCGCGCAAGCGGCAGAACTCGACCTCTCGGCCTTCGTCGGCATGGTGCCGGTGGAAATGCTTGGCGGTAATGCGTTTCCACCGATTGGTCAGTTGAATTTCCTCCTGACTCTGGCGCCTTACGGCTTCTATTGGTTCGTACTGGCGGCAGAAAACCAGATGCCGAGCTGGCACGTGGAGCCGGCGCAAAGCCTGCCGGATTTCACCACGCTGGTGTTGAAAAAGCGCATGGAGGAGCTGCTCGAAGCGCCGTCCCGGGGCACGCTGGAGCAAGGCATCTTGCCGAGCTGGTTGCAGAACCGGCGTTGGTTTGCCGGCAAGGACGCGGCCATTGAGAAGGTCAACCTGGCCTATGGCGTGCGTTTCGGTGATGCGCAGCATCCGGTGCTGCTGAGTGAAATCGAAGTCACCAGCGGCGGCCAAACCAGTCGTTATCAGTTGCCGTTCGGCTTCATTGCGGACGATCAGGTCGGGCCGGCGTTGCCGCAGCAACTGGCGTTGTCGAGGGTCCGGCGCGGTCCGCAGGTGGGCTTGATCACCGATGCGTTCAGCCTGGAAAACTTCATTCGCGCCGTGTTGCAAGGCATACAGGACAGCACGGTATTGCCTTCGGATGGCGGCGAGATTCGTTTCGAGCCGACCGCCGAGCTGGCGAACCTGGGCCTGACGGCCGAGTCGGAAGTGCGTTACCTGTCCGCCGAGCAATCCAACAGTTCGGTGGTGGTAGGCAAAACCATGGTGCTGAAGCTGATCCGCAAGATCGCCTCGGGCGTGCACCCGGAACTGGAAATGAGTGCGTACCTGACCAACGCAGGCTTTGCCAACATCTCGCCGCTGCTCGGTTCGGTGGTGCGCCGCGACGCCAGCGGCGAAGACAATCTGTTGATGATCGCCCAGGGTTACCTGAGCAATCAGGGGGATGCGTGGGAATGGACGCAAAACAACCTCGAACGTGCGCTACGCGACGAGCTAGCCGACGCCATGTCCGAGCAGGAGCAACATTACAACGCCCTCGGCGAGATGAAAGATTTCGCCGGCATGCTCGGCCAGCGCCTGGGTGAGATGCACCAAGTGCTGGCGGCGCCCACCGACGATCCGGACTTCGCCCCGCAAGTCACCACGCAAAAAGATGCCCTGGCCTCGGCCAAGGATGTCGCGGCGCAGTTGGAGCGCGCGCTGAAGTTGCTCAAACAGCATCAACGCGAATTGAACCCGGCGGACAAAACCCTGGTCAGCCGTTTGCTGGACAACAAAAAAGCCATCCTCGGCCACGTCCAGGACCTGGGTAAAAAAGCAACCGGTGGTCTGCGGATTCGCGTCCATGGCGACTTGCACCTCGGGCAGGTGCTGGTGATCAAGGGTGATGCGTATCTGATCGACTTCGAAGGCGAACCGGCGCGGCCATTGGCCGAACGGCGCGGCAAGCACAGTCCGTACAAAGACGTCAGCGGTGTGTTGCGTTCCTTTGATTACGCTGCGGCGATGGCAATCAACGTGCACAACGTCGATCAAACCGCAGATGCGCAGGCCGCTCGTCAGCGCGTCGCCGAACGCTATTTAAGTGAAGCGCGACAGGCATTTGTCGACGCTTATCGGCTGGCGGCAGCTAGTCTTGCTCATGCGTGGCAAGATCCGGAAGGCGAGGACGCTGCGCTGGCGTTGTTCGGTCTGGAGAAAGCGGCGTATGAGGTGGCCTATGAGGCAGAGAATCGGCCCACTTGGCTGCCCGTGCCGTTGCACGGTTTATATGGATTATTGAGTGGGCTTAAACCCTTTTCCGATCTTGGTGGAGAGTAGTCATGAGTTTCTCGAACAAGGAACAGGGTCACGCTAAAGAGGCGTTACTGCCCGGATCGCGGGACATCGACGCGCTGGTACGCGCCGAACATCACGACCCCTTTGCAATCCTCGGCCCCCATGGCGATGGCGCTGGCGGGCAATTCATTCGGGCTTATCTGCCAGACGCGCTGAGCGTGCAGGTGCTGGCCAAGGACTCCGGCGAAGAACTCGGCAGCCTTGAAGCCACCCAGACGCCGGGGTTGTTTGTCGGGCATTTCGAGCGCGCGCAGCCGTATATGCTGCGCACCCGTTGGGCCGGCGGCGAACAGGTTTCCGAAGACCCCTACAGCTTTGGTGCGTTGCTGGGTGAGATGGACTTGTACCTGTTCGCCGAAGGCAATCACCGCGACTTGAGCAGTTGCCTCGGTGCGCAGTTGAAAAACGTCGAAGGCGTCGACGGTGTGCGATTTGCGGTGTGGGCACCCAACGCTAAGCGGGTGTCGGTGGTCGGCGACTTCAATAACTGGGATGGCCGTCGGCACCCGATGCGCCTGCGCCACCCGACCGGCGTCTGGGAATTGTTCATCCCGCGGATGCAGGCAGGGGAGGCCTACAAGTACGAGATCCTCGGCACCCACGGCATTCTGCCGCTGAAGGCCGATCCGATGGCCCTGGCCACCTCACTGCCGCCGGACACCGCGTCGAAAGTCGCCTCGCCGCTGAGCATCGAGTGGCAGGACCACGAGTGGATGCAGGCCCGGGTCGAGCGTTCACAACCTAGCGCGCCGCTGTCGATCTATGAATTGCACGCCGGCTCCTGGCAGTGCGAGCTGGACGATCTGGGCGAAGTTGCACGCCAGTACAATTGGCACGAACTGGGTGAACGGTTGATCCCGTACGTCAAAGAGCTGGGCTTCACCCACATCGAACTGATGCCGATCATGGAACACCCGTTCGGCGGTTCGTGGGGCTATCAACTGCTTTCGCAATTCGCCCCGAGCGCACGCTACGGTTCGCCGGATGATTTCGCCGCGTTCGTCAACGCCTGTCACCTGGCCGACATCGGCGTGATCCTTGATTGGGTGCCTGCGCATTTCCCGACCGATACTCATGGTCTGGCGCAATTCGACGGCACGGCACTGTACGAATATGGCAACCCGCTGGAAGGTTTTCATCAGGATTGGGACACGCTGATCTACAACCTCGGCCGCACCGAAGTGCACGGCTACATGCTGGCGTCGGGATTGCACTGGCTCAAACATTTCCATGTCGATGGCCTGCGCGTCGATGCGGTGGCGTCGATGCTGTATCGCGATTACTCGCGCAAGGCGGGCGAATGGATACCGAACCGGCACGGCGGCCGGGAAAACCTTGAAGCAATCGACTTCCTGCGTCACCTCAACGATGTGGTCAACCTCGAAGCCCCCGGCGCGCTGGTGATCGCTGAAGAATCCACGGCGTGGCCAGGCGTGAGCCAGAGCACGCAACAGGGCGGTCTGGGTTTCGATTACAAATGGAACATGGGCTGGATGCACGATTCGCTGCACTACATCCAGCAGGATCCGGTGTACCGCGCGCATCACCACAATGAACTGAGTTTCGGCCTGGTGTATGCCTGGTCCGAGCGTTTCATCCTGCCGATCTCCCACGACGAAGTGGTCCACGGCAAACACTCGCTGATCGACAAGATGCCCGGCGACCGCTGGCAAAAATTCGCCAATCTGCGGGCGTACCTGAGCTTCATGTGGGCGCACCCGGGCAAGAAACTGTTGTTTATGGGCTGCGAGTTTGGCCAGTGGCGCGAGTGGAATCACGATCAGCAGCTGGATTGGTACTTGCTGCAATATTCGGAACACCAGGGTGTGAAAGCGTTGGTCGGCGACCTGAATCGGCTATACCGCGAAGAACCGGCGCTGCATGACCAGGACGACGCACCGCAAGGTTTCCAGTGGCTGATCGGCGATGACGCGATTAACAGCGTTTACGCGTTCCTGCGCTGGAGCAGGGATGGACGGCCGGTGTTGGTGGTGGCGAATTTCACGCCGGTGCCACGTCAGGCTTATCGCATTGGCGTGCCGTTTGCGGGGCGCTGGACTGAAGTGATCAACAGTGACGCGGCGACGTATGCCGGGTCGAATTACGGAAATAGTGGCGGGGTGTTTACCGAGGAAGAGGCGAGCCATGGGCAGGCGCTTTCACTGGTGTTGAATTTGCCGCCGTTGGCGGTGTTGATGTTGCGGCCGGAGGGTTGAGGTTGCGGCTTTCTTCAGGAGCAGAAATGAACAATGGCGCCACAGTTGGCATTGTTCATTATCTGTTCTTACACGCCGTTAAAACTCCTGATGTGGTTGATCGCGGTGATGAGGTGAGTTTGGCTGAGGGGTAGCGTTTTGAAGATCCCTCCATCGACCCAGTATTTGAAACGCTTGCGTGGCTCTTTGCTGAACATCCGGTCTGCTCTCATGAAAGAGTTTGTCCGGGTGAATGAGCACCGCAATGCGTTTGTATCGGCTGTTGGGGCTTTTTGCATCCGGGAATATAGTGTTTATGTTTTGACCGTTAATTAGTCTGACGGAAAATTCGTACCCCCTTGAAATGTGGCTGCTAGTGCCCCGAGGGAGGGGGACAAAAGGCACGTGTTGAGCGGTATTAATGGTGCCCAAACGACCAACGCCTGAGCGCGCTGTTCCATAATCAGGTCGGCGTGATTCACCTGGGCTGGCAGGCCCCTCGTTCCGGTAGGTTTGGCCTCGGCTATCGGTTTTTCCGTCTCTCTCGGTATAGATGTATTTTGGGCGAGGGGTATGGTCGAGCGGCTCGAACTTAGAGGCGGCAGATAACAAAAAACGATTCCTCTCGAGAAAGTAGGAACCCCATTTATCTTGCATGAATGACGGTGGAAAAGTGTTCAATTGTTCATTTAATTGGATAACGTACTTTTTAAATTCCGCTCGTTCTTCCGGGGTTGATAGGCGTTCAAAGTTGAGCAGAGTATTTTTGATTTGATGGATTACCCTTCGTGACTCTTGAAAGGACATGATGGGCGGGTCAGGCGCCTCATTAAGTAAAAATTTAAAATTTTGCAAGTACTGTGTTGGGTTGAAGTTATCTCGGATGTGTCCGGACTCATCAAAAAAAACAATAGGACTATTGCCAACCATCGAGAACAAGTTCATTCCGTCCACAGACCCTGCCGGATCCGGATTGATCCATCGCTGCAGCCACGGCGCGTAAAAACGAAATTCGTAGTAAAGAAGCCCGGTCGTATCGCGCTCTTTGCCCGAATAACGCACAGTCTTGTAGTTGGCCTCGGTCGCGTTTCGGCCCGCCCAATACGCGGTGCCGCCGAACGGGTAATACCATTCCTGGCTGATCAGGCCGGCGTTTTGGTCCAGTTCCAGCGTGCTGGATTTCAGGTGATCGCCGAGGCTGTAGCGCACCTGGTTCTGAGCAATTTCCTGCGGTTGTCCGGCCACCCAATGCAACACTTGCACGCTGTTGCTGCCAGCGCTGGCGGTGATGACGTGGAGGATTTCGCCAGTGCCGCTGTGGCTGCGGATTTCGACGCCGGGCAGGTAGCGCACTTCACGGATAACCGTGCGGGCATTGGTCTGGCTTGAGTGCAGTTTGCGCACGCGTTGGCCGCCGCCGTCGTAGATGTAGCGCTCGCGGTCGTCGTCGGCATCTTCGCGCACAACGGGACGCACCTCGCACAATTGATTTCGCAAATCCCAGGTCAGGGACCGGCCAACCTGAAGTTCACGCAGATTGCCGTTGGCATCGAAACCGGCCGTCAATTCTTCCTCGGTCGGTGGCCGGTTGTCGCGTTCGGGCAGACAACGGTTGCTGTAGCGGGCGCGAGTCAGGGTGCGGCCGTGGGCCTGCGGACCGACGTGCGCCAGGTCCAGCAGATTGCCGCCCGCGTCGTAATGGAAGGTTTGTGTGTAGTTGGCGAGCTGGCCGGGATCGAGCGGCAGCGGATGCAAGTCGGGGAGGGCGGGGCCGCCGGAAGCGGTTTTGGCTTCGCAACCGGTGGCGTGGATTAATTGGTAGAGCGTGTCGTAGCGGTAGGTCTTGATCGGCTCGAGGCGCTGGTTGTTGAAATAGCGGATCGGTTGCGCGGCATCCTCGATGCTCCTTACATTGCCTACGGAGTCGTACTGGTATTTCAACTGTTGCAACGGGTTGCCATTGGCTTTGTGGGCGCTGAGTTCTATCAGCCGGCCATCGGCCTCGTCGTAGTGGTGGCGGGTGATGACACCGTTGCCGGCGGTTTCCGATTCGATCTGGCTGGTGGCGGTGTAGTGCAGGTTGCTGACCAGTAGTTTTTCGGTCTGGCCATCGCCGGCCAGGGTCAGCCGGGTGTTTTTCAGTTGGCCGGCGACGGTGTAGGCGAAAGCCTGAATGTTGCCGAGTGCATCGATCTGCAGGAGCTGCTCGGAGGTGGGTGCAAATTCGTATGAGGTGGTCGCACCCTCCCCAGGTTCGAGCAGGGCGTCTCGCTCGGCAACACCGGCCGGCCAGTCGGGTGGATCGGTGCTGATCAGAAACTGCCGAGTCTGTTTCAGCACGCTGCCGAAAAGACTCAGATCGTGGACGCGGACGGTGCCGGCCGAGTCGTCAATACGATCAATCTGTCCACATAGATTATGGTCGGCAGCGTCTGCACCGGCATACGTAAAGCGCTCCAGCACATGCTCGGCGATGTCACGACCACTTTCACGCACGACCACGGGACGCAGCAACGGATCGTATTCGGTCAGCGAATGGCTGTTGCGACCGTCCCAACGTTCGACACTTTGCCTGGCAGCACCTGGTAATGTCAGGCGCCATCCGGCATCCACACTGTCGGTCAACAGCGTGACACCCGACAAACCGAAACGTTGGGTCAGATTCTCGGGAACGCGCTCGTCGGCTTGCGCCAGCTTAAACAAATACGGATCATGGCTTCCCGCCAACCGACCCATCGCGTCAAAGCGCTGATGTGTTACCCGTGTCTCGACAGGATCGTTCGCTTCACTCCGATGAAACTGCACCGTACGAATCGCCAACCCACGCGCATCCGACACCACCAGAGTCGGTGTGCCGGTATGCAAGTTTGAAGCAGCCACTGTAGGCATCTCTGCGGGCCTTGATCAGGTGGCGTCTACAATGCACGCCCCCAACAAGCCTGCCTACTGTAAGAAGTACCAGGTGAGACAGGTCAATGCATTTTTCTCCGCACCGCAAGGCGGTCGAGGCGTTTTGCATTCGATTAATAAATAGTTTTATACGTAAACGTGCTGATCTTGTGTTATTAGTCTATTGCTAAGAGATTTAATCATATGTGCCCAGACGTCCGCGGTGCCAGTTGCAACTTTTGCGCGGAACTGTTTGTCAGTCTCGTATTTTGATAATGCCGAGGCCATGTCTGACTCGCCGGAAACTTCAATAAAATCCGATTGATCTCTAGCGTCTACTTCGTTAAGTTGATATGAGTTGTCCAACCATTTTGTGGCTTGTAGTTGGGCGTCGAAAGGGTGTCCACGAATTCCTAGATAGTAAAAATCTCGGGTCCCCAGCTCGTCAGTGATATGTGTATACTCGTGAGTTATAATGGTAGCAATTTGCTCGCTGGTATGCTGTGTGATTTCATCCGTGATATATATATTTTTTATGTTCTGGTCTGAATAAACGAGTGCTAAATTCGTTGGATCGTCGCTTTTTACAAATGTAATTCGTTGGGAGTTGTAGCCGTATTGCTTGCGTGTATTGTCGAGACTGGTTAGCGCTGAAAGCATATCTTCTGGTGTAAGAACGTCACCCATATAATCGCTTATAATTCCTTCGTAAGTCCCATCGTCCTCGCCTTTTATTATAGTTTCTACCGCTATGATGGCATTGGAAAGATCGGCTTTCGCGATGTCCATGGCGGCTTTGATTTTATTGCCTAAATCGGGGTTGTTTTTTGTGATTGCAGTCATGCCTCTTGCTATTATCGGCAAGCTTTTTTCTATTCTACGCCTTGTGGCACGTTCCTCTTTTGAAAGGCAACCGTCGCTATCTTCAAAGCGAACAGGATTGTTCTTTGTCATTCGATACAGGTTTAGTCCATCTACATACCCTGCCGGGTCCGGATTGATCCACCGCTGCAACCACGGGACGTAATAGCGAAAGCCATAATAATAGAGCCCTGTCGCATCCCGCTCCTTGCCGGAATATCGCACGGTTTTGTATTTGGCCTCAGTCGCGTTTCGACCTGCCCAGTACGCCGTGCCCCCAAACGGGTAATACCATTCCTGACTGATCAGGTCGGCGTTTTGGTCCAGTTCCAGCGTGCTGGATTTCAGGAGATCGCCAAGGCTGTAGCGGACTTGGTTCTGAGCAGCCTCATCGGGTGGTTTCGACGCCCAATGCAGCACCTGCACGCTGTTGTTGCCGGCACTGACGGTGATGACGTGAAGGATTTCGCCAGTGCCGCTGTGACTGCGGATTTCCACGCCGGGCAGGTAGCGCGCTTCACGGATAACCTTGCGGGCATTGGTCTGGCTTGAGTGCAGTTTGCGCACGCGTTGACCGCCGCCGTCGTAGATGTAGCATTCGCAATCGTCCTCTTCGTCCTCGCGCACGACGGGTCGCACTTCCCGCAGTTGGTTACGCAAATCCCAGACAAGTAGCTGGCCAACCTGCAGTCCACGCAGATTGCCGTTGGCGTCAAAGCCGTCGGCCAGTTCTTCTTCGGTCGGTGGTCGATTGTCACGCTCGGGCAAACAGCGGTTGCTGTAGCGGGCGCGAGTCAGGGTGCGGCTGTGGGCTTGCGGGCCGACATGCAACAGATCCAATAGATTGGCACCGGCGTCGTAATGGTAGGTTTGCGTGTAGTTGGCGATCTGGTTGGGGTCGAGTGGCAGGGATTGAAAGTCGGGCGGGGTGGGGCCGCCGCGGCCGCTTTGGGCCTCGCAACCGGTGGTGCGGATCAACTGATTGAGCGTGTCGTACTGATACGTTTTGATGGGCTCGATGCGCTGGTTGTTGAAGTAGCGGATCGGTTGTGCGGCATCTTCGATGCTCAGCACATTGCCCACGGGGTCATAGAGATAGTTCAGGTCTTGCAGCGGCGTGCCATCGGCTTTGTGGGCGCTGAGTTGCGTCAGCCGGCCATCGGCCTCGTCGTAGTGATGACGGGTGATGACGCCGTTGCCGGCGGTTTCAGATTCGATCTGGCCGGTGGCGGTGTAGTGCAGGTTGCTGACCAGTAGTTTTTCGGTTTGCCCGGCACCCGCCAAGGTCAGTTTCGTGTTCTTCAGCAGTCCGTCGACGGTGTAGGCGAAAGCCTGAACATTGCCGAAGGCGTCAGTCTGGCTGAGCAGTTCGCTACTGGGTGCAAATGTGTAAGCAGTGGTCGCGCCGTCACCCGGCTCGAGCAGCGCGTTTCTTCCGTCAATATCGACAGGCCAGTTGGGCGGATCAGTGCTGATCAAGAACTGTCGAGTATGCTTCAGCTCGTTACCGACGAGACTAAGGTCATGGACATGCAGGGTCCCGGCCGAGTCGTCATGGCGATTCAATTGACCGCACAGGTTATGCGCGGCAGACCCCGTTCCAGCATCGGCATAGGTAAAACGCTCCAGCGCGTGTTCGGCCACTTTATGACCGTATTCACGCACGGCCACCGGGCGCAGCAGTTCATCGTACTCGGTCAACGAATGGCTGCGGCGGCCATCCCAATGTTCTACCGATTGCCCTGCTTGACCCGGCAACACAGCACGCCATCCGGCATCCACGCTGTCGGTCATCAATGCGACACCTGACAGACTCGTCACTTGGCGCAGGTTAAAAGGTGCAGAGGCATCGGTATGAGCCAGATTGAACAGATACGGATCACGACTGGCCAGTAACCGACCCGCCGCATCAAAGCGTTGCTCGGTAACCCGCGTATCAAACGGATCGCCTGCCTCCCGCCGATGAAACTGCACCGTCCTGACTGGCAGTCCACGCGCATCCGACACCTGAAAGGACGGTGTGCAAGTATCTGCACAGCCTGGTTTTTTTTCCAGCATTAGTAGGTACCGATTGGTATTCAATACAATGCGTCACCTGAAAGCTCGCCGATACGTTGAGAATTATCAGGTCGTCGCCGACGATGGCTTATCATGATGCGCGATCCTTCCATCTGCTGATAATTTGAAAGGCATCATTAGCCGCCCTTTGCACATGAGGTGCTCCATCTAGCTTGAGTTTATCCGGGTGAACAAGTAATGAAATTTTTCTAAACTCCCTAAGGTTAAAACCACCAGGAAACACCGCTCTTTCATTGGTTTCGTTATTCAAAATGTGCATGGCCAAATTGTATCCTTCTATAGTTCTTGCGCCAGCTCCCTGCGGAAGAGAAGGCGGATACGCGGCGTTGACTGGCACGTTAAATTGTGGCGCTGCTAAACTTCGACCATTTCCAGCGCCAGCATTACCAGTTCTTCGGCTACTATGCGCGTGACCGGAACTGCTGGGTTGAGGAGGGGGGCGTTGTCCGCTGGATGGTCTTGATTGTTGTCTTTGATCATTGGAACCACTGGGGGCTTGGGCTCCAGAGGATTGACGTGAACTGCTTGCGCCAGCATATCCTTGGTTAGCTGTGCCTCCTCCAAATCTGCCTGCGTTAGATTCTGCGCCGAACCTTGGGGCGCCTTGTTGAAATTCAAATTTAACATCATAAAAATCCAGATCGTCAAAAACCATAGCGGCAAGTATAAACTCAGCAAAAACTGCGTTGTGATGCCTGGTTTGCTGTGACCACTCTGAACTGTTTAGCATGCTGCGTTGACTTAATAATACACGACCATACTTATAAAGTTGGCGTGTAAAGTATTGGCGTTCTTTTTCACTTGAAATACTTGTAATTGAATTGATTTTTCTTTCGTAATGTCTCGCCTTGTCCTTATTTAAAGTCACTAAGGGGTCTGGGTAGAGTGTTTCAAACTGCAGCTTGAAAGTAACCAGATACTGTTGCGGATTAAAGTTCTCTGGGATATTCCCTCTTTCATCAAAATGAACAATAGGGTTGTTGGCTACCATTGAGAACAAATTCATTCCGCCTGCTGTCCCCGCTGGGTCCGGATTAAGCCACCGTTGCAACCACGGCGCGTAAAAACGAAAACCGTAGTAAAGAAGCCCGGTCGTATCTCGCTCTTTGCCGGAATAACGCACGGTTTTGTATTTGGCTTCCGTCGCATTTCGTCCCGCCCAATACGCGGTGCCACCGAACGGGTAATACCATTCCTGGCTGATCAGGCCGGCATTTTGGTCCAGCTCCAGCGTGCTGGATTTCAGGTGGTCGCCGAGGCTGTAGCGGACCTGGTTCTGAGCAATTTCCTGCGGTTGTCCGGCCACCCAATGCAGCACTTGCACGCTGTTGCTGCCGGCACTGACGGTGATGACGTGAAGGATTTCGCCAGTGCCGCTGTGACTGCGGATTTCCACACCGGACAGGTAGCGCACTTCACGGATAACCGTGCGCGCCTTGGTCAGTCCCGAATGCACTTTGCGCACCCGTTGGCCGCCGCCGTCGTAGATGTAGCGCTCGCGGTCGTCCTCGGCGTCTTCGCGCACAACGGGACGCACCTCGCGCAACTGGTTACGCAAATCCCAGGTCAGGGACTGGCCGACCTGAAGTTCACGCAGATTGCCGTTGGCATCGAAACCGGCTACCAATTCGTCCTCGGTCGGTGGCCGGTTGTCGCGTTCGGGCAAGCAACGGTTGCTGTAGCGGGCGCGAGTCAGGGTGCGGCCATGGGCCTGCGGGCCGACATGCACAAGGTCTAGCAGATTGCCGCCCGCGTCGTAGTAAAAGGTCTGCGTGTAGTTCGCGAGCTGACCAGGATCCGAAGGCAGCGGCTGCAAGTCGGGCAGGGCAGGGCCGCCGGAACCGGTTTTGGCTTCGCAACCGGTGGCGTGGATTAATTGGTAGAGCGTGTCGTAGCGGTAGGTTTTGATTGGCCTGATGCGCTGGTTGTTGAAATAGCGGATCGGTTGCGCGGCATCCTCGATGCTCAGCACATTGCCCACGGCGTCGTAGCAGTACTTCAGCGTTTGCAGCGGCGTGCCATCGACCTTGTGGGCGCTGAGTTCGGTCAGTCGGCCAGTGGCTTCGTCGTAGTGGTGGCGGGTGATGACACCGTTGCCGGCGGTTTCCGCTTCGATCTGGCCGGTGGCGGTGTAGTGAAGGGCGCTGACCAGTAGTTTTTCGGTTTGTCCGTTACCCGCCAGGGTCAGCCGGGTGTTTTTCAGTTGCCCGTCGACGGTATAGGCGAAAGCCTGAACATTGCCGAAGGCGTCAGTCTGGCTGAGCAGTTCGCTACTGGGTGCAAATGTGTAAGCAGTGGTCGCGCCGGCACCCGGTTCGAGCAGCGCATCCCGAACGAAATCGTCGACCGCCCAATCGGGCGCATCGGTTGCGGTCAAAAATTTCCGCGAGTGACTCAGCACATTGCCGTTGATACTCAGGGCACGGACATGAACGGTGCCGGCCGGGTCATCATGACGGACCCGTTGGCCGCACAGGTTGCGCGCGGCAAACTCGGCGCCGGCATCGCCATAGGTGAAGCGCTCCAGCGTGTGTTCGGCGACTTCATGACCGGATTCACGCACGGCCACCGGGCGCAGCAGTTCATCGTACTCCGTCAGCGAATGGCTGCCGCAGCCGTCCCAATGTTCCACCGATTGCCCGGCTTCACCCGGCAACACAATGCGCCACCCGGCATCGACGCTGCAAGTCATCAACGCTACGCCGGACAGGCTCATGATCTGGCTCAGGTTAAACGGAACAGACCCGTCGCCCCGCGCCAGATCGAACAAATACGGATCACGACTGCCCGCCAATCGACCTGGTGCATCAAAGCGTTGCTCGGTCACCCGCGTGTCAATCGGATCGCCAGTCTCCCGCCGATGAAACTGCACCGTTCTGACCGGCAGTCCACGCGCATCCGACACCTGAAGAGTCGGTGTGCCGGTATGCGCGTGTATCGACGCCGCTGCAGACATCCTTGTGGGCCTTGATCAAGATGAATTGCTCATCACAATGCACGACCCTCGCAAGCCTGCCTACTGTAAGAAGTAACAGGTGAGTCCGGTATTTTCACCAGCGCATCCGCACACCCAGACTGCCAATCAAGCCATTCAAATCATTGTCATCCACATCGCTGCTGTAATCGGCGCTGACGTACAGACTCACGACGGGAGTCACTCTGGCCACCAGGCCCAAACCCACTTCAACGGTAGAGGAATTGCGGCTGCTGCTGATCTTGTCGACCTGATCGAGGGTCACGGTATTGCCGGTGTACACCGTGTGCCACAAGTTGGTCCGCACATACGGTTCAACCGCGAGGCCGTTGATGTCGTAACTACCTTTCAATCGCGCACCGACCCGGCCGCTCCAGGACGTCAGGTCGCTGGACGAGGCATTGCCGGAACCCGCGTACGGGGTGTCCAGTGTGATGCGCTGATTGATCAACTGCGCCTGGGGTTCGACCACCCAGTTGGCGCCCAGACCAATCGGGAAGCCACCTTCCACCGAGAAGGTGACCGCGCTGCCTTCGGTGGCTTGTCGGGCGCCCTGTTCATTGCGACTGAAGCCGTTGACCCGCCCGCCGCTGGCAGTCAAATCCACGTGCCAGCCTTGGGGGCCGGTCAGGCTGTAGTAGGCGCCGAGGCTCTGCCCTTGCAGGTTGAGGGTGTCGGTGTTGGGATCGGCAAGGGCACGGCTGGTCAGCAGGCCGTCACTGTTGCCTTTAAACTGGCTCATGCCGCCGATCAGCCCGACCTGCTGGGTATGGCCGTTGCCGCTTTGCAGAGTGAGGATCGCCGGGCCTTTGAATTCGTTGGCGCCAGGAATGCTGGATCCTTGGGCCAGGTAATCGGTTTGAGCCTGCCGCGACGCCTGTCCGTAAAGCTGATCCCAGGCCGAGGGCGCAGCGTCTTCGATGGTCAGGTGTGAACTTCGCAGATCAGGGTTGGGGCTGAATCGACCGGGGTAGGTGGTGGCGAGCGCGGGCAAGGTAAGCACCGGGACCTCCTGGTCATACCAGGGGGTAGTATCTTCCTCGGCAGGCGAGGCCTGCACTTCCATGGATGAGCACAGCAGGAGCGAACTCGAAACCGTGCAAAAAGTAACTTTGATCTCTAGTGGGGTGAGTGAAGTTCTCATGGAGGTCTACCTTGCAGTCGCATGCGGTATCTCGCTCTGGCGTCTCTCCTACCCCTGATTGAGGGGCGACCGAATGGATTGGGGCAAACCGCTGGCAGCCCGTTCTGACGGGTGCCTGGGGGTTGCTCCGGGTGGTACTTCCGGG
This sequence comes from Pseudomonas sp. O230, assembly GCF_045447035.1. Taxonomy (NCBI): domain Bacteria; kingdom Pseudomonadati; phylum Pseudomonadota; class Gammaproteobacteria; order Pseudomonadales; family Pseudomonadaceae; genus Pseudomonas; species Pseudomonas sp. O230. The sequence goes on along the minus strand of NZ_JBJGXN010000009.1, from coordinate 88,114 downwards.
GGTAGTAACGTGAAGCTAAGAAGACTGATGGCGTGGCGTCAAGAAAATGAACGATGAGCGGTATGGTTAATTTAGCCTATGCAACTGATTGTTTTTTGGCGGTTATCTAAGTTCTTGTTTGTACAAAAAATCATCGTGGAAGCGCTGTTCCAGAGGTGTTCGAGCAACCGACAGTCGGTACAAAAGCCGCTGTGAACGGCGAGATTGCTCGCCACGTCCCGTCGTACATTACTGTCAATATCAATGATGCTTATCGGATCGCGCCGGAAACACTAAAGATGCACTTCCACCGCTAACGGCAAATGATCCGACAGATGCGTCCACGGCCTGCTGGCCAATATCCTTGGTTCATGGCTGCTGGCATTGCGCAGGTAAATCCGGTCCAGACGCAATAACGGAAACCGTGCCGGATAAGTTTTCGCGGGACGACCATGGTGGCGCTCGAAGGCTTCGTGCAGGTAGTCGTGACGGGCGAGGGCGGCGTTGCCCAGTAGCTGCCAGTCGTTGAAGTCGCCGGCAATGATTACCGGTGCATCGTCGGGCAGGGATTCGAGCAGTTGGCCGAGTAACTGGAGCTGCAACTGGCGATGACTTTCCAGCAGGCTCAGGTGCACGCAGATTGCATGAACTTCGGCGTGGCCCGGTACGTCCAGCAGGCAATGCAGCAGACCGCGGCGTTCAGGACCGGTAATCGAAACGTCAAGGTTTCGGTATTCGCGAATCGGGTATTTCGACAGCAGCGCGTTACCGTGGTGACCGTCGGGATAGACCGCATTGCGGCCGTAGGCAAAATCGCTCCACATGCTGTCGGCCAGAAATTCGTATTGCGAAGTCTGCGGCCAGTTGTTGAGGCGGGAAGAATGACGGTCGTGTTCGCCGACGACTTCCTGCAGGAACACCAGATCGGCGGACGTACTGCGCACCGCTTCACGCAGTTCCGGGAGAATGAAACGTCGGTTGAGCGCGGTGAAACCCTTGTGGGTGTTAACCGTCAGCACTCTGAGTCGATGAATCGCCGGCGGTGGGTCCAATGGTGTCGATTCGACGGTCTGGTGCTTGGAATCACTGGTCACTTTCACTCCTCTGAATCAGGCTTGCTTATGTATGCGACTGATGCGGGGGCGGGCAGTTCAGTTGGAGCGATGGCGTCCTCAAGCATAGCTCAAGGTTCAATGGCCTCATCGCCGGCAAGCCGGGCTCTTGCAGGGGAGTGTTGGTTCAGACGAAGACGATTTCATACGGCAACCGCATGCGCTCCAGCAGCACCCGGGGCAGCAGCGGGGCGAGTCCGATGGCCGGTTCGCCGTCGAGCTGGCTGGCGTAGGCGTGGGTGGCGTGGCTTTTGCGAGCGACGGTCCAGGTGTCGAGGCGGACCTTGCGGGCGCGATGCCACGGGATCAGTCCTCTATCACGCGCGAGCCAGTGCCATGCCCAGACGGGGACTTCGTTGAACGCCACGCCGACCGAGGCGGCGGCTTTGGCACTGGCGCGACCGACGGCGTCGTGGTCGACATTACCGTCCTCGCGCCAGGTGCTGAACACCACATCACCGGGCCGCAAGTACCGCGCAATGAATTGAGTCAACTGCAACTCGCGCTCGGCCAGTGCGTTGTCGGTGAAACCACCGCGAATCCATTTCAGGCTGTGCATCGGCAAACCGAGGCGGCGCAAGGCTTCGACGCTTTCCTGGGGACGAAACACGCTGAGACGTTTCTCCGACCACTGCTGCGACCCCGGATGGCTGGCGCTGCCGTCGGTGATCGAAATCAATTGCAGGGGATGGCCCAGAGTGCTGAGTAATTGCAGGAGTCCGCCGCAAGTCACGACTTCATCGCCGGGATGCGGCGCGATCACCACGGCGCGCGCGCCGGGCGGGACCAGGGTCTGGGTGTTGATCACGGGAATATTGTCGAGCTGAGGCGCGTTGTTCCAGATCTGTGCAGGCAGGCTGCTGTCGCTGATGGAAACAGGTTTCATCGGGCTACGTCCTTGTTCTGATTGATAGCAATGTGCCGCTCTCCGAACCCTGGATTGCCGCGAACAAAGTATTGCTCAAGTCACGCTATTCGTCGCGTCGATGTTCCCACCGGTGCGCATTTTTATCCAGGTTGAGCCAAATCGCGCAAATAGTCACCGAAACCGCCTCGCGCCCGACTGTCGAGCCTGGCGCTGGTCAGCACCTGTGGTCGGTGACTCCAGGCGATCGTCGCGCCGCAACGTTCCAGTTGCCGCACCAGTTGCACGTCTTCATTGCACGCCAACGGTTCAAAACCACCGGCACGCCGATAAGCGTCGGCGCTGATGCCCAGATTGGCGCCGTGCACATGCCGATGGCCGTCACGGGCCTGATAGTGTTGGTGATAGCGGATCTGCGCCGACTCATCGAACGACTCATGCCACGCGTCCACGGTGACCGTGCCGCACACCGCGTCGGCATCGAGCGACAGTTGCGCCACCAGCCAATCGTGGGCCACCCGGCTGTCGGCGTCGGAGCAGGATATCCAGCGCACCCCGCGATCCAGCAGAAATCGCGCACCGGCGGCACGGGCCTGACCGACATTGCGCGCGTCAATGTGCAGACAGTGCACCGGGTAACGGCCAACGATGTCTGACGATCGATCGGTGCAACTGTCGAGCACCACCAGCACCTCGACCGTTTCACCGCCCAACAGCTCATGTTGCGCGGCGCGCAGGGCGGATTGCAGGCAGTCTTCGAGCAAGGCTTCTTCGTTGTGCGCCGGGATCAGAATGCCAATCATCGCAAACCCTCTAGAGCCGCCACGGAGCGCGGTTCGCGGCTCCACAGTTCCAGCAGAAAATCGGCTTCCTGATGCAGGACCAGGCGCGGCAGGTGCAAATGCTCGTGGAGCAAGTCATGGACCTGACGGGCATTCAGCGGACAGCCTTCGATCGGCGGGCGCCAGTGGCAGGCGAGCAATTGGCCGTCAGCGGTCAGTGATTGTGTGATGTGCTCGATTAGGTGTTTGAGGTCGTCGGCATCCAGGTAATAGCCGACCTCGCTGAGCACAATCAGGTCGAACTGTTCGTTTGGCCAATCGTCCGGCAAGCGGCTTTGGCGGACTTCTGCGTGCTCGAACAGGCTCAGGCGCGTGCGCGCCAGCGATACGGCAGCCATTGCGGTGTCGCAACACAACAGACGATCGCAGCGGGTGGCCAGGTCGGCGCTGAGCTCGCCGTTGGCGCAACCGGGCTCGAAGATCGCACGATAGCGAGGCCGGGGTAACGCGGCGAGGGTGATTGCGCGTTTGCGTTGTTCGTACCAGCGCTGACGAAAGGCCCAGGGGTCATCATTCCCGGCAAACAATCCGTCGAAGTAACGATCCTCGACACTCATAGAAACACCACTTCGAAGGGTTGCAGCAAACGTTCCAGCACATACGGCGCCAGCACCGGCGGCAAGCCAATGCGCGGGTCGCCTTCCAACTGGCTGGCGAAGGCGTGAATCGCGTGCCGCTTGCGCGCAACCAGCGCCGGACTCAACAGAATCTTCCGCGCCCGGTGCCAGGGCACGAAACTGTCTTCAGGGGTTGCCCAGTGCCACGTCCAGACCGGTAGCTCATGCACGCGCGCGCCGACGCGTTTCGCCGCCTCGGCGCTGGCACGACCGACCGCCTCATGGTCGCAATGACCGTCTTCGCGCCAGGTGGTGAAGACCACATCGTTGGCGCGCAGATGACTTTCTATGAATTCGATCAATGCGCTTTCCCGCGCCGCGACGCGACTGTCGGCGAACCCGCCGCGCAGCCATTTCAGGCTGTGCAAGGGCATACCGAGGCGACGCAGCGCTTCGACCGACTCCTGTGGACGGACCGCGCTCAGGCGCTCGACCGGCCAGCGTCGAGAGCCGGGATGGCTGGCGCTGCCGTCGGTGACCGAGATCAGTTGCAGCGGGCGGCCAGCAGCGGCGAGCAATTGCAGAAAACCGCCGCAGCCGAGCACTTCATCGTCCGGGTGAGGGGCGATGATCACCGCACGGGAGCCCTCAGGCACCAGATCCAGAATGGCGATCGCCGGTAACTGCGCCAGATGCCTGGAGGTTTGCCACAGATGCAACGGCGTGCCCTGGCCGACGATTGGGTTGGTTTTCATAACGTCCATGTTCCGTTGATGACTTGTTCGCCGAGGGCCGCGAGGTCGCGTTCGGCGTGGCTCTGGCGCAGAAACACCGGCAGGTCGGCGATCAGTCGGGCGAACTGCCGATCTTTGCAATAAGCGCCGGCACCGAGAGCGTGGCCCACATGCTGAATCACCTGTTCGACGTTGTTCTCGACCACCGCGCGGGCGCGGCGAGCCAGCAGTTCGGCATCGTCGAGTGGCGCGGCATCAAGGGTCAACGCGCTGATGCGCAAAACTGCCGCAGCGGCCTGTAACGCGCTGTCAACGGCGCCCAAGTGGGCGAGGGCATGCGGTTCCTGGTGATGCGCGCAGTGACTGCGCAATCGTTCCGCGAGGCTTTGTGCGGCGCCATACCAGCACGCTGCAATGCCGATCCCGCCTTGCCAGAAACCGGGGCGGTGCAGGTAGTCGCCGGGATTGCCGATGGCCTGCGCTTTGGCGCCTTCAAACAACACCTCGACGCTGCCGGTCGCGCCCATACCCACGGCTTGCCAACCGTGACCAGTGACGATCACGCCCGGCTGATCCAGCGCCACTGCCACCAATTGCTGACGATCCCGGTCATCCCATGCGGTGAGCAAGGCGTGGCTCAGCACCGCCGCGCCGGAGCACCAGGCCTTGCGGCCATTGAGTTCAATCCTCTGACCTTGAGAACTGACCCGCACCCGCGCATCCGGCGGTTCGGCGGCCCACATCCCCCACGTGCTGGAAGGCGTGGGCGAACCGCCAAGTTGCTGAATGATCGCCAAGGCATCGGTATGCCCTTCGTACAACTTGCATAACCCCAGATCATGCCCGCCGACGTCGGCCAATCGCTGGAACCGTTCCAGCGTCCGACCGCTGCCAGGCAGTGGCAGCTGATCGAGACCTGCCTCAACCAACGCCCGCAGGCATCGACCTAATGCCTGAGTGTCGGCGTAGTCCGGTGCCTGGTGATGAAGAAACGCCTCGAGGTCCATTTCACTCTTCTTCCTCATGCTGCAGTTCGAACAGCAACAGCGACCGGCCTGTGACCGAATATTCGTGGCCGAACTCAAAACGTTCCTGGCCGCGGATCGACGGTTGATTGGTGTCGATCATGCACGTCCAGAATCCGCCGTCCGGTACTTCCGGCAGGGTAAAGTTGACGATGTCGTGGTGCGCGTTGACCACCAGTAACAAGGTGGCGTCACCGCCCTTGCGGCGAATTCCGGTTTCCTGGGCGCGGCCATCGAGCAACATGCCAAGGCATTTGCCGTGCGCTTCCTCCCATTGTTCGGTGCTCATTTCGCTGCCATCCGGCGCCAGCCAGGTGACGTCCTTGACCCCGATGTCCTCGTTGTAATTGCCTACCAGAAAGCGTCCGCGACGCAGGATCGGGTAGGCCAGGCGCAACTTGATCAGGCGTTTGACGAACTTCAGCAAGGCCTTGCCGTCCTCGCTCAGGTCCCAATTGACCCAGCCGATCTCGCTGTCCTGGCAATAGGCGTTGTTGTTGCCCTCCTGAGTGCGGGCAAACTCGTCACCGGCTACCAGCATTGGCGTGCCTTGGGACAGCAGCAGCGTGGCGAAGAAGTTGCGCATCTGCCGCTGGCGTAGCGCGTTGATCTCAGGGTCGTCGGTCGGGCCTTCGACGCCGTGGTTCCAGGACAGGTTGTTGTTACTGCCGTCCTGGTTGTTCTCGTCGTTGGCTTCGTTGTGTTTGTCGTTGTACGATACCAGGTCATTGAGGGTGAAACCGTCGTGGGCGGTGATGAAGTTCATCGACGCATAAGGCCGCCGACCGCGCTGGTTGAACATCTCGCCGGAAGCGGTCATGCGGCTGGCGAAATCGGCGAGTTGGCCGTCATCGCCTTTCCAGAACGCGCGCACCGTGTCGCGGAACTTGTCGTTCCACTCGACCCAACCCGGCGGAAAGCCACCGACCTGATAACCACCGGGGCCGCAGTCCCACGGCTCGGCAATCATTTTCACCTGGCGCAGCACCGGGTCCTGGCGGCAGGCGACGAGGAAACTGTGACGTTCGTCGAATCCGTCGTGGTAGCGCCCGAGAATGGTCGCCAGATCGAAGCGGAAACCGTCCACGTGCATTTCCGACGCCCAGTAGCGCAGGGAGTCGGTGACCATTTGCAACACGCACGGGTGGCTCAGGTCCAGGGTGTTGCCGGTGCCGGAATCGTTGATGTAGAAGCGCTTGTCGTCGGGCATCAAGCGGTAGTAGGAGGCGTTGTCGATGCCACGCATGGACAGGGTCGGGCCCTGCTCGTTGCCCTCGGCGGTGTGGTTGTAGACCACGTCGAGGATCACCTCCAGATTGGCCTCGTGCAGGTGCGCGACCATCTCCTTGAACTCGGCGATCTTGCCGCTGGCCAGGTAGCGCGGGTCCGGGGCGAAAAACGCGATGCTGTTGTAACCCCAATAATTGGTCATGCCTTTGTGCAGCAAGTGCTGGTCGTTGACGAAGGCGTGAATCGGCAGCAACTCCACGCTCGACACACCGAGCTTGCGGATGTGTTCCAGCACGTCATCGACCATCAACCCGGCGAAGGTGCCACGCACGTTCTCGGGGACGGACGGGTGACGCATGCTAATGCCGCGCACGTGGGTTTCGTAAATGATCGTCTTGTCCCACGGCACGCTGACGCGATGGTCATGGCCCCAGGTGTGCGCCGGGTCGATGACTTTGCATTTGGGCACGAACGGCGCGCTGTCGCGCTCGTCGAAACTGAGGTCGGCGTCGGGGTGGCCGATGGTGTAGCCGAACAGCGCTTCGGACCATTTCAACTGGCCGACCAGTTGTTTGGCGTAGGGGTCGATCAGCAGCTTGTTGTGGTTGAAGCGGTGTCCGTTTTTTGGATCATAGGCGCCATAGACGCGATAGCCGTAAATCATCCCCGGATGGGCGTCGGGCAGGTAGCCGTGGTAGATCTCGTCGGTGTATTCCGGAAGCTCGATGCGTTCCAGTTCGACTTCGCCGGCATCGTCGAAAATGCACAGTTCGACCTTGGTGGCGTTGGCGGAAAACAAAGCGAAGTTGACCCCCAGGCCATCCCAGGTGGCGCCCAGCGGGAAGGGCAGACCTTCACGGATTCGCGAGGCCTCGACGTGAGGTTCTGGCGCGGCTTTTTTTGCACTGGTCATAGATGCTCCTGCAAATAGGGGAGAACACTGCTTGGCCAAGGCCAGTCAGTCATGCGATAGCTGCGTCGCACTTTGTGGGAGCGAGCCTGCTCGGATGGACTCAAGAGCGACGCGTTCGTTCAGTAAAAATCGCGTTTTCATAAGCGTCCATCGCGAGCAGGTTCGCTGCCACAAGAGCAGATTATCGTGGGCGAGCGTACCCACGGTGGCGAGAAAGGAATCGCCACAAGGTCAGTCAGGACAATGCCGGGAAGCGTCAGGACGCAGGCGGTTTACGCGCTGCGCGAGGCTTCTTCTCGGTGGATTTCTCGCCAGGCGGGATCACCTTTGCCGCAGCGGCGGGTTTCGCCTTGGCTTTGGTTTTCGGTTCGCCAGCCTTGCCGTTGGCGGTTTTGCTGACGGCAGGTTTGGTGGCAGCCGTTTTACTGCAGGCCGCCTTGGGCGATTTGCTGGGGGCCAAGGCTTCGGCTTCCGCCAGTTTCCGTGCCATCTCCCAGTGCCGGGCTTCATGGCCCTCGGGTTTTCCTTCCGATTCCCAGATCTGATAGGCAAATTCGCGGATGCGTTTATCGTCGGTACTCATCGCTATGCTCCTGAACTGAACTCAAAGTTTTGGATAAAGAGATTGACCGGGAAGTCCCCCAGCGCGGCGCCAATCATCAGCTCCTTGTGTTCTGTGACTGTGACGCTGGAAAAAAGTCCCTTCAGATGTTCGGCAGGGGTGGTGAACGGTAATTTGACTCGCGTATCGCCCCACTGCGGCGCGCCGACATGGGGTTGGGCACTGTTTTCCAGCAGGTCTGCACAGCGTATCGGGACGATCACGATGGCCCGCTTTTGGTTGTACGAGCGCGCAAATGCCAGCACCCGATGTGCCTCGCTGCCGACCACCTCCAGCGCTTGATACGTCCCGCGCTGAAACAACTCGGCCTGTTCGGCACGCAGGTTCAATGTGCGTGCGATCAAGGTTTGTTTGATGCGTCCGTCACGCCAGTTGGCCAGCAGGTCAGGCAGTTCCGGCGGACGTTGCAGGGCGTGTTGGCGACTCGCGTAATCCACCGGTCGCCGGTTGTCCGGATCGACCAGCGAGAAGTCCCAGTATTCGTTGCCTTGGTAAAGGTCCGGAATGCCCGGCACAGTCATGCGCAGCAAGGTTTGCGCCAATCCGTTCAGTGCGCCGGCAACGGCAATGGCCTGCTCCGCTTTGCCCAGTGCGGCGCGCAGCAATTCACCGTCAGGGCTCAACAGCAGGCGTTCGATAAACGTCTGGGTCGCCCGTTCATACGCATCGTTCGGTGCGCTCCAGCTACTTTGCAGCTTGGCTTCTCGCAAGGCTTTCTGCTGCCACTGCCAGAGACGTTTGACGTAGTCCTCGAGCGCGGGCTGATCGTCGTGACGCAGCTCCAGCGGCCAACTGCCGAGAATCGCCTGATACAGAATCAATTCATCGCCCGCCGACGGCATCACGTCGTCGTCGCGCAATGGTCGGGCCAGCGTCTGCCAGAGTGGCACCTGCTGCGCAAACCACGCACTGCGCTCACTCAACACTGCCAGCCGAGCGCGGCTGTCTTCGCCGCGTTTGTGGTCGTGGGTCGCGGTGGCCAGCAGGTTGTCGGGGAACTCTTCGCGCCGATTGAGGCACGCCGCATGAAAGTCGGCCACCGGCGCGCTGAATTGTTCGGTGCTGAACCCCACGTCATTGCGCGACAGCAAAACCGCCGAGCGATAAAACGCGGTGTCCTCGACCGCCTTCGCCGCTGCCGGTGAGGTCAATTGCTGAAAACGCACGCAAGCATGCTTGAGCATCTTGCGCGGGCGGCCCACCGGGCGTTTGCGCCAGGGTTCGCCGCCGAGCCAGCGGGCCAGGCAATCAAGCACCGGCCAATCCGCTTCGCCGAGGGTTTGCCGCGCTCCGTCCATGGCCTGCTGAAAAAACACATCGTCTTCAGCGGAGCGCCCCTGAGGGCTGATATAGGTGCGATACACCGGGAAGTGCACGATCAGTTCCTGCAATGCCCGACGAATCGCGCCGAGGGTCAGGTCGCGGGTCATCAGATCATCCCGCGCCACTTGCAGCAGCGCCTGGGCGACACTTTCGAAGTCACCGGCCAGCGAGCCGTTGAGAATTTGCTGACGGGCCAGTTGTGCTTCCTGACGGAAGTCGGCAGGCCGTTCGCTGTAGCGGTTCCATAATTTGCCGAGGGTTTGCGCGCCGGCGGGATCATGCTGCAGCAACGACAACTGATTCATGAATTCATAACCGGTGGTGCCATCCACCGACCAGTCACGGTGCAGGGTTTCACCTTCACCAAGAATTTTCTCGACGTAGATCGGCAGGTGTCGCCCCGGCGCCAGGCTATCGACCCGACGCCGCAGTTTGCGGCAGTAACCGCGCGGATCGGCGAGGCCATCGATGTGGTCGACACGCAGGCCGTCGATCAGGCCCTCAGCGATCAGTTCAAAGATCTTTGCGTGAGTCGCTTCGAACACGGCCGGGCGCTCCACGCGCAGGCCGCCCAATTCGTTGACATCGAAAAAGCGCCGCCAGTTAATGTCATCCGCCGCCGTGCGCCAACTGGCCAGGCGATAGCTTTGACGTTCCAGCAGCTGGTGCAGGCGCTGAAAACCTTCCGGCGTGAGCGAATCGTAGGCTTGCAGGTTCTGCTCAATGATGTGAAGCAGGGCCGGGTCGCTGGCCAACTCGCGCAGCTCGTCTTTCAATGGCTTCGCCAGGCGGTGCGCGTCTGTCTGGTAACTCAAGGTGCTGAAACGGTCGGCCAGTGATTTAAATCGCTCGGTATCGTTTTTGAGCAATTCGCCGTAGTTCATCGGGCAAATCGGGAAGTGATGGTCATAGTGCTCGACGTAAAAAGCGCCGTGCTGCGCATCGAAGCGCAAGGGCAGGGTGCCGTCCTGCAACGCAACCCCGTAATCACTGCCCAGAAACGGCAGCAATAGCTGCCCCTCCATCAACGGATCGGGTGAATGCCATTGGATGTCGAAAAATTCGCCGTATGGGCTCAAGCGCCCCCATTCCAGCAAGTCCAGCCACCAGGGATTGTCGCTGCCGCCCACGGCCATGTGGTTGGAGACAATGTCGAGGATCAGCCCCATGTTCTGTTCGCGCAACGCACTGACCAAACGGCGCAATGCCGCTTCGCCGCCCAGTTCCGGATTGACCGTGGTCGGGTCCACCACGTCATAGCCGTGCATCGAACCGGCGCGGGCGCTCAGCAGCGGCGAGGCGTAGACATGGCTGATGCCGAGGCGGGCGAAATACGCCACCAGCGGCACCGCATCGTCGAGCGTGAAGTCTTTATGAAACTGCAAGCGCAGGGTTGCCCGCAGGGGGCGAATGGGTGGTTGATTCATCGGTCACGCTCGGCCGCCTGAAGCCGCGCGCAGGCAAGCAACTCCAGGCGCCGGGCAGCGTCCGGATCATCGAGCAAGGCTTCGCTGGCAACGGTCAAACGGCGCGACCAATTCGGATGGGTGTCGATGGTGCCGGGCAGGTTGGCCTGCTGTTCGATACCCAGGGCATCCTCGAGCGGCAGCAACACCAGCGGCGCACGGGTATGGCCGAGGAAACGGATGGCTGCGTCGAGTATCTGATCGGTCTCATGGGACTCTTCGCGGAAGTTCTGCGGGTCCTCGCTCAACACCCGGCGCAGGCCTTCGCGCTCGCGCTCGCGGTGACGGCGCCACTCGATTTCTCCAGTGGCGTCGACCATGCCCAGTCGGGCGTTCCAGTCGATATCGCGGCCATGCCACCAGCCATTGAGCGTCGGTAAATCGTGGGTGCTGGTGGTGGCCAGCGCATTGTCCGGCCAGTCGAGGATCGGCTTGAAGTGCGCATTGTCCTGCTCGAACAGCAACACGCGCATGCCGAGAATCGAGCGGGCGATGAGTTTGTCCCGCAGCCCGTCCGGCACCGTGCCGAGGTCTTCGCCGAGGACGATGGCCTGATGCCGATGGGATTCCAGGGTCAGCAGGCGCAGCAGATCGTCCACCGGGTAATACAGATACGCGCCATCGGCGGGTGACGCGCCGTTGGGGATCACCCACAGCCGTTGCAGGCCCATGACGTGATCGATGCGCAGGCCGCCGGCATGGGCGAAGTTGGCCCGTAGCATCTCGATGAATGCACGAAAGCCGTGGCGCACCAGGCCTTCGGGCGAGAACGCGGAAATGCCCCAGCCCTGGCCGGTGCGATTGAGAATGTCCGGCGGCGCGCCCACCGTCAGCGAGGCGAGCAATTCGTCCTGGCGACTCCAGGCCTGACTGCCACCACCGTCGGCACCGACCGCCAGATCGGCGATCAGGCCAATGCTCATGCCGCTGCTGCGGGCGGCGGATTGCGCGCGCTCCAGGCAACGGGTGATCAGCCACTGACAGAAGGCGAAGAAGCCGATGCGTCCGGCGTTCTCTTCGGCGAATTCAGCCAGCGCAGCGCTACGTGGGTCGCGCCATTGTTCGGGCCATTCGCGCCAGTTAAGGTTCTCACCCTTGGCGGCGCGGGCTTCCTGAATCGCTTCGAAACGACAGTGATTTTCCAGCGCTTCGCCGGCCGCATGGCGAAAACTGCTGAAGTCGGCGTGCAACGGGTGTTCGCCCTGGACAAAGCCTTCGTACAACGCCTGCAACAGACGGTGCTTGGCTTCGGCTGCAACGGGCCAGTCAACCAGCGGCTGTTGTTCCAGATGCTTGAGTTCGGCGGCGAGCCCGGTGACGTCAATCGCCGTGCGCATCGCGCGTTCGCCAAGGATCGCACCGGGCGCTGCGTACAGGCTGTTGAGGAACAGACGGCTGGAGGGCGAATACGGACTGTAGCGCTGGGTGTCGCTGCTGAACATCGCATGCAACGGGCTGATCGCCAGTGCTTCGGCGCCGCGCTCACCGGCCACGCGGGCGAGATCTTCCAGCGCTTGAGTGTCGCCGAAACCACCATCGCCGGGACGGCGTAGCGAGTACAACTGCACGCTCAGCCCCCAGGCGCGGGGGATCGGGCTGTCGACCGCATCGCCGACGCTGTAGCAGCGTGTCGGTGCCACCGCCAGCGTAAATGATTGGCCGTCGATACTGACGTGCTGATAACCGACCGGGATCAGGCCGGGCAACATCGCTTCGGCATCCAGTTTCAGGTTGAGCCGCGAGCCGTCTTCAAGATGGATCTCGCAGGGTGTTTGCGGCTGGAAATAATGCGCGAGGCTGAGGCCCACGCCAAAGTCCGCGGTCAGCAGCGGCGGCAGATGCCGGGTTTGTTGCACCTGCTGCAATTCGAGCAGGCTGGCATCGATTTCCTGGGCGCTGCCGGCCGGATGGCCGAGGCCGGTCAGGACATTGCGTAACACCGATGGCGTGACTTTCTGTGGGCGGCCGTTGGCATCGATCCAGTCGACGGCCAAGCCAGCGCGGCTGGCCAGTATTTCCAATTGCGCATCACTCATTGGCGCTCTCCATCCGGGGGTAGCAAAGGGGCTGCGGCCGTGAGGCTGACTAGCGCGCAATACGGGGCAAGGGTGCCCTGATTCAGCAGGTCGGCGGACTTCGGCGGGTGTTCGAACAACAACGAAGTGCCGGCCTGTGGGGAGTGGACCACCGGCGTGTCGCTGAGGTTCAGGTCAATGCGCAGCAGACTGCCATCGCCCAACTGCCAGCGCGCGGTCACCGCGCCCGGCGCCAATACCTCGGCCCCCAACGGGTGCGCACCGGGCAGGCGCGAGATGATCTGCTCATGGCGGATTTGCAACAGTTGCCGATACAGCGCGTAAATGTCCGATTGCCCGCTCGCCGTAAGGTTTGGCCGGGAGTCTTCGAAAGTCCGCTGCGCGTTGGGGTCGGGAATCTGTTCGCGCTTGTCCGGATCGGCAAAGGCGTCGAACGCGCGAAACTCGTTGCGTCGACCTTCGCGAACGAGTTCCGCCAGTTCGCCGTGATGGCTGGTGAAGAACAGGAACGGTTGCTCGGCGGCAAACTCGTCACCCATGAACATCAACGGAATCATCGGCGACAACAGCAACAACGCTGTCGCGGCTTTCAACGCATCGGGATGGGTGAGTTGGTGCAGCCGTTCGCCGAAGGCGCGATTGCCGATCTGGTCATGATTCTGCAAGAACAGCACGAACGCCGTGGGCGGCAGGTGACCGCTGGGCTCACCGCGGGCTTCGCCGTGGCGATCGGTGTGGCCCTGGAACACGAAACCCTGGCTCAGGCAGCGGGCCAATTGTTCGGTGGGATTGTCGGCATAGTCGGCGTAATAGGCATCGGTTTCACCGGTCAGCAGCACGTGCAAGGCGTTGTGGCCGTCGTCGTTCCACTGCGCGTCATACCCTTCCTGCAACAAACTGGCCTGGTTGTGTTCGTTTTCGACCGTCAACCACACGTGCCGCGACGGGTCGGTCTGCTGCCGGATGCGTTGCGCCAGTTCCTGTAGAAAGTCCGGGCTTTTGATCGCGTGTACCGCGTCGAAGCGCAACCCGTCAAAGCGGTATTCCAGCAACCACATCAACGCATTGTCGATAAAGAAGTCGCGCACCTCGCGCCGCCGGAAGTCGATGGCCGCCCCCCAAGGCGTGTGCTTGTCTTCATTGAAGAACGCCTTGGCGTAGCGGTGCAGGTAATTGCCGTCCGGGCCGAAGTGGTTGTAGACCACGTCGAGCATCACCGCCAGGCCATGGCCGTGGGCAGTGTCGATCAGGTGCTTGAGTTGTTCGGGCGTGCCATAGGAAGCTTGGGGGGCGTAGGGCAGAACCCCGTCGTAGCCCCAATTGCGATCGCCAGGGAACTGCGCCAGCGGCATCAGTTCGATGGCGGTAATACCCAGCTCGGCGAGCCGCGTCAGGTGCTGCTCGACTTCGACGAAACCGCCGAGCGCGCCGACGTGCAACTCGTAGATCACCGCCTCGTTCCATGGCCGCCCCAGCCAGTCGCGGTGTCGCCAGGTGTAGGCGAGGGGATCGACCACCACGCTGTGCCGATGAATGTCACCGGCCTGCGCGCGGGAGGCCGGGTCGGGCACCTCAAGTTCGCCATCTATGTTGTAGCGGTAGCGTGTGCCCGCCGGGCAACGCGTGTTGATCACGAACCAGCCATCGGCCTGAGGCAGCAGCGGCAAGGATTGTCCATCTTCCAGTTCGACACTGACAAAAAACGCATCTGGCGCCCACAAGGCAAAACGCGTGTGCTCTGCGTCCAGCATGATTGCGCCGTGGGGCCAGGTCTCAAGGGTCCGTAACGGCATTGTTCAAAAACCTCTTACTGTTTGTTCGATTTCCCCAGCGCTTTAGCCACCAGTTGTTCGTAAAGTTCGGCGTAGGGTTCGACGGCTTTGCACCAGTTGAACGGTGCGGCCATGGCCCGGCAACGCATGGCATTGAGCAGGCCGGGGAAGGCGAATACCTTGAAGGCGCGGCTCAGGGCTTCCTGATAGCTCTCGACCGTGGATTCGTCGAACAGGAAACCGGTCACGCCATTTTCGATGGTGTCGGCCAGGCCGCCGGTATTACGTGCCACCGGCAACGAACCAAAGCGCTGGGCGTACATCTGGCTCAAGCCGCACGGTTCATAACGCGAGGGCATCAGCAGGAAATCGCTGCCGGCGAACATGCGGCGGGCGTCGGTTTCGTTGAAGCCGATGCGCACACCGATCTGTCCCGGAAACCGCAGGGCCAGTTCACGCATCGCTTGTTCTTCTTCCGGCTCGCCGCGTCCGATGATGGCGATCTGGCCACCGGATTCGACGATGTATTCGGACACTGCTTCCGTCAGGTCCAGACCTTTCTGATAGACCAGGCGCGAGACCACGGCGAACAGCGGCCCTTCGGAATCGTCCAGCCCGAACAGTTCGCGCACATGCGCCGCGTTGACCGCTTTGCCATCCCAGTCACCGATGCTGAAGGGGCAGAACAGGTGCGGATCGGTGGCCGCGTCCCAGCTCTCATCGATGCCGTTGGGAATGCCGCTGAGCAGGCCTTGCTGGGTCTTGGCGGCGAGAAAGCCGTCGAGGCCACAGCCGAAGGCCGGCGTGGTGATTTCCTGGGCGTAGGTGGCACTGACCGTGGTGATGTGGCTCGAATAAGCCATGCCGGCCTTGAGGAACGACATCTTGCCGTAAAACTCCATGCCTTCCTGCTGCAGCGCATGATTGGGAATGCCCAGCTCCGGGCACGACCCCAGGCTGGTCACGCCTTGATAAGCGAGGTTATGAATGGTGAACAGCGTCGGCGTGCGCTGACCGCGCCAGTGCATGTAGGCTGGGGCCAGACCGGCAGGCCAGTCATGGGCGTGCACCAGGTCCGGGCACCAGTGGATTTGTGCGAGGTTGGCGGCGATATCGGCAGCCGCCAGGCCCAGGCGGGCGAAACGTATATGGTTGTCCGGCCAGTCGCGACCGTTATTGGCGCCGTAGGGAGAACCTTCGCGCTCGTAGAGTTCAGGGCAGATCAACACGTAAATAACCAGACCGTCAGGCATGTCCATGCGCCCGATCTTGCAGGGAGGCAGTGCGGCATGGCCGCCGAGTTCACCAATAATGTGAATCGGGTTTTCGCTGTGCAGCACTTGCGGGTAACCGGGGATCAACACACGTACGTCGTGCAATAAAGCCATGGCCCGGGGCAGCGCTGCGGAAACGTCGCCCAGACCGCCGGTCTTCACCAGGTCGGCAATCTCCGAGGTCACGAACAACACCTTCTTTCGATTGGGATTCTGCTTGGCCATCGGTGTCAGCGTCTTCGTGCCCGGGATGCTGATGGATTGGGCACTTGCGGCGCTTACAGCGCTCGTTTCGCCGACCTGCTGATGAGCACGTTCTCCCTGAATATCTAAAGCCGCACTGATCATATGAATCTCCCGTGTTGTTGATCTAATTCTAGGTCTGGCAAACGGTATTTCGTGGCCAAATCCTGTGGCCGGGCGCAAACGCGCTCCGCATCGGTGAGCAAACGCTGCCCGTGCGTTAAAGCAGAATGGCTGGAGAGGCCTTTGCAAGGATTGCACCAGTCGCAATGCACCTACCTTTCAGAGGACCGACCATGAATGGCAAAAGTTTCGTTTTTTTTGGCACTTTGTGACCGGCCGGTTTTGCCCCGCGAAAATGAGTCTAGGCCAGAACTTAGAGCGTTGAAGGCTAGATGGCAAAATTGTTAGACAATCGGTTCAAAGCGGTACGGACGTGCCGGATAGAGAGTCGAATGCTCCGACGAAGGGCATGTTTTTTTGTGATTTGGCCCCAAAAAGTAACGTGGCAGTCACATGGATGTGCAGAGCCGATTACATCGGCGCACTGTTGTGGTGCGCTCGAAGGTCCCGCTTTTGGCCGAACCGCTGCCTTACTGCGGCGAGGGTTGCCTTGTTATAGTTCGGGCTTCATTTTTTGCCCGGTAAAGGATCACTGCCATGTCTCAGTACACCGCGTTCACCGTCGAACTGGCCGATAAAATTGCTCACGTGCAGATCAATCGTCCGGAAAAGATCAACTCGATGAATGCAGCGTTCTGGAGCGAGATCATCGAGATCTTCCAGTGGATCGATGACACCGACGAAGTGCGGGTGGTTGTGCTCAGTGGCGCCGGCAAACACTTTTCCTCCGGTATCGACCTTATGATGCTGGCCGGGGTGGCCAATGAGTTGGGCAAGGACGTTGGCCGCAATGCGCGCCTGCTGCGCCGCAAGATCCTCGCTCTGCAAGCGTCCTTCAACGCCGTCGACAACTGCCGCAAGCCCGTACTGGCGGCGATTCAGGGTTATTGCCTAGGCGGCGCGATCGACCTGATTGCCGCTTGCGACATGCGTTACGCCGCCGAAGGTGCGCAATTCTCGATCAAGGAAATCGACATCGGCATGGCGGCCGACGTCGGCACCTTGCAACGCTTGCCGCGGATCATCGGTGACGGCATGCTGCGTGAACTGGCTTACACTGGTCGCTCGTTTGGCGCCGAGGAAGCGCGCAGCATCGGCCTGGTCAATCGCGTCTACAGCGACACCGCCAGCCTGCTCGACGGTGTCATGGGCCTGGCGCGCGAGATTGCCAGCAAGTCGCCGATTGCCATCGCCGGCACCAAAGAGATGATCAGTTACATGCGCGACCATCGCATCGACGACGGCCTCGAATACGTCGCCACGTGGAACGCCGCCATGCTGCAATCCACTGACTTGCGCGTGGCCATGGTCGCCCATATGAGCAAACAGAAACCCGAATTTCTGGATTGATTGAAAAATGACATCACGCTGGACCACCGCAGTACTGGACACCGATCAACCGGGCGGCTGGGCCGTCGCGCGCAGCCCTGAAGGTTTCCTGTTCGACGACAATGGCGCGCTGTTCCCGCGTGAATGGCTCAAGCGCCAGGACCTGCCGATTCTTGCCGAACATGGCATCGGTCATCTGGATGGCGAACCGGTCTATCTGCTGGAGCTGCGCAGTCACAGCGACGTGCCGGGGTGCAACTGGAAAGGCTTGCGGGCGTTCATGCTCGACGGTGATCATGCCGTTTACAAGGTGCTGGGTTATGCCGCGCAGATCGGCACCTGGGCCCGCGAGCACCGTTTTTGCGGTAACTGCGGGCAGGCGACCTTGCAAGTGCCGCGTGAGCGGGCGATGTATTGCGAGCCGTGCAATTTGCGCTATTACCCGCGCATTTCGCCGAGCATGATCGTGCTGATCACCCGTGGCGATGAAGTTTTGCTGGCGCGCTCGCCACGGTTTGTCTCCGGGGTCTACAGCACGCTGGCTGGGTTTGCCGAGCCGGGCGAGTCCGCTGAAGACTGCCTGATTCGCGAAGTGCGCGAAGAGGTGCAGATCGAGGTCAAGAACATCCAGTACATGGGCAGTCAGTGCTGGCCGTTCCCGCACTCGATGATGCTCGGCTTCCACGCCGAGTACGCCGGCGGCGAGATTGTCTGCCAGGAAGACGAGATCGAGGACGCCCAGTGGTTCAACGTGCACGAGCTGCCGCCGTTGCCGGCGTCACGCTCGATTGCCCGTTACCTGATCGACGTCTATGTGGCGCGGCGTTTAGGCCACGCTGAACCAGTGCTGCCAGGCTAGGCGCACGGTCAGGCCCAGCACCACGGTGATGAACACCGGGCGAATGAATTTGGCGCCGCCGCTGATGGCAGAGCGGGCGCCAAAGAATGCACCCACCATCACCGACAGGCCCATGCTCAGGCCGATGATCCAGTCCACTTGCCCGGAAAAGATGAACACCGACAGCGCCGCAATGTTGCTGACGAAGTTCATACTGCGCGCCACGCCACTGGCCTTCACCAGGTCGATGGGATACATCAGCAGGCTGCTCACGGTCCAGAACGCGCCGGTGCCGGGGCCGGCCACGCCATCGTAGAAGCCGAGGCTGAAGCCTTGGGTCGATTGCCACTTTTTCTTGATCGGCGCGTCGCTGTCCAGCGGTGCTTTCGGCGTACCACCGAACAACAGGTAGAGGCCGCAAGCGAACACGATCACCGGCAGCATCTTGTTCAGCCACTCGGCGGGCAGGTAATGCGCGACCACGGCACCGGTCAGCGCGCCGACCAGGGTGCCGACAATGGCGTGCACCCACTGCCGCGGATGGAACAGTTTGCGTCGATAGAAGGTGAAACTGGCGGTGGCCGAGCCGAAGGTCGAACTGAGTTTGTTGGTGCCCAGTACCAGGTGCGGCGGCAGGCCAGCGGTCAGCAGCGCCGGAGTGGTCAACAGACCGCCGCCGCCGGCAATGGCGTCGATGAAACCGGCAATGAAGGCGACGACGGCGAGGATGGCCAGGGTGGTGAGGTCAACGCTGAGTTCGAAAGGCATGGACTTGGGCTTATTCGGCGGGGTGCAGCCAGTGGCTGCGGGGAAGGGCCGATATCTTACCTATATCGAGACTTTGCGGCGACCCACCTGGCCTCTTCGCGGGCAAGCGCGCTCCCACAAGGAATGCGGTACTCACATCATTTGTGTTCACCCAGGCCCCTATGGGAGCGGGCTTGCCCGCGAAGACTGACTTTCAGGCGCTACATCACTTCGAGGCAGGCCCATTGCCGATCTGCCACACAAACGGCGGCTCCGTCCCGTTAATCGCCCAATCCCCGACAATCCGCGCCTTGTAGATCACTGGGTTGTGCGAAGACACGGTCCGCGCATTACGCCAATGCCGATCCAGTGATTTTCCCTGACGAACATCCGAAGCCCCCAGCGCATTGAACAGCTCGGTGGTCGCCCGTTGAATCAGCTCCGACACCACCACCTGCGCTTTCGCCGATTCGAGCTCCGCCGCAACATTTGCCGCCCGCTCCAGCACGTCATCACCAGCAAACCGCGCCAGATACGCCCGCTGCGCCGGTTGCGCCGCCTTCAAGGCACTGGCTTCAGCGGCATACACCCACGCCGCCACTTCACCGACCACTTGTTGAACCTGCGAGTCCTCGCTGACACGCTGGGCATTGCCGTGGCTGTAAATACGTTTGCGCGCACGCACCTGATGCGCCACATCACGCAACGCGGCGCGACCGATCCCGGCCAGCGTGGCCAACAGCACGAGCTGATAGAACGCCGTCTGGTATTTGAAACGGGTGGCGAAATCGATGATGTTTTCTGCGTCCACCTCGGCATCGATGAACCGCGACGTGCCGCTGCCCGTGGTGCGCTGGCCGAAACCGTCCCAGTCATCACTTTGCACGATCCCCGGTTGGCGTGTGCGTACAGCGGCAATCACGTCGCCACCGCTGTCACTGCGCTGGGCGTAGACGTCGATCCAGTCGGAAAACAGGCTGCCGGTGCTGTAGAACTTTTCACCGTTGAGGCGCCACTTTTCGCCATGGGGCGAGACTTTGGTGATCACATCGCCAATGGCCACACTGCCGATTTCCGTCCAGGCGCAACCGACGATGTCACCGTCGACGAAACGTTTGAACCACAGGTCCCGGGCCTGCCCCGCAGTGGCGTTCAAGCGGTCCTCGGCAAACGCGAAATGCCCGCGCAGGGCTTGCGGAACGTTGGAATCGGCTTCGGCCAGTTCGATCAGCAACTCAAACAGTTGCGGCAGGGACGCGCCGCCGCCACCGTACTCAACTGGCACGCGCACGGCGCCAAAGCCGGCTTCCTTCAGCCACTGAATGGGCTCGTAGGGCAGGCTGCGCGACTGTTCGCGCTGGACGGCTCCGGCGGCAATGCGCTGGAAAATCGGGCGGAATCTCGCGGCCAGCGCTTCATAGTCAGTGCCAATGGACAGTGGATTGATTACCTGGTGTTCGGTCATGGGGGCAGCTCCTTGGATCGGCAGTTAGTGCCGAGGGGGATTGCAGGGTCCGTGCCGGGTAGAAACAGCCGGGTTTTGCTAGGGGCTTGGATTCAGATGCCGTTTGAACTGTTGCCGTACCAACAGCGCAACAGCAAATTGCCCTGACACACCCAGAACCCTGTAGGAGCAGGCTTGCCCGCGATGGCGGCGTCACTTTCAACACATCCATTGACTGACATTCCGCTATCGCGGGCAAGCCCGCTCCCACAGGGGGTCTCGCCGGGCTCAAGATAGTCGTTTCACCCGGCTGGCACGGTTGCTGCTCTCACCCAAGGACTTCCTAACGTCCAGAGGACACGCCAATGAGTCAGCAAGCCGTCAAATTTGCCTACTGGGTGCCGAACGTCAGCGGCGGGCTGGTGGTCAGCAAGATCGAGCAACGCACCCACTGGGGCATCGACTACAACCGCAAACTGGCGCAACTGGCCGAGGACGCGGGGTTTGAATATGCCCTGACGCAGATTCGCTTCACCGCCGGTTACGGCGCCGAGTACCAGCATGAGTCGGTCGCCTTCAGTCACGCACTTCTGGCTGCAACGACAACGTTGAAAGTGATCGCCGCGATCTTGCCCGGTCCCTGGCAGCCGGCGCTGGCCGCCAAGCAACTGGCGACGATCGATCAACTGACCAATGGCCGGGTGGCCGTAAACATCGTCAGCGGCTGGTTCAAAGGCGAGTTCCAGGCCATCGGTGAACACTGGCTGGAGCACGACGAGCGTTATCGCCGCTCCGAAGAATTCATCCGCTCGCTCAAAGGCATCTGGAGCCAGGACAATTTCACCTTCCGTGGTGACTTCTACCGCTTCGACAACTACAGCCTCAAACCGAAACCGCTGGGCCAACCGGAAGTCTTCCAGGGCGGCAGCTCCCGTGCGGCGCGGGACATGGCGGCGCGGGTATCGGACAGGTACTTCACCAACGGCAACACGCCGGAAGGTATCAAGGCGCAAGTCGACGATATCCGTACCAAGGCAGCCGCGAACAATCACTCGGTGAAGGTCGGGGTGAACGCGTTTGTGATCGCTCGCGACACCGAAGAAGAGGCTCGCGCGGTGCTGGCGCAGATCATCGATCAGGCCGACCCCGAGGCGGTGAATGCCTTTGGCGATGCGGCCAAGCAGGCGGGCAGGGCGTCACCGGAAGGCGAGGGCAATTGGGCCAAATCGACGTTCGAGGATCTGGTGCAGTACAACGATGGCTTCAAGACCAATCTGATCGGCACGCCGCAGCAAATTGCCGAGCGGATTGTGGCGTTGAAGGCGGTGGGCGTGGACCTGGTGCTGGCGGGATTTCTGCACTTTCAAGAAGAGGTGGAGTATTTCGGCAAGCGGGTGTTGCCGTTGGTGCGGGAGCTGGAAGCCGAGGCGGGCGTGAAACAAGCCGCAGTCGCCTGACCCCCACAAAATGCATAGGAGCCGGCTTGCCGGCGATGGCGATTTCACAGGCAACATTATTTGTTGAATGTGATGACGCCATCGCTGGCAAGCCAGCTCCTGCAGGGTGCGATGTGTATTTATAGACCTAAGTCGGACAGGCCCGGATGATCATCCGGGCGACGACCCAGCGGCCAGTGGAACTTGCGCTCGCTTTCCTTGATCGGCAGGTCGTTGATGCAGGCGAACCGGTTGGCCATCAACCCATTCTCGTCGAACTCCCAGTTTTCGTTGCCGTAGGAACGGAACCAGTTGCCCGAGTCGTCGTGCCACTCATAGGCGTAACGCACCGCGATGCGGTTGCCGGTGAACGCCCAGAGTTCCTTGATCAGTCGATAGTCCAGTTCCTTGGCCCATTTGCGCGTCAGGAAACCTTTGGCTTCTTCGCGGTTGTAGGCGAATTCGGCGCGGTTGCGCCATTGGGTGTCCAGCGTGTAGGCCAGCGACACGCGCTCCGGGTCACGGGAGTTCCAGCCATCTTCGGCCAGGCGAATTTTTTCGATGGCCGATTCACGGGTAAACGGCGGCAATGGCGGACGAACTTCTGCGTTAGACATTTAAAGTCTCCCTCTCAAATAAAAGTTCAAGCAAGTTGTCGGGCTTGGTAAATGTGTTACAGGTCCAATAACTTTCGCGCCATGCATTGCGCATTATCGGCGGCACTGTGATCACCCATGACAAGCGCCACGGTAGTGGCGCCGTCGATCAGGATCAGCAGCTGTTTGGCCAGCGTCTCCGGGTCGTTTGCGCCATGTTCGGTACAGAGCTCGTGCAGGTAGTCGAGCAATTTCTGTTTGTGTTCTTTGGCGACCATCCGAACCGGATCCTGCGGGTTTCCGGTTTCGCCGCTGGTGTTGATGAAAGCGCAGCCACGGAAGCCTTCGGAGGCAAACCAGGCCTTGAGCACGGTAAACAGGTTGAGCAACCGGTCGGCCGGAGTTTCGGCCTGGTCGACCGCATTTCTGTACCAGAGCATCCAGCGCACGTCGCGGCGTTGCAGGGCGGCGACGGTCAACTCCTCCTTGTTGGCGAAGTAGCGGTAAATGCTTTTTCTGGAGACGCCGGCGGTTTTCACCAGAAGATCCATGCCCGTGGCAGCGATGCCACTTTTGTAGATCAACTTTTCGGTGACATCCAGAATGATGTCGCGTGTCTTGCTGCTAGTGATTTCGTTCATGTGACGAACAGTAGAACGATCGTTCTTCTTGGTCAAATATTATTTTCCGGCGCATGTGAAATCGCCATCGCTGGCAAGCCAGCGCCTACAGGTTTAAATACGATTTACTGTAGGAGCTGGCTTGCCAGCGATGACGTCAGGAAAGACACCAACAAGACCCAAACCCTTCCATGGTGTAAGCTCTTGAACTCTTCGGATTCGACCCATTTGCGAGCCCTATGCCGTCGCTTTTCAAACGCTCTCTGCTGCCCAAACTGCGCAGTTTTCCGCTGACCGCCGATGCCGTCACCATCCTCTCTGGCGCTGCCGAGTTCCGTCGTTGCCTGCTGGAAAAAATCGCCACAGCGACCCGGCGCATCTACATCGTCGCGCTGTATCTGCAACAGGATGAAGCCGGCCAGGAAATTCTCGATGCCTTGCACGCCGCCAAACTGGCGCGGCCGGAACTGGATGTCGTGGTCGTCGTCGACTGGCTGCGCGCCCAACGTGGCTTGATCGGTGCCGGCAAACAGCCGGGGAATTCGGCGTGGTATCAGGAAACCACCCGAACCCACGAAAGCGTGGTCCCGGTGTACGGCGTGCCGGTGCAGACCCGCGAGCTGTTCGGCGTGCTGCATTTGAAGGGCTTTGTGATCGACGACTGCGTGATCTACAGCGGTGCGAGTCTGAATAATGTTTATTTGCACAAGTTCGACAAATACCGCTACGACCGTTATCACCTGCTGCACAACGGTGCCCTGGCCGATTCGATGCAGCACCTGGTTCAGCACGGTCTGGTTGCCTCGAAAGCGGTGCATCGTCTCGATTTGCCGAACCTGCCGACCACGCGCAGCCTGCGCAACGACATCGGTGACCTGCGCAGCCGCCTGAAACACGCGGCATACGACACTACGACGGGCAGCACAGCGAAAGACGGTTTGTCGGTCAGCCCCTTGCTCGGTGTCGGCAAGAACAACCCGTTGAGCCGGGTAATTTGCGAGTTGATCGCCAGTGCCCAGCACCAACTGACGATCTGCACGCCGTACTTCAACCTGCCGTTGGCGGTGACCCGGGAGATCAACCGGGCGTTGGCTCGGGGCGTGAAGATCGACATTGTGGTCGGCGACAAGACCGCCAATGACTTTTACATCCCGCCGAGCGAGCCGTTCAAAGTGATCGCGGCGTTGCCGTACCTCTACGAAATCAGCCTGCGGCGTTTCGCCAAGCGTCATCATCGCAACGTCGACAGCGGTCAACTGAACCTGCACCTGTGGAAGGACGGCGACAACACCTACCACCTCAAAGGCATGTGGGTCGATCAGCGTTACACCTTGCTGACCGGCAACAACCTCAATCCGCGCGCATTCCGTCTCGATCTGGAAAACGCGCTGCTGATTGATGACCCCAAAGGCGAGTTGTTGGCACCGCGTCGCAGCGAGCTGGCGGAAATCTTCCAGCACACCACGCGCATCGAGCGATATCAGGACCTGCAAACCCTGCCGGATTACCCGGCGGGCGTGGCCAAGTTCCTCAAACGCGTCAGTCGCGTGCGCATTGAGCGCTTGCTCTATCGCATTCTATAAAGCCTGATGCTGCCGGGGCCCTGGCCACAGGGCCACCAGCAGCAACAACGCTGCGGCCACCACATACGGCAAGCGCGGCTCGATGTCGTAGATCAGCGTGGCGGTCAACGGCCCGATCACTACGCCAAACCCTTGGGCGGCACCGATGGAGCCGGCGGTTGCGCCTTGCTCCGAGGCCTCCACCGCATTGGCGGCAAGCGCGGCGAAGGACGGGAAAATCAGGCCCATGCCACCCGCCGAGACAAAGAAGCACAACCACAAGGCCCACGCGGTGCCGGCAATGATGCTGCCGGAAAAGCCCAGTGCAGCCACCACCGCGCCGACCCGGATCAACCGCAGCGGCGGCCATTCCAGTCGCCGCACCACCAACTGCGAACAGATCAACGCGAACCCGACCATGGTCAGGGCGATCCCGGCGGTTTGCGCGGCGTCGGCCGGGCTCATGCCGAGTCGGTCGAGGGCAAAAAACCCTACGGTGATCTGCGCGATGGACACACAGAGCATCGCCACGAACGCCACGGCCATGGGCCGGCGCAGCCGTGGATCATTCAAGTGAACCTTGCGCGGTGCCTGGCGCAGATGCAGCTCCTGAGCCTTGAGTTTGTAACGCAGCACAAGGAACGCCAACAACGGTAGAACCGCCATGGCGTAGAACGGCAGGCTCAAGCTGTAGCGTGACAACAGGGCGGCGATTGCCGGGCCGATCACCAGCCCGCAGGCGTTGGCCGCGCCCAACGCGGCCATGGCTTTGGCGCGGTGTTGCGGTTCGACGTTGTCGGCAATCAACGCATTGCAACCGACCGGGATCGCCGCATAGAACACGCCGATCAGCCCGCGTCCGAGCATCAGCCCGATAAACGCCAGCGCCGCTGAAGGCAGGAAGCGTAAAGAGGTGTCGATGAACAGGCACAAGGCCCAATAGGCGAGGGTGAAGCCTGCTGTGCCGAGCAACAAAATGCGCCGTCGTCCGAAGCGGTCGCTGGCCTGACCCCAGGGGCGCGCCAAAACCATCCAGATCACCCCCGACACCGTCACCGCCGCACCGGCCTGCCAGGTGGCCAGCCCCAATACCCGGGCAATCGGCCCGATCAAAGAGACGAACGCCATCATCGCCATGCTGCAGGCCATGTTGGCGACCATGAGCGGACGCAGGTCGAAGGTTGAAGCGGACATGGGTGAGTCTTCCGTGAGCTTTTGTTATTGGTGGGGGATGTTAGCAGGAGGGGAATGTGTCGGGTCTGAAAATGCCATCGCTGGCAAGCCAGCTCCTACAGGGGAAACGCGATCAACCGTAAGAGCTGGCTTGCCCGCGATGAGGCCCGTACAGACGCGACAAAACTCAGTTCAACCCCAGCTTCCCACGCAACGTCGACAAATCCTCAGCCAACGTATTCACCGGCCCAACCAGCGCCTTACGGTCGCTTTCCTTCACTTTGTCGTAAGTCTCGAAACCACCCTCCTTGGTCTTGTACTTCGCCAGCGTCTTGTTCACCGTGGCAAAGTTCTTGTCGACCTTGGCAATGAACGCCGCGTCTTGCTTCGCGATCTGCGGACGGAACAGGTCGACGATTTTCTTTGCGCCGTCGATGTTGCCCTGGAAGTCATACAGGTCGGTGTGGCTGTAACGATCCTCTTCACCGGAGATCTTGGTCGCGGCGACTTCTTCCAGCAGCGCAGCCGCGCCACCGACCACTTTTTCAGGCGGGAAGGTCAGGCCGGCCACGCGGGTTTGCAGGTCTTTGACGTCTTTGTTCAAACCATCGGCCAGTTCGCCCAGCCCCTTGGTGCTCTTCTCGGAGAACAGCGAATACTCGATACGGTGGAAACCGGTGAAGTCTTCGGCTTTCACGCCTTTTTCGTGGTCGTCGACACGGGAGTCGATGGACGCGTCGAGGTCACTGAACAGTTCGGCAATCGGCTCAATCGACTCGTAGTAAACCCGGGTCGGCGCGTAGAGTTTTTGCGCGGTGGCGAGGTCGCCTTTCTTCACCGCGTCGGTGAACTTCTGAGTGTGGCTGGCCAGTTCGTCCAGTTGTTCAGTGACGTAAATCTTGTAGTCAGAAATCGGCCCCACCAGTTCCAGCGGCGCCGTCGCCGCGAAAGCCGAAAGCGGGGAGTTGAGCAAACCAAGGGTCAGCAAAAACGCAAGTGGCGACTTTTTCATGGGGCGGTTCCGTGTTGGGGTTGGTTAGGTGGTGGCTTTTGTTTGTGCCGCGTTGAGCAGTGAGTGACCAATGAAATCCTGGTCGCCCGTCACACCCGGCAGGGTGAAGAAGTACCCACCGCCGACCGGCTTGAGGTATTCCTCGAGCGGTTCGCCGTTGAGACGGGTTTGTACGGCGATGAAGCCTTTTTCCAGGTCGGCCTGGTAGCAGATGAACAACAAACCCATGTCCAGCTGACCGTTCTTGTTGACGCCGTTGGAGTAGTTAAACGGCCGGCGCAGGATCAGATTGGCCTGACTTGCGGCGGTACGCGGGTTGGCCAGACGGATGTGCGCATCGAGCTTGGTCAGCTTGCCTTGCGGGTCTTTCGCGTAGTCCGGCACCTCGGTTTCATGGGCACCGCCCATGGGTGCGCCGGAGCTTTTGATCCGGCCGAGAATGCTTTCCTGTTCCTGCAACGGCGTGCGGTCCCAGCGCTCAACGAAGTTGCGGATGATCCGCACCGCTTGATAGCTGCCATTGACGGCCCACGCCGGTTCGTCGTTGCCGGGCTGGACCCAGACGATGCGGTCCATGGCCTTGGCGTCGTTGGAGTCGGGGTTGGCCGAGCCGTCGCGAAAGCCCAGGAAGTTACGTGCGCTCTGCGCCAGCACACCGGGTTTCGCCGGTGCCTGGGGCGGCACGCTGCCTTCCTGTTTCCAACGCACCCATAGCAAGTCCGGCAGGTTCTTCACAATGTCGCGCAGGGCGTGGATGTTGGTGTCGGTGGTGTTGGCGCAAAACTGCAAACTCAGGTCGCCGTGGCAGCAATCGGCTTCCAGTGCATCGTTGGGGAAACCGACCATGCGGCTCAGGCGTTTCGGTTTGGCGTGGGCCAGGCCAAAGCGTTCGTCGAACAACGATTCACCCACCGAGACGGTGATGGTCAGGTTATCCGGCGTGACTACCGGGCCGAGAATCCCCGAGTCCACCGGCGGCAGTTTCGGATCGACCTGCGCCACCGGGCCGCCCTTCATCAGGAACGCAATGCGCTCATTGAGCGTGCGGAACAGCCGCTCGAGGTCTTCGCGGTCGCTCGCCAACACATCAAACGACACCAACATGCCCGACGCCGGGCGCGGGGTGACGATGCCGCTTTGGTGCTGGCCGTGGAAGTCGTGGCGGTCGTCGGTCTTGTCGCTGCTTGGCGCTTCGGTGACTTGCGCGGGGCTGGCGGCCATGGCCGGGCAGCTCAATGCCGAACCGGCCAACGCCACACCGGCAGCGCCGATGCCCATCAATACCCGGCGCCGCTGAAGGTTGAATTGCTCTGAATCGTTCATCTGAATGTCGTCTTCTGCTTACAGGCCGGAAAGGCCAAGGGCGGGATCGATTCCATCGAGTGCGGCGGCCAGGGCCTTGGCCTTGTCGGCGATCTGTTTGCGCTGCTCGGCATTCACCGTGTCGTAGTTCGCGTAGCCGTTCTCGACGTTGAAGCCGTTAAGTTCGGCATCGAGGCTGGCGACGGCGTTGTCAATGGTTGGCAGCAGTTCGGCGGCGGACTTGGTCAGCAGCGGACGCAGCAGGTCGACGACTTTGCGCGCCGCTTCGAGGTTGCCGGCGAAACCGTTCAGGTCGGTGTGGCTGTAGCGTTCTTCTTCACCGCTGCTGGCGCGCACGTCGCCGAGGTTGTTGAGGTTGCGCACCACAATGCTGACCAATTGTTCCGGCGGCAGCGATTGGGCGAGCAGTTGTTGCTTGAGCGTGGTGACGTCGGTCAACAGCTGTTGGGCCACCGGTGTCAGGCCGCCGAGGGTGCGTTGCTGGAACAGCGCATATTCGAGGCGATGGAAGCCGCTGAAGCCTGGGTCCTGCTCGCGTTTCTCGAAGTAATCGGCCCGGGCATTGAGGGTATTGTCCAGTTCGGCAAGACGCTGTGCGGCTGGGGCAATGCGTTGATAGGCGCTACGTGCCGGCACGTACAAGGCTTGTGCCTGGCTCAGGTCGCCGGCCTCGATGGCTTGCTCAAGGGCGGTGACGGCTTTGATCAGCGCGGTGCTTTGGCTGCTCAGGTAAACGCGGAATTCCGATAACGGTCCGACGAAAGCGACCATCGACGGCTTGGCCTTGGCGGCGGCATCGGACGCCGCGGTCGGTGTCACGTGCAGCGTGCCACGCGGGTTGCTCAGTAGGCCGCAGGTGATCGCGTAATCGCCGGGCAGCAGGTTGGCGTTGATCACCTGGCTCAGGCCGGGCGCGATGTTTTCCCGTTCTTCGACCACCAGCACGCCGTCGAGGATTTCCCATTCAACGGCGCGGTCCGAGCGGTTGACGATGCGGAAACTGGCGCGACCGGCCGGCACCGTCAGCGCATGCGGCTCGCAGCTGTGCGGGTGAATGGTCACCAATACTTCGTCATGGTTGCTCTGGCGTTTGGCCGCGGCCATTTTCGAGGCGTAGTAGAACAGGCCACCGGCGGCGATCATCACGATCACCGAACCGGCCACCGCCCAGCGCAAGGCGCGGGGAGGGGCGGCCACAGGAGGAGTAGGCGTTGACATGAAGGCCCTTATTGACTGGACAAGGAAGAAGCTTGTTTAGCGGGAGCAGGCGCGGGGAGAAAAAACATCACCAGCGCCACCACCAGATAAATCAGATAAGCACCGAGGGTGCTGACGGTCGGCGCATCTTGATAGCCGAACATCCCGGACAACACAGAACCCAGCGGGCCGTCCATTGGCAGCGTGGCGCTGAAGTCGAACAGCACGGTTTGCAGCTGATTCCAAACCCCGGCTTCATGCAGCGCCTGCACCGAGTTGGCGAGAATGCCGGCGGCCACGACGAGGATGAACAGGCCGGTCCAGCGGAAAAACGCGCCAAGGTTCAGGCGCAGGCTGCCGGTGTAGATCAGGAAACCAACGATGATCGCCAGGATCAGGCCGAGCAGGGCGCCCATCGGTGCCGCCGGGCCTTCGCTTTGCTGGAACACCGCGAGCAGGAAGAACACCGTTTCCAGGCCTTCCCGGGCGACGGCGAAAAACACCATGGCGATCAGCGCTGTCACCTGATGCCTGGAACCGGTCAACGCGTGATCGAGGGAGACGTGCAACGAATGCTTGATCGAGCGCGCCACCTTGCGCATCCAGAACACCATGGAACTGAGAATGCCGACCGCGACCACGCCGACCACGCCTTCAAACAGTTCCTGTTGCTTCTGCGGGAATTCGGCGCTGACCAGTTCCAGACCGCCGCCCACCAGCAGAGCCAGTGCCGCAGCGAGAAACACGCCGATCCACACGGCCGGCATCCACTGGCCGCGACCGGTTTGCTTGAGGTAGCTGGCGATGATGCCAACGATCAATGCGGCCTCGATGCCTTCGCGCAGCATGATCAGAAAAGGAACAAGCATTCAGCACCGTCGCGGGATTAGATAGGGTGCTAATTTGTAACATAATGACACTCATTCCCAAATGCCAATCATTGACATTTACCTGAACCTAGGCTGAACAACCCTCAGCATCACCCTAAACCCTGTGGGAGCGGGCTTGCCCGCGATGACGGTGGGTCAGACGGCATAACTATCGAATGTAACGCCGCCATCGCGGGTAAGCCCGCTCCCACAGGATCTCCATTGCTCTGGCGGGCTGCGCTACTATGCCCACCACTCAAACAACAACACGGCACATCTCGCTCAATGTCGGAAAAAGACACCATTTCCATTCAACTGGTGCGTGAAGCGCTGTTGCAAAGTTGCGCTCCGGGCGCCGCCACCGACGAGGTGCTGCACAAGGTTGGCATCGATCCGGCACTGCTGGTATCCACCGATGCCCGCGTTCCGGCCACCGCCTACGCCAGGCTGTGGCGTTTGCTGGCGCGGCGCTGCGACGATGAGTTTTTTGGCATGGACCCGCGCAAGCTCAAATCCGGCAGCCTGGAATTTCTTTGCCGTTGCTCGATGGTCCAGCCGAGCCTGGCCGCTGGCCTGACGTCGGGGCTGGGGTTTCTGTCGTTGATGCTCGAACACCTGCCTGCGCAACTGGTTCGTCAGCAAAGTCTCGCGGAAATCGTCTTGCTGGAAGACGAACAGGACCCGCGCCGTGCCTTCACTTATTTCACTTACTGGATGATCGTGCACGGCGTTGCGTGTTGGCTGGCGGGGCGGCGGATTCCAATTCTGGCCATCGAGTTGCGCTGCCCGGCACCGAATTTTTGCGATGACTACCAGGTGATGTTTTCCGAGAACCTGCGTTTCGACCGGCCGCGCACGCGGATGATTTTCTCGGCCGATTGCCTGGATTTGCCGATCAAACGTAGCGCCGAAGAACTCAAGCGATTCCTGGCCCACGCTCCGGCGAACATTCTGGTGAAATATCGCGATCCGCAAAGCCTGGCCAGCCGGATCAAGCACGATTTGCGGCAATTGCCCGCAGAGCAATGGCCGGAAACCGAGCCGCTGGCACAGCAACTGTGCATGTCGGCATCAACCTTGCGCCGGCGGCTGGCGGAAGAGGGGCAGACCTATCAGGGCCTCAAGGACAGCGTGCGCAAGGAATTGGCCATTGTCTGGCTGGCGGAGCCGAGCATCAGCTTCGCCGAAATCGCCGCGCGGCTGGGGTTTGCCGATGCGAGCTCGTTCTACAAGGCGTTTCGCAAATGGTCGGGGTCGAATCCTGGGCATTACCGGAGTTTGATTCTGAACGAGGCTGACTGATCCGGATTTTGTAGTGATGCTGCTGGCCTCACAGGCATCACACCTCTCAAACCTTGGCCAAACCAGTCAGACAACTTGATAGCTTTGACCATTGCCCCACCTCCCGCGCAGAGCGAGTATTTCCCTGTTGGTTACGGTTCCCCCAACCTAATAAAAATACACAGGGATTCTGGCAATGCGCGATTACTTGTCTGCCACTTCACAGTTCAATTATCAGCACACCGTCGACGCCGCACTCGCGGGCGATCTGACGGCCCTCAATGCCTGTGTCGAGTGTTGCGACCGGCATGCGTTGCCAGGTCGTATCGCGCTGTTCTGGGAAGGCCGCGACGGCGCCAGCGCGACGTACACGTTCAGCGACTTGCAGACCAAAGCCGCGCGTTTCGCCAACTTCCTCCTGGCGCAGGGTGTGAAGAAAGGCGACAAGGTCGCCGGCCTGCTGCCGCGCAATATCGAATTGTTGATCACCGTGTTCGCCACCTGGCGCATCGGCGCGGTGTATCAGCCGCTGTTCACCGCGTTCGGCCCCAAGGCCATCGAACACCGCTTGAGCAGTTCCGGCGCCAAAGTGGTGGTGACCGATGCGGTCAACCGCTCGAAACTCGCTGAAGTCGCCGACTGCCCGACTATCGTCACCGTCGGCGGTGCAAAGGGCGAGGGCATTGTCCGTGGCGATTTCAGTTTCTGGGCCGAACTGGCCAATTTTTCCTCTGACTGCGAACCCGTGCTGCTGACCGGCGAAGACCCGTTCCTGCTGATGTTCACCTCCGGCACCACCGGCCCGTCGAAAGCGCTGTCGGTACCGCTCAAGGCAATCGTTGCATTCCAGAGCTACACCCGTGACGCCGTAGACCTGCGCCCGGAAGACGCGTTCTGGAATGTCGCCGATCCAGGCTGGGCCTACGGTATCTATTTCGGCGTCACCGGACCGATGTCGATGGGGCATCCGATCACTTTCTACGATGGCCCATTCACCCTCGAAAGCACCTGCCGGGTGATCAACAAGTACGGCATCACCAACCTCACCGGTTCACCGACCGCCTATCGCCTGCTGATTGCCGGTGGTGACGCGTTCGCCAAATCGATCAAAGGCAAGCTGCGCATTGTCAGCAGCGCCGGCGAGCCGCTGAACCCGGAAGTGATCCGCTGGTTCGCCGACAACCTCGGCGTAGTCATTCACGACCACTATGGCCAGACCGAATTGGGCATGGTCCTGTGCAACCACCACGGCCTCGAGCACCCGATCCACATGGGGGCCGCCGGTTTTGCCTCGCCAGGTCACCGTATTGTGGTGCTGGACGACGAGTACAAGGAACTGGGGGTCGGCCAACCCGGCATCCTCGCCGTCGACCGCACGCAATCGCCAATGTGCTGGTTCGGCGGCTACGAAGGCGCGCCGACCAAGGCCTTCGTCGGCAACTATTACCTGAGCGGCGACACCGTCGAGTGGAACCCGGACGGCAGCATCAGCTTCGTCGGACGTAGTGACGATGTGATCACCACCTCCGGCTACCGCGTCGGGCCGTTCGATGTCGAAAGTGCGTTGATCGAACACCCGGCCGTGGTCGAAGCCGCCGTGGTCGGTAAACCCGATCCAGAGCGCACCGAACTGGTCAAAGCCTTCGTCGTGCTCAGCGCGCAATACCGCGCTGCGCCGGAGTTGGCCGAAGAGCTGCGCCAACACGTGCGCAAGCGTCTGGCTGCGCATTCGTACCCGCGTGAAATCGAATTTGTCAGCGAGTTGCCGAAGACCCCAAGCGGCAAATTGCAGCGCTTTATCTTGCGCAACCAGGAAATCGCCAAGGCTCAAGAGGCCGCGGCGAAGAACGTTTCAGCTTGAATCGAAGGAAACAATGATGCAGATCGAAAACAAGGTTTTTCTGGTCACCGGCGGTGCTTCCGGGCTCGGTGCGGCCACCGCTGAAATGCTGGTCGCGGCCGGTGCCAAAGTGATGTTGGTGGACATGAACGCCGATGCGGTTGCGGCTCAGGCTGCACGCCTCGGTGCGCAAAGCGTGGTCGCGGACATCAGCAACGAAGCGGCGGCGGAAGGGGCGGTGCAGGCGACGGTCAAGGCTTTCGGTGGCCTCAACGGTCTGGTCAACTGCGCCGGCATCGTGCGTGGCGAGAAGATCCTCGGTAAAAACGGTCCGCATGCACTGGCCAGTTTCAGCCAGGTAATCAACGTCAACCTGATCGGCAGTTTCAACATGCTGCGCCTGGCGTCGGCGGCTATCGCCGAAACCGCGCCGGATGCCGATGGCGAGCGCGGGGTGATCATCAACACCGCGTCGGCTGCGGCCTACGATGGTCAGATCGGCCAGGCAGCGTATGCCGCGTCCAAAGGCGCGATTGTCAGCCTGACCTTGCCGGCCGCCCGTGAGCTGGCGCGCTTCGGTATCCGCGTGATGACCATCGCTCCGGGCATTTTCGAAACACCGATGATGGCCGGTATGACCCCGGAAGTCCGCGACTCGCTGGCGGCGGGTGTGCCATTCCCGCCGCGCTTGGGCAAACCGGCCGAGTACGCGCAGCTGGCAAGGCATATCATTGAAAACAGCATGCTCAATGGCGAGGTGATCCGTCTCGACGGTGCCTTGCGCATGGCCGCCAAGTAAGGAGGATTTGTCATGACCCTTTCCCACGATCCGATTGTTATCGTCAGCGCCGTTCGTACCCCGATGGGCGGTTTCCAGGGCGAACTGAAAAGCCTGACCGCGCCGCAACTGGGCGCTGCCGCGATTCGTGCTGCTGTTGAACGCGCCGGCGTGGCGCCGGATGCCGTAGAAGAAGTGCTGTTTGGTTGCGTGCTGCCCGCCGGCCTCGGCCAGGCCCCGGCCCGGCAGGCTGCACTGGGCGCCGGGCTGGATAAGTCGACCCGCTGCACCACTCTGAACAAAATGTGCGGTTCCGGTATGGAAGCGGCGATCCTGGCCCACGACATGTTGGTCGCCGGCAGCGCCGATGTTGTCGTCGCCGGCGGCATGGAAAGCATGTCCAACGCGCCATACCTGCTCGACCGCGCCCGCAGCGGTTACCGCATGGGCCATGGTCGTGTGCTCGATTCCATGTTCCTCGACGGCCTCGAAGACGCCTACGACAAAGGTCGCCTGATGGGCACCTTCGCCGAGGATTGCGCCGAAACCAACGGCTTCAGCCGCGAAGCTCAGGATGCGTTTGCCATCGCTTCGACCACCCGCGCCCAACAGGCGATCAAGGATGGCAGCTTCAAGGACGAGATCGTGCCGCTGACTGTCACCGTCGGCAAAGAGCAAGTGCTGATCAGCCAAGACGAGCAGCCACCGAAAGCCAAATTGGACAAGATCGCCTCGTTGAAACCGGCGTTCCGTGAAGGCGGCACCGTTACTGCGGCGAACTCCAGTTCGATCTCCGACGGTGCGGCGGCACTGGTACTGATGCGCCGTTCCGAAGCTGAAAAACGTGGTTTGAAGGCGCTGGCAGTGATCCATGGTCACGCGGCATTCGCCGATACGCCGGGCCTGTTCCCGGTGGCACCGATCGGCGCGATTAAGCGCCTGATGAAGAAAACCGGCTGGTCGCTGAAC
This sequence comes from Pseudomonas sp. O230, assembly GCF_045447035.1. Lineage (NCBI taxonomy): Bacteria > Pseudomonadati > Pseudomonadota > Gammaproteobacteria > Pseudomonadales > Pseudomonadaceae > Pseudomonas > Pseudomonas sp. O230. The sequence continues at coordinate 52,984 of NZ_JBJGXN010000009.1, read as the reverse complement.
GACGTGGATCTGGTTGAAGTCAACGAAGCCTTCGCCGTGGTCGGCATGGCGGCAATGACCCATCTGGAAATCCCCCACGAGAAACTCAATGTGCACGGCGGTGCTTGCGCACTGGGTCACCCGATCGGTGCGTCCGGTGCACGGATCCTTGTGACCTTGCTCTGGGCCCTGCGCCAGAAAGGCCTGAAACGCGGCGTTGCGGCGATCTGCATCGGCGGCGGCGAGGCCACGGCGATGGCTGTGGAATGCCTTTACTAAGGCAAACGCCTATCCCTGTGGGAGCGGGCTTGCCCGCGAAGGCGGTTTTCCAGACACCCATGATGTTGTCTGACAGATCGCTATCGCGGGCAAGCCCGCTCCCACAGGTTCTGCGTTTCAACCTTCAGGCGTGTGTACGAAGGCTAATTTTAAGGATTCACCATGATTCCCAATGACGACCAACAACAGATCCGCGACATGGCCCGGCAATTCGCCGAGGAACGGCTGAAACCGTTCGCTGCCGAGTGGGACCGTGAGCACCGTTTTCCCAAGGAGGCCATCGGCGAAATGGCTGAGTTGGGCTTTTTCGGCATGCTGGTGCCGGAACAGTGGGGCGGCTGCGACACCGGTTACCTGGCCTATGCGATGGCCCTGGAGGAAATCGCCGCCGGCGATGGCGCCTGCTCGACCATCATGAGCGTGCACAACTCGGTCGGTTGCGTGCCGATCCTCAACTACGGCAACGACGACCAGAAAGAACGCTTTCTCAAACCGCTGGCCAGCGGTGCGATGCTCGGCGCCTTCGCGTTGACCGAACCGCAGGCCGGCTCCGACGCCAGCGGCCTGAAAACCCGTGCGCGTCTGGAAGGCGATCACTACGTTCTCAATGGTTGCAAGCAGTTCATCACTTCCGGGCAAAACGCCGGGGTGGTGATTGTGTTTGCGGTGACGGACCCGAGCGCCGGCAAACGCGGGATCACTGCGCTGATCGTGCCGACCGATTCACCGGGCTACAAAGTCGCCCGCGTCGAGGACAAGCTCGGTCAGCATGCGTCCGACACTTGCCAGATTCTGTTCGAAGACGTGAAAGTCCCGGTCGCCAATCGACTCGGCGAGGAGGGTGAAGGCTATCGAATTGCCCTGGCCAACCTCGAAGGCGGCCGCGTCGGCATCGCTTCGCAATCGGTCGGCATGGCCCGCGCCGCGTTCGAAGCGGCCCGGGATTACGCCCGTGAGCGCGAGAGTTTCGGCAAACCGATCATCGAACACCAGGCCGTCGCGTTTCGCCTCGCGGACATGGCGACCCAGATCGCCGTCGCCCGGCAAATGGTGCATTACGCTGCGGCGCTGCGTGACAGCGGTAAACCGGCACTGGTCGAAGCGTCCATGGCCAAGCTGTTCGCCTCTGAAATGGCCGAAAAGGTCTGCTCCGCAGCGTTGCAAACCCTCGGCGGTTACGGTTACCTGAACGACTTCCCGCTGGAGCGGATCTACCGCGACGTGCGGGTCTGCCAAATCTACGAAGGCACCAGCGATATTCAACGCATGGTCATTTCGCGCAGTCTTTAAGAAGGAGCCCCCTTGTGAGTTACGAAACGATTTTGCTGGAAACCCACGGCCGTGTCGGCCTGATTACCCTGAACCGTCCGCAGGCGCTGAACGCGTTGAACGCGCAGATCGTCAGCGAACTGAACCACGCCCTCGATGGCCTGGAAGCCGATTCGAACATCGGTTGCATCGTGCTGACCGGCTCGAAAAAAGCCTTTGCCGCCGGTGCCGACATCAAGGAAATGGCCGAGCTGACCTACCCGCAGATCTACCTCGACGACCTGTTCAGCGACAGTGACCGCGTGGCCAATCGCCGCAAGCCGATCATCGCCGCCGTCAACGGCTTTGCCTTGGGCGGTGGCTGTGAACTGGCGCTGATGTGCGACTTCATCCTGGCCGGCGACAACGCTCGGTTCGGCCAACCGGAAATCAACCTCGGCGTGTTGCCGGGCATGGGTGGCACCCAACGCCTGACCCGCGCTGTGGGCAAGGCCAAGGCCATGGAAATGTGCCTCAGCGGTCGGTTGATCGATGCGGTGGAAGCGGAGCGTTGCGGGATCGTGGCGCGGATCGTGCCGGCGGACGAATTGCTGGACGAAGCGCTGAAAGTCGCCGCATTAATCGCCAAGAAGTCGCTGCCGATAGCCATGATGGTCAAGGAAAGCGTCAACCGTGCATTCGAAGTGAGCCTCTCGGAAGGCGTGCGCTTTGAGCGTCGGGTGTTCCATGCGGCGTTTGCGACGCAGGATCAGAAGGAAGGGATGGCGGCGTTTATTGCCAAGCGTGAAGCGGAGTTCGTCGGCAAATAATGCGGCGTCCTCGCGGACGCCATCGCGGGCAAGCCCGCTCCCACAGTGGTTGGCGGTGATCACAATGGTTGTGTCCACCGCAGAACCCTGTAGGAGCGGGCTTGCCCGCGATGCTTTTAAAGGTCACACCAGGTAGTTTTTCAGTTCGCGGGCAATCACCATCCGCTGTATCTCGCTCGACCCTTCATAAATCTGCGTGATCCGCGCATCCCGGTAGTAACGCTCCACCGGGTAATCCTCCAGATACCCGTAACCGCCATGGATCTGCATCGCTGACGAGCAGACCTTCTCGGCCATTTCCGAAGCAAACAGCTTGGCCTGCGAAGCCTCCGACAGACACGGCTTGCCGGCACTGCGCAGCCGTGCAGCGTGCAGGATCAGCAACCGGGCCGCATTGAGGCGGGTGTGCATGTCGGCCAGCATATTCGCGATGCTCTGGTGCTCGATGATCGGCTTGTCGAATTGCACGCGATCACGGGAATAGGCCAGCGCCGCTTCGAACGCCGCACGAGCAATGCCCAGCGCCTGGGCGGCGATGCCGATGCGGCCGCCTTCGAGGTTCGAGAGGGCGATGGCCAGGCCTTTTCCGCGTTCACCCAACAGATTGGCTTCAGGAATGGTGCAGTTGCTCAACGTCACCGCGCAGGTATCGGAGGCGCGAATGCCCATCTTGTGTTCGGTGCGATCAACGATGAAACCGGCGGTGTCGGTCGGCACCAGAAACGCCGAGATCCCACGCTTGCCCAGATCAGGGTCGGTTACGGCAAACACGATCGCCAGTTTCGCCCGTTTGCCGTTGCTGACGAATTGCTTGGCGCCGTTGATGACCCACTGGCCGTCGCGCAGTTCGGCGCGGGTGCGCAGGTTGTGCGCCTCGGAACCAGCTTGCGGCTCGGTCAGGCAGAAGCAGCCAATGGCCTTGCCGCTGGCCAGATCCGGCAACCAGGTCTGTTTCTGTTCGTCGGTGCCGTAGTTCATCACCGGACCGCACCCCACGGAATTGTGGATGCTCATCAGTGCGCCCGTGGCGCCATCACCGGCGGAAATTTCCTCAACCGCCAAGGCGTAGGCGACGTAATCGACATACGTGCCGCCCCATTCCTCGGGCACCACCATGCCCAACAGCCCCAGTTCGCCCATCTTCGCCACCAGGCCGTCATCGATCCAGCCGGCCTTTTCCCAGGCTTGCGCGTGGGGCGCGATTTCGCCGCGGGCAAAGTCCCGGGCCATGTCGCGGATCATGACTTGCTCTTCGCTCAATTCGATATCGTGCATGGCTCAGCTCCCGCTCCGGTCAAACCCTGTGAAAAAGCTCGCGACGTGCCCGGCGTCCAGCGCCTGCAAGGTCGGCGGGTTCCAGCGCGGGGTCTTGTCTTTGTCGATCAGCAGGGCGCGCACGCCTTCGATCAGGTCGCCGCGCTCGAACCACTGACGGTCGAGGTGCAGCTCAAGGGCAAAGCAGTGTTCCAGGCTCAGATGCCGACCGCGCCGCAACATTTCCAGAGTCACACCCATGGCCAGCGGTGAACGGCTTTGCAGCAGGTCGGCGGTGGTGGTCGCCCATTCATGGCTGTCGGCAACCGTGACCTCGCGCAGTTGCTCAACAATACTCGGCACGTCGGGCAGGGCGAAGAAGTGATCGATGGCCGGGCGCAGTGCTTTCAATGGCGCATCGGGCAGTTGCTGCACAGCGAGTTGGGCCAGCAGGCCTTGCAGGTCCTTGAGCGGCGTGTCGTGCCATTCGAGCTGATCGAGGCGCTCGTCCAGCGCGCTCAGCTTGTGACTTTCCAGGTACCAGTTGGCCAGGCCGCAATAGAGTGCATCCGCCGCACGGATCTGCACGCCGCTGACGCCCAGGTAGATCCCCAGTTCACCGGGAATGCGCGGCAGGAAGTAGCTACCGCCGACGTCCGGGAAGTAACCGATGGCGACTTCCGGCATCGCCAGACGGCTTTTCTCGGTAACCACGCGTAAATCGGCGCCTTGCACCAGCCCCATGCCGCCGCCCAGGACAAAGCCGTCCATCAGGGCAAGAACCGGTTTGCAGTAATGGTGAATCGCGAGGTCGAGGGCATATTCCTCGACGAAGAAATTTTCGTGCAACGTGTCGCCGTTTTTGAAGCTGTCGTACAGCGAGCGAATGTCACCGCCGGCACAGAAGGCTTTCTCGCCAGCACCGCGCAAGACCACCGCGTGAACAGTCGAATCCTGCGCCCAGGCGTCGAGCTGACGCTGCAGATTGCGCACCATGTCGAGGGTAATGGCGTTGAGGCCGGCGGGGCGGTTGAGGGTCAGGTGACCGATGTGGTTGCGGACCTCGGCCAGTACGTCGTTTGGCGTGGCATCCATGGACGAAGTCCGCGGAGAAGAAACCTGAGCAGTCATCACTAACTCCCTGCTTTTATTGTTCTTTATAGAGAAGCTCGCGCGCGAGCGATGCAGGATCGTAACAGTGCAAATTTATGATGTACAACCGGGATATGTGCAGGTGCTAATTGCATTTTTGTAATGACCATAACTCATGCCCAAAGTGGGAGCGGGCTTGCTCGCGAAGACGGTGTGTCAATCAACTTTGATGTTGGCTGACACACCATCTTCGCGAGCAAGCCCGCTCCCACAGGGTTCTGTTGAGTCAGGTTCTACGGCTCAGCACTTCACCAATACTGCGGCGTTTAGCATGCAACTCACTGGCCTGAATCAGCTGTTCAAGGTCCTCTGGCGTGACGTCAAAGAACGCTTCCATGTCCGCCAGCGCCCGTTTCAGGTCCTGGGCAGTGATCGCCTGGCTGTCGATGGGCGGATGATCGGCCGGCACCACCGCCACTGGCTCGCTGGCGCGCCTGGGGTAACGGATGCGCGTCAGGTTGTTGTACACGAGGGCGCTGAACAACATCGTCGAGGCGCCGAGCATGACCGGGCCGAGGGCTTTCCAGTCCAGCGCGATGGTCGCCGGATCGGCCAGCACCAGCGTCAGGGCCAATGCACCGGCCGGCGGGTGCAGGCAACGCAGCCAGCACATCAGCATCAGCGCCATGCCTGCGGCGAGGCAAGCGCTGCCAAGGGTTCGCCCGAGCACGTGAGCGGCCAGCAACGCGATCACCCCCGCGCTCAGGTAGCCGCCGAGAATCGACCAGGGTTGCGCCAGCGCCCCGGAGGACACCGCGAACAACAGCACCGCCGAGGCGCCCAAAGGACCGATCAGGTGCTGCGCCACTTCGATGCCGAACACCTGTGAGCAAAGCCAGACGCTGAACAGCGTACCGAGGGCCATGCCGATGGCGGCGCGGCTCCATTCAGACGGTCGAGTGTTGATGGCAACGGGTAACCAGCGAGCGAACATAAGATGAACGGTCCGATGCAAAAAACGAGGTAAAAAAAAGGCTTAGCTGGGATACCCAGAAAGCCCTTGAAGTCGTTCCAACTATTGGGGGAGGAACGAGGCACAGTGTGCCGCTCATTCCAGGCAGAGACAAATTCATATTAATGCAGTTTCAGTGCATTAATTTTGCTGTAACGCCACCCGCCGACCACTCATGAAACACAGCAAGCCGCCCATGGCGGTCAACGCGCTCAGGGCGTAAAACATTGTCGGCGCCGGGGTGTGTATCAGCAGGAAGCCGCAAATCACCGGGCTCAGGGCCCCGCCGAGGGCCGCCAGGTTTTGTGCGCCGTAGTAACTGCCGCGTAGTTCTTCCGGGGCCAGGGTGTCGACGAACAGGAATTCAGCGGGGTAAATGATCATTTCGCCGAGGGTGAAGATGAACATGGCGATGCACCACGACACCAGGCTATCCGCCAGGCTGAAGCCGATCAGGCCGACGATGAACAGGCTGGTACCACCGGCGATCCAGTAGCGCAGTTGTTCACGCTTGAGGAAACGGCCGATCCGGTATTGCAGCAGGATCACGCTGATGGCGTTGCAGGCGAGCAGGGCGGCCATGGATTCCAGAGCGCGTTTGGAATCGTGGGTCACCAGCAGGTATTGCGACAGCTACAGGGTGAAACGCCCGTGAACCACGGTGCTGAGCAGGCAGCCGCAGGTGAACATGATCAGCGTGCGGTCGTTTTTCAGCGTGACCAGGGTTTTCAGAAAACTTTGCGGCTGGCCGATCGCCGGTGTCTGGCTCGAATCCTTCGGGATCCCGCTCATCAGGAAGATGCTGAAAAATGCAATGCCACCGGCAATCAGGAACGGTGCAATCGGATAGACACCCGCGATCACCACGCCGAGCATCGGCCCCGTGGCGTAACCGATGTTGGTCAGGGTGTAGCGCAGGGAAAAGGCCTTGGCGCGCTGACCCATGGGCAGGTTTTCGCTGAGGATTGCCTTCGAGCCGATCAGGAACAGCGCCGAAGCGGTTTCGGTGATCACCAGGGTCAGGGTGGTCAGGTAGAGGTTTTCGGCGAAGGTCAGCAACACGAAGCCGATGGCGCTGGAGAGCATGGAGAGGATCAGCAGCCGGCGCTTTTCGAGGCGGTCGATGATGTAGCCGCCGTAGAGCGCAAGCAGGGTGGCGATGAACACCGCGATGCCCAGCAGCAAGCCAACGTCCTGTTGGTTGAGGCCCAGTTTGTTGCTCAGGAACAACGTGAGCAACGGGCTGGTGATGGCGCGGCTGACGACGATGGTCAGTGACACGATCATCAACCGGCGGACAACAAGCGAGTAAGTGGCCACGGTGGGGCAAATGTCCTTATTCAGATATCGATTGTGGTGACCGCTGCGCGGTCAATCGCCGGCAAGCCGGCTCCTACAGGATTTTTGTCGGTCAGATAACCGTGGCTCGACGCGAACCTTGCAGGAGACCGGCTTGCCGGCGATGAGGCCGTCACGAATAGCGAACAACTCAAGACAACCACCGATCCAGCGCAGCCACCGATTCAAGCTGTTCCAACCGCCACAACTGTTCGATCAGCTCTTCAGCCTGCCGCCTCGGCATCACCCGCACCGCCAGACTGAAAAACTTCTGCTCCAGCGCCTCGTCACTCAACGGATTACCCGGAGCACCCAATGGCGGGTCGACGCACAGACTCGCCCGCCGACCGTCCACCGTCCGCACGCTCACCACGGGCTCGCCATCCTCTGACAGTTGTGGGTCCACTTCAAGACGAATGCGCGACATCCACTGAGCAATCCGTGGATCACGCCGCTGCTCATCGTCATACGCCTCCAGCCGGCAATGCCCATGAACCAACCGTGCAGCGAGGGCGGTCGGCAAGCTCATCTGCGCCGCCGCGAGGCTGCTTACGTCCCGAGCACCAGACATGTCCTGCAGAAACCCCGCACAGCGACACCTGAATGTCCTCGACCTGATCGGCACTGACGTGCAGTTGATTCAGCAACAGCCCCAACGCGTCGATGGCCGAATGGGTTCCACGGCCTGAGTCGCAAGCCCTGGTGATGATGCATACCCGACAGTGGCTGACAGCAACTTTCAGTTACAGGGGGTGTTGCAAGTGCAGCAGGACGAAATCGTTTTTGTCGAAGCGACCTTTCAAGGCCGGCGGCAGGGTCCCTAGAGGTGTGCCCTGTAAGGCACGGTAGTCACTTTCATCCATCATCAACCACGCGGGTTCTTTGAGGTTTTCCAGTTCCTGGATCGACTCGGTGAACACCGGCTGCAAGTCCTGATCAATGTTGACCATGAACTTGATCGCCTTCGCGTCTTTACCCATGCGGTGTAACACCAGCGGCGCCCTATCTTTTTGAACCGTGGCCCATATTGCATGGCTGAATGACCGGGTGTCGTAGAGCTGGCGTTCGACCGGTTCAAACACCGCAATGTAAACCGACCACAGCGACAGGACTGCGCAAACAGCCAGCGCCTCTGCGTACCAGCGCGACCGGAAAAGCATCATCAGCCCGATCACTTGCAGTATTCCGAGCAAGATCAAGACCGCCGTCAGGTTGACCAACAGGTCGGGGTAACGCCGCTGTGCCACCAGCAACCCTGCGAATAGCAGCCCCGGCATCAGTAACCAGATGACTTGCATCAAGCCCCGTAACCCCCTCAATACCCGGCCCTGTGCCATTTGAAACGGATACGCGGCAATGATCGCCGTCATGGGCAACATCGGCAGGAGGTAGCGGGCCTTTTTCGCCTGAGGAATGGACAATCCAACCATCACGATCAACCCGGCCGCCGTACAGTACTGCAACAAGCGCAGCGTCGGCCCGGCCTGGCGCGGGTTTGTCAGCCAGACGGCGGCTAATACCAACAATGCCAGCGGATAGGCGAGCGCATAGTTGCCCAGCGAACTGGTGAAGTAATACAGCGAGCCGCTGACACCTTCACTGCCGTCCAGGCGCCCCATGAACTGCATGCGTATCACGTCCTGCATGAACACGGGACCGCCAATGATCGAGGCCAGCCATAACAAAGTACCGACGCACAGCCCCAGCAGGACCGCTGCCATCAATCCGAAACCCAACAGCCGCGACCATTGGCGATCAACCAGGTAATAACTGCAGAGCATGCCGGTGGGAATGACCAGGCCGATCGGCCCACGAACGCCGAAGCCCAGCAGCAACAGGGCAAAGATCAGCGGCCAGCGGCGGGGCGCCGCAAAATGATCGGCGGCGTACCCCAGGTAGAACACCGCAAACGCCACGGCCGCCAGCATCAAGTCCTGGGACACGGCGCGGGTTTCGGTGACGAAGGTATTGGTCAGCAGCATCAGGGCAATACTGATCAGCGCCCATCGCGGGGAGTAGGGCGCCAGCAAGCGATATATCAGCGTGACGATCACCGCCCCGGCAATGGCGCTTGGAAGCCAGGCGCTTAAGCTGTTGACCTGCCCCAATGGCAGTGACAACAGCCAGATGAACAGGGTCGAGAGCGCCGAATAGTCGGCGTAAGGTTCGCCGTAGGTGGTGGGGAAAACCGTCGGCCCGTGCCGCAGCATCTCCTGCGCAAACAGCACGAACCGCGAATCGAAGCCGATCGCGGCCTGTTGGTAAACCCCGGCACTGAACAGCCCCAGCGCCAACAGCCCAATCACCCAGGACTGTCGGCGGATGCCGGGCGACTGCGTGATCAAGCGACGACCGACGCCGCCGGCCATTGCTGATGCGGAATCGGCAACTTGCGCGATTCACCGCGGCCCATCGGAAAGTACATAAACCCGTTGCGCGCCAACCGGTCTGCGTCGTACAGATTGCGTCCATCGAAGATCACCGGCGCCTTCAACCGTTGCTGAATCAGGTTGAAATCCGGCGCCTTGAACTGCTGCCACTCGGTGCAAATGATCAAAGCATCGGCGCCGGCCAACACCGATTCAGGGGTGCCCATCAGCATCAATTTCGCTTCGTCCGGGTACAACTGCTGGGTTTCCTGCATTGCTTCCGGGTCGAACGCCCGCACGCTCGCGCCGGCGGCCCACAGCGATTCAAGGAGAACCCGGCTAGGGGCGTCGCGCATGTCATCGGTGTTCGGTTTGAACGCCAGGCCCCACACGGCGAAGGTCTTGCCGCGCAAATCGCCCTTGTAGAACGCGTTGATGCGTTCGAACAACTTGTGTTTTTGCCGCTGGTTGATGGCTTCCACCGCTTGCAGTAAATCGCTGGAGCAATGCGCCTCTTCGGCGCTGTGGATCAGGGCGCGCATGTCCTTGGGGAAACACGAGCCGCCATAACCGCAGCCGGGGTAAATGAAGTGATAGCCGATGCGCGAATCGGCGCCGATGCCCAGGCGTACCGATTCGATGTCGGCGCCCAGGTGTTCGGCCAGTTCGGCGATCTGGTTGATGAAACTGATCTTGGTCGCCAGCATGCAGTTGGCGGCGTACTTGGTCAGCTCGGCGCTGCGCAGGTCCATGAACATGATCCGGTCATGGTTACGGTTGAACGGCGCGTAGAGGTCGCGCATGACATCGCGCACGTCATCGTTTTCGCAGCCGATGACGATACGGTCCGGACGCCGGCAATCGGCGACGGCCGAACCTTCTTTCAAGAATTCCGGGTTGGAGACGATCTCGAACTGCAGCAATCGGCTGGCCTTGACCAGGCACTTGTCGATGTGGGCGCGCAAGGTATCGCCGGTGCCCACGGGAACCGTGGATTTCTCCACCAGAATCACCGGCTGCTCGCGGTGACGGGCCACCGCTTCGCCCACCGACAGCACGTACCGCAAGTCCGCCGAACCATCGTCCCGGGACGGCGTGCCTACCGCAATGAACAACACCTGACCGTGCTGCACCGCGAGTTTTTCATCGGTGGTGAACTGCAACCGCTTGGCCTCCAGGCTTTCGCGCACCAGGCTGGCCAGCCCCGGCTCGAAAATGCTCACGTGGCCTTGTTGCAGCAATTCGACCTTCTTCTCGTCGATGTCCATGCAGACCACATCGTGGCCGACTTCAGCCAGGACAGCGGCCTGCACCAGGCCAACGTAACCGCTACCAAATACACTGATTTTCATAGGTCACTCCTGAGTGTGGGCGCGTGGGCGGGACGAGCGTTGATGGTGATAACGCCCAGAATGACCAGGGCCACCCCGAGGCTTTTGGAAAGGCTGAAGTCTTCGTTGAACACCGGCAGGACGGCGGCGAGCAGGTACACCAGCGCGTAGCTGATGCTCAGCAGCGAGTACGCCCGGCCCAGCGGTACATCGCGCAGGGCCACGAGCCAACTGAGCATCGACAGGGCATAGGCGAGGATGGCGCCCAGCACCACCGCGACGGCGGTCGGGTCGATACTGGCGGTCAGCAAGTGTTCCGGTGGCGGCAGGCGCGTCATGCTCCAGCGCATTCCCAACTGCGCGGCACTGGCGAGCAGCACACTGCCCAGCGCGAAGGTGATGCCGCGGCGCAGGTTCATGTGTTCAACCCCAGTAGAATCACGCCACCGATCACCAGCGCCACGCCTGACCAGTGGCGGCGGTCGATGGATTCGTGGAAGACGAAGCGAGCGATCAGGGTGATCAGTACGAAATTGAGGCTCAACATCGGATAGGCGACGCCGACTTCCAGGCGCTGCAACACCAGCAGCCACACCAGCAAACCCGCGCCCAACGCGGCGAGGGCCAGCCACAGCCATGGCGAGCGCAGTTTTTTGCCCCAACCCGACGACGTGCCGCGCCAACTCTCCACGGCGTACTTCTGGGCGATCTGGCCCAGACAGGTCAGCAGGCAGGCCGCCAATACCAGCAACAGGCTCATGACGCACCCTGAGGGAAAATCAGAATCACAAGGTTGCCTTGCTCATAGCGTTTGCCATCCTTGGGCAAGCGGTCGATTTCACGCAGCTCGTCTTCACCCTTGACCCGCATCAGCACGCCCACCGAGCCACGCTGACGGGCGTCGTGCATCCACTGTTGAACGCGATCAGGGTCGACGCGCTGCGACGCGCCGTCAGGATAAGCGAGGCCATATTTCAGTTCGCCTATCGTGTTGTACAACGCCACGTCCGCGCGTTTCAGGCGCCAGGCCAGGGCCGAGGCGGCACCCAGATCGTTGCTCAACAACGCGCCGGTCTCGCCGAGTTCCCGAGCATGCTCAAGGACAAACTGGTCGGGCATTTTGTTCGCTACCACCGATTCGGGCATGGCGGCCGGCAAGACCCCGATCAGCAGCAGACTGCCAAACGCCGGCGCCGCCCAGCATTGCAAGGGGCGAAACGCTTGCAGCAAGTTGGCCATGATCCAGCCGATCAAGCAGATGAATACCAGCACCAGGCTGTGCAGTTCATGGTCGTAGAGCGGTTTTTTCAGTTGCAGATAGACCAGCGCGAGCAGGGCGGTGATGCCCAGAATCAAATTGAGCAGGCCATTGAAACCCAGCCCCCGGCCTTGCTCCAAGCGCAGGCGATCAGCCAGCGTGTGGCCCAGCAGCAAGGCCAGGGGCAGCAGGCACGGCAGGATGTAGCTGGGCAACTTGCCGTTGCTCAGGCTGAAAAACAGCAGCGGCATCAGCAACCACAGCAGCAGAAAAGCAATGTTTGCCTGCCTGCGGGTTTGCCACGCCTGACGAAGTGCCGACGGCAACAGCGCCATCCACGGCAAACTGAATGCCACCAGCAACGGCAGATAAAACCACCATGGCGCGTCATGCTGAGCGTCGTCGCTGGCGAACCGACGGATGTGCTCGTGCCAGAAGAAGAACCGCCAGTAATCGGGTTCCTGCGCGTGTATCGCCAAGGCCCACGGCAGGCTCACGACGACGGCCACGACAATCGCAACCGGGCCATAGATCAACAATTCACGCCAGCGTTTTTGCCAGAGCATCCAGGGCAGGGCGATCAGCACCGGCAACAGCCAGGCCAGAAAGCCCTTGGTCAGAAAACCCATGCCACAGGCCAGGCCCAGGGTTGCCCAAGCGAGCAGGCGCCGAGCGCGGGTGGCACTGTCCAGCGCGAACCACAAGGCGACCAGACTCAGGTTGACCCAAAAAGTGAACTGCGGATCGAGGTTGGCGTAACCGGCCGCGCCGGCAACCACGGTGAAACTCATGTACAACAGTGCGCAGGCAAAACTTTTGCGCGGCTCGTTCCACAATCGGCGGGCGATCAAGTAACACAGCATCACACTGAGCCCGGTGCTGAGCGCCGAAGCAATCCGCACACCGAACAGGTTGTCGCCAAACAGTGCCTGACCGAGGGCGATCATCCAGTACCCGGCCACCGGTTTTTCAAAATAGCGCAGGCTCATGAAGTGCGGCGAGACCCAATTGCCGCTCAAGAGCATGTCCTGGCTGATCTGTGCGTAACGGGTTTCGTCGGGAATCCACAGGCCGTGTGTGCCCATCGGCAGCAGATAGCCCAGCAAAAACAGGCCCAGCAACAGCGGTAATACCCAGCGTTGACTCATATGCCTTGCACTCCCAGCCAGCCTTCACGACCTGCGAACGTACCGCGCACCACGCGACCGGCCGGCAAGGCCTCCGGTGCCAGCGGCAGCAATTCGCCCAAGGGTTGAAACGCGATCCCGCGCCCGCGTGCATCGGCCAGCAATTGACGGAAAGCGTCGGCCAGCAGAATCCCTTCCACTTCGGCATGTACCGTATAGACGTTGAGTTTTTCTGCGGCAAACCGCTCAAGCATGAACGCGTTGAAGTCTTTGACCGAAACGCTTGGGCCGACCACCTCGTCGAAAGTCGGCAGGTCCACCGGGATCTGCGGCGTACCCAGCCCGCCCCCGGCCAATGTCGGGCGGAACAGGCTGTGGCCACGACAATCACTGTTGTAGCGAAAACCGAAGCCTTGTTTGGCCTCGATCACGCGTGCGTCGGCGCGCCAACCGGCGGCGGCCGAGCACTGGACTTTTTGCCCGAGGATGTCGCTGAGCGTGTCCACGCCCTGGCGAATCTGCTCAATCAACTGCGCGTCGCTCCAGTGCCCGGCATTGGCCTGCCAGCTGTGGTGATCCCAGGCATGCAGACCGACTTCATGCCCGGCGGCGAGGGTCTGACGCATCAAGTGCCCGAGGTCGCGGCCGATCGGTTTGCCCGGCCACGCGGTGCCGGCCAGCAAGATGTCCCAGCCGTACAGCCCGGCGGCGTTGGAACGCAGCATCTTCCACAGGAACTGCGGGCGAATCAGGCGCCACAAATGACGGCCCATGTTGTCCGGCCCGACGCTGAAGAAAAACGTCGCTTTGACCTGGGCTTCATCGAGTATCTCCAGCAGCCGTGGCACTCCATCACGCGTGCCACGGTAGGTATCAACATCAATCCGAAGGCCTGCCTGCATCAGTGTTTGTCCGCGATTTCGAGCATCGCTTCACGCAAGAAGAAATCCAGGGTGTTGCCGATGGTTTTGCTCATCTCCACGGTCGGCGCCCAGTCCAAAAGACGCTTGGCGTTGTCGATGCTCGGTTTGCGGTGGGACACGTCTTGATAACCGGTGCCGTAAAACGCCTTGCTTTCGACGTCGCGGAACCCGGCGAACGGTGGGAAGTTGTCGCGCAGCGGATGCGCTTCGAATTGGCGCAACAGTTCCTCGCCCAACTGACGGATGCTGGCTTCGTTGTCCGGGTTGCCGATGTTGATGATCTGGCCGTTGCAGGCATCGTTGTCGTTATCGATGATCCGCGCCAGCGCTTCGACGCCGTCGGCGATGTCGGTGAAGCAGCGTTTTTGCTCACCACCATCAAACAGTCGGATCGGTGTGCCTTCCACCAGGTTCAAAATCAACTGGGTGATCGCCCGGGAGCTGCCGATGCGCGCCGAGTCCAGTCGGTCGAGGCGCGGGCCCATCCAGTTGAAGGGGCGGAACAGGGTGAAGTTCAGGCCTTTCTGGCCGTAGGCCCAGATCACGCGGTCGAGCAATTGCTTGGAGGTCGAGTAGATCCAGCGCTGCTTGTTGATCGGCCCGACCACGAGGTTGGAAGTGTCCTCGTCGAAGTTGGCGTCCTGGCACATGCCATAGACTTCCGAGGTCGAGGGGAAAATCACGCGCTTGTTGTATTTGACGCAGTAGCGAACCAGTTTCAGGTTTTCTTCAAAGTCCAGTTCGAACACGCGCAGCGGGTTGCGCGTGTATTCGATCGGCGTGGCAATCGCCACCAACGGCAGGACCACATCGCACTTCTTGATGTGGTACTCGATCCACTCGGAGTGAATGCTGATGTCGCCTTCGACGAAATGGAAATTCGCATGACTGCGCAAACGTTCGATGGCGTCCGAACCAATGTCGAGCCCATAGACCTCGTATCGGTCATCGCGCAGCAACCGCTCGGACAAGTGATTGCCGATGAAACCGTTGACGCCGAGGATCAATACCCGAGTGCGCCGTGGCGCGCGCCCGGATTCGGCACCGCGCAGCACGGAACCGTCGACCAGACCGAGCTCGCTGGCCAGTTGCGGGCCACTCAGGTACAAGCCGTTGTCGTTGCGTTGACCGGCGCGGATCACCAGCGAATCTTCGCCACAGGCAATGCGCAACGGGTCAACGCTGATGACCCGGCCCGGTGCCTGGCCTTCGTTGCCCTTGACGACGTCGGCGCTCCAGACGATCAGTTTGTGCTCGCCCACAGCGCAGAACGCGCCCGGATAAGGCTGGGTCACGGCGCGCACCAGATTGAACAGGTGTTCGGCCGGGCGCTTCCATTCCAGTTTTCCGTCCGCGGGGGTGCGACGACCGAATACCGTGGCCTGGGATTCGTCCTGCGCGGTTTCACTGACTTTGCCCTGAAGCAAGGCTGGTAGCGTGTCGCGCAACAGATCGGCGGCGGCCCCGCGCAACTTGCCGTGCAGGCTCAGCGCCGTGTCGCTGCGGTCGATTGCCACCCGTTGTTGAGCAAGGATGGCGCCGGCGTCGGCTCGTTTGACCATGCGGTGCAGGGTCACGCCGGTTTCGCTTTCGCCGTTGACCAGCACCCAGTTGGCTGGCGCACGCCCGCGATAACGCGGCAGCAACGAACCGTGCAGGTTGAACGCGCCTTTACGGGCCGTGGCCAACAACGGTTCGCTGAGCAGGTGGCGGTAGTAGAACGAGAACAGGTAATCGGCGTTGAGCTTGCTGATGCGTTCAATCCACAGCGGATGATTGACGTCTTCCGGCGCATGCACGGCAATGCCGTGGCGGGCGCACAGTTGCGCAACCGAGCCGTAGAACGCGTTTTCCTGCGGATCATCGGCATGGGTGAACACGGCGGCAATCTCGTAACCGCTGGCGAGCAGGGTTTCGATGCCGACACAGCCAATATCGTGATAGGCGAAGACAACAGCTTTTGCGCTCATGAGTGAACCTGATCTGAAGAAGAGGAAGTGAGACCGTCAACGGTGACAACGGGCGCCGGGGTGGCCGGCTGGCTGCGCAGGACTTTTTCGATGAAGAACCGCGGACGGGCGCGGACGTCGCTGTACATCCGCCCGAGGTATTCGCCCAACAGGCCCATGCCGATGAATTGGCCACCGGTGAACACGAACAGCACGGCGAACAGCACAAACGTGCCGTCACCCGCCCAACTGGCACCGAAAGCCAGCCGCAGCACGATCAGCGCTGTGGCGAATACCAAACCCAGTCCGGCCATGGCGAAGCCGACGATGCTCAGCAGCCGTAGCGGAGTGGTGGTCATGCAGGTGATCAGGTCGAACATCAGATTGATCAGGCGCATGGGGCTGTACTTCGATTCGCCGTATTCGCGCTCGGCGTGAGTCACCAGGATTTCCGTGGTGTGTCGGGCGAAGCTGTTGGCGAGGATCGGAATGAACGTACTGCGTTCGCGGCAGGCGAGCATGGCGTCGACAATGGTCCGACGGTACGCCCGGAGCATGCAGCCGTAGTCGCTCATGGCGACGCCCGTGGAACGCTGCACCGCGAGGTTGATCAGTTTCGACGGCCAGCGGCGCAGGGCCGAGTCCTGGCGATTGCTGCGGACCGTGGCGACCACGTCATAGCCGAGTTCGGCCTGAGCCACCAACCGTGGAATTTCTTCGGGCGGGTTTTGCAGATCGGCATCGAGGGTGATGACGACATCGCCCTTGCACTGCTCGAAACCGGCCATGATTGCCGCGTGTTGGCCGTAATTGCGGTTGAGAATGACTGCCACCACCGGACTGCAATCGCGGCTGGCGGCCTCTTCCAGGATTTGCGCCGAGTGGTCGCGGCTGCCGTCATCGACCAACACGATTTCGTAGTCATGGTGCAATTTCTGGCACGCCGCTTCGGTGCGCCTGAGCAATTCAGGCAGGCTGTCCTGCTCGTTGTAGACCGGGATGACAATCGACACGCAACGGATCGGATAAGGTTTCACAGGCGTCTGTCCAATGTGTTTTCAATGGCGCTGACCACTCGGTCGACGTCGTCGAAGGTCATGTCGGGGAACAACGGGATCGAACACAGGCGAGCCGAGTTCCATTCGGTGTTGGGCAGGTAGATGTTGGGGAATCGCTGACGGTAGTAGGTGTGCAGGTGCGTAGCGAT
The DNA here is from genome assembly GCF_045447035.1 of Pseudomonas sp. O230. Lineage (NCBI taxonomy): Bacteria > Pseudomonadati > Pseudomonadota > Gammaproteobacteria > Pseudomonadales > Pseudomonadaceae > Pseudomonas > Pseudomonas sp. O230. Next base: position 35,788 of record NZ_JBJGXN010000009.1, on the reverse strand, counting down.
GAAGTGAATGCCGGTGCCGATATTGTGTTCCTGCAAGGACTTCATGAACGCCTCACGGTCCAGTCCACAGCGTTCGGCGTCGATACGCAGGATGAACAGATGCCAGGCGTGCTGATGCGGGTAGGCCGCAATGGCCAGCGGTTGCACCGGTGAGCCTTCCAGCCGTTGCAGGTAAGCCTTCGCCAGCTCAGTACGCTTGGCGTTGATGTCGTCCAGACGCTGCAATTGCACCAGCGCGATGGCGGCATTGATGTCGGCCAGGTTGTATTTGAACCCCGGCTCGATCACCTGGGCCTGGGGTTTGCGGCCATGGGTCAGGCGGTCGTAGGCATCGACGCCGAGGCCGTGAAACTTGAGCATGCGCACCCGACTGGCCAGTGTTTCATCATCGGTGACGAACATCGCGCCCTCGGCGCAGGTCATGTTCTTGATCGCGTGGAACGAGAAGATCGCCGTGCCCTCAGCGCCGACGTGGCGGTTTTTGTAGCGGGTTCCTGCCGCGTGGGCCGCGTCTTCAATAACGGCGATACCGTGTTTATCGGCCAAGGCGTAGAGCGGGTCGAGATCGAACGCCGCGCCGGCGTAGTGCACCGGAATGATCGCCCGGGTGCGCGGGGTGATGGCCGCTTCGATGTGCTCGACGCTGCTCATCAGCGTATCGCGGTCAACGTCGACAAACACCGGCGTTGCGCCCAGCAGGCAAATCATGTTGGCGGTGGAGACCCAGGTCTGGGAGGGTGTGATGACTTCGTCGCCGGGACCAATACCCAACGCCAGTAACGTGACATGCATGGCACCGGTGGCGGAGGACAGTGCCACGGCATGGCGGCAACCAACATAGTTGGCGAAGTGTTCTTCGAGTTGCTGGTTTTTCGGCCCGGTAGTGATCCAGCCAGAGCGCAAAACTTGCTCTACGGCCGCAATTTCCTCATCGCCGATACTGGGGCGGGAGAAGGGGAGAAAAGCCTGGTTCATGGGCACCTCAAGGCTGTTGGCTCAGTGATGTAACGCTCGAAAATCGTTGGATCCAATGACAGCTTAGTCGAATAAATGAAAGCTGCATCAATGAGTTAATTCATCATGCTGACATTCCGCTTTCATTGACTTTTCCTGCCTGGACCGGCAGGTTGGGACCCGATCCGCGGCTTACAGGAAATATATGAGGTTAGGCGCGTTTTTGTGAAAGGAACATGAAAAACCAGTGGGCGAATCGTTTATATGCAGGCGATTAAGCCTGTGTTCAGACTTCTGCCGTTCATCACGTCGTTTAGTAGAAAACTCTTACAGAAGTGCTCCGTTTTATATGAACATTGTTTCAATTCTTAGTTGTTTTAATGATTTGTTTCCACTCAAGGCCGTTTTGTTTTGATTGACTTACCTGTTGCTGATTCAACTGCTGCAAAGAGCCCGATGACCGTGTATCTGGCGCGACTGGCGCCGTCCAGCCAACTGACCATGCGTTATGTGTTGCAGGACGCCGCCGATCGCCTGGGCTTCGAAGACATGAACGTCGAGGACATCCCCTGGCACGAGCTTCAGCCCGAGGATGTGATCGCGCTGGTCGCGGCCCTGCGCGAGGATGGCTACGCGCCCAATACGTCGTCGCTGTACGTCAACGCCGTGCGCGGGGTGATGAACGAAGCGTGGCGCATGAGCCTGATCAGTCAGGAGCACTTGCTGAAAATGCGCTCGGTCAAAGGCATTGCCGGCACACGGCTGTCGCAGGGGCGCAATCTGCGGCGCTCACTGATTCAGGAAATGATGGCGGTCTGTGCCGCCGATCCCCGACCACAAGGTTTGCGCGACGCGGCGATCATCGGGATTTTGTACGGCTCGGGCATGCGTAAATCGGAATCGGTGAACCTCGACCTGAATCAGGTGGATTTCACCGAGCGCAGCCTGCGGGTGACCGCCAAAGGCAACAAACAACTGATCAAATACGCACCGGCCTGGGCGTTCGCCAAACTGGACGCCTGGCTGGAGCTACGGCGTTCGCAGCTCAAGGACGGCGAGGTGGACGATCCGTTTCTGTTCAATCGGATCCGTCGCGGCAGTCACATCACCCGCGAGCGCATCACAAAACACGCAATCTATTACATCGCCCGCCAGCGGGGTGCGCAGGTCGGGGTGAAAATCATGCCGCATGATTTTCGACGCTCGTTCATTACCCGGGTGATTGAGGAGCACGATTTGTCGATCGCGCAGAAACTTGCGCATCACAGCAATATCCAGACGACCGCCAACTACGACGTGCGCGATGACAACGAGCGGCGACGGGCCGTAGACCGCTTCGATCTTTAAGGTTCGCTCAGCACATGGGCATGGCCGATGGTCGAGACGTGAACCGCGCTGCCGGTGGGTGGCGCGTACAGGCCCGAACTGCGCACCATGAGTGTGCGGCCGGGCTGTTCCGCTGAAGGCAAAGAATCCAGTTCCACGGTCAAGGTGCAGGTATTACCGCTGAAATCCCGCTCGGTCACCACTGCCCGGCACCCGACGGCCTCCGCCGCGCTCGGCCCTATGCCGACCAGTTGCAACTGCTCGGGCCGCAGCATGATCTGCGCGCAGTGGTTGTTGCGATGGTTATTGACCGGGATCCGCCCCAGATCACAATGCGCCCAGCCGGCCTCGATCCTGGCGGGCATGACCACGGCATCGCCGAGGAACAGCGCGGTTTGTTCGTCGTCGGGATAACGGTAAAGGTCCAGTGGATGACCTGACTGCACCAGTTGGCCTTCGCGCATGACCGCCAGTTGATCGGCAAACGACAGTGCTTCGCTCTGGTCGTGGGTAACCAGAATCGTGGTGACACCGGCATCGGCCAACAACCGCGCGACCAGTTTGCGCATGGCGGCGCGCAAGCCGGTATCGAGCGCGGAAAACGGCTCATCGAGCAACATCAGGCGCGGCTGTTGCGCCAGCGCTCGCGCCAGTGCCACACGTTGTTGCTGGCCGCCGGAAAGCTCATGGGGCCAACGATTGGCCATGCTGGAATCGAGTGCCACGCTGTCCATCAGTTCGGCAATACGCTCGTGTTTCATGGCGCCCTTGATCGACAGGCCGAAACCGATGTTGGCGGCCACCGTCATGTGCGGAAACAGGGCGCCGTCCTGCGGGACATAACCTATTTGGCGCTGATGCGCCGGAACCTCGTGTGTGTCGTCCACCAACGTCTGGCCATTGAGCGTCAGGCGGCCCCGGTCCGGAAACTCGAAACCGGCGATCATGCGCAGCAAAGTGGTTTTGCCCGAACCGGACGGCCCGACGATCACCGTGCGGCTACCCGTGGGCACCGACAGACTGATGTTTTCCAGGGCGCGATGCGCGCCATAGGATTTGCAGATCGAATGCAGTTCAAGAGCGTTCATCGGCCAGCCGTTCGTTTGGATTGGTGATAGAGGAGCCCGGTCAACGGAAGTGACAGCAAGATCATCAGCAAGGCATAAGGCGCAGCAGCGGCGTAGTCGATCTCGCTGGTCAGCGCCCAGAAGCCGGTCGCCAGTGTGCGCGTGCCGTTCGGGGCGAGCAGCAGGGTGGCGGTCAATTCATTGGTGATCGCCAGGAACACCAGCGCAGCGCCTGCGGCAGCACCGGGCGCGGCAAGTCGCAGGGTAATCACCCACAATGCACGACCGGGCGAGCGCCCGAGACTGCGTGCGATGTTCTCCAGCTCAACCGGTGCCTGAGCGATGCCCGCCCGCAAACTCACCAGCGCACGAGGTAAAAACATCAGCAAATACGCCAGCAGCACGGTGATCGTGGTCTGATAAATCGGCCGGGCGAAATGCACCGTGACCGTCACCAACGCCAGGGCGACCACAATGCCCGGCAACGAACTGGTGATGTAGTTGCAGCTTTCGAGGACCCGTTGCAGCCGACCCGGCGAGCGGATCGACAGCCACGCAATCGGAATCGCCGCGCAGGTGGTGAGGGCCGCGCCGACAACCCCGAGCAGCAGCGTCTGTTGCAGCGCCGGTATCAGCTCGGCCATTTGCCAGACCTGCGTGCCACCGGCGATCAGCCACTTGCCCAAGGTGATCAACGGCACCCCCAGTGCGAGGGCGCAGGTCACGACCAGCAAGGTCAGCGCGAGCACGGTTGGCAGCTTTTTCAGACGCACGACCTGCTGTTCGCGGGCGCTCCCGGAACCCACGCGGGCATACCGCGCATTGCCACGCGCCGCCGATTCAACGGTCAGCATCGCCAGGCAACACAGCGCGAGCACACCCGCCAGCATGTTCGCGGCTGGCCCGTTGAAGGTGGATTTGAACTGATCGAAGATCGCCGTGGTGAAGGTGTCGAAGCGGATCATCGCGTACAGGCCGTATTCGGCCAGCAGGTGCAGCCCGACCAACAACGCGCCGCCGCAAATGGCCAGACGCAACTGCGGCAGCACCACGCGAAAAAACACTGCCCAAGGCTTGAGCCCCATTGATTGCGCGACATCTTCAATCGCCGGATCGAGCCGGCGCAACGTCGCCGCAATCGGCAAATAGAGGAAAGGGAAGTAGGCGATGACCGACACCAGAACCCCGGCAAACAGCCCGTGAATCGGCGGCACCAGACTGACCCAGGCGTAGCTGTGAACGAATGCCGGGACCGCCAGCGGCGCGGTCGCCAGCAACGACCACCAGCGGCGCCCCGGCAGATCGCTGCGTTCGGTCAGCCAGGCGAGGGTTACGCCCAGCGCGACGCACAGGGGAATCGTGATCAGCACCAGCAACACCGTATTGATCAACAGCTCGCCGACCCGTGGCCGAAACACCAGCGCGAGCAAGGTCGTCCAGCCGGTTTGCACGGACACGCCGAGGACAAAGGCGATTGGCAACAGCGCCAGCAGCGAAACCAGCACCGACAAACCGATCACCCACGCACCGCCACGACCCACGAACACTCCGCGGGAGCGGCGGCCCAAATGTGCGGGTATCGCCTCAGCGACGCCCGCCGGTAATGTTTCAGGCATCAATTAGAGCAGTCCTGCCTGTGTCATCAGCTCAACGGCTTTCTTGCTGTCGAGTTTCGAGGCGTCGACTTTCGGCGCGTCGAGCTGCTGCAGGGGCACCAGTTTTGGGTTGGATTGCGCGTTCTTGCCGACCGCATATTCAAACGAATTGCCGGTCTTGAGGATGGCCTGGCCGTCTTTGCCGGTCACCCACTTGAGGAACGCCTGGGCTTGATCCTTGTGTTGACTGGACGCCAGGACACCGCCACCAGAAATACTGACGAAGGCGCCCGGATCCTGGTGTTTGAAATAGTGCAGTGCGGTGTTCTTGCTGTTCTCGCCGGTCTTGGCCTGATCACCGAAGCGGTAATAGTGATAAATCAAACCGCTGTCGATTTGCCCGGCGTTGACCGCTTTGAGCACGGAGCTGTTGCCCCGGTACGCGGTAAAGTTGCTTTTCATGCCCTTCAACCACTCAAGGGTGGCGGCTTCGCCCTTGAGCTCCAGTACGGCGGCGACAATCGCCTGGAAGTCGGCACCGGCGGGCGAGGCTGCCCAGCGGCCTTTCCATTTGGCGTCGGCGAGGTCCATCAGTGATTTCGGCAACTCGGCTTCGGGCAGTTTGCCCGGGTTATAGACAAACACCGTGGAGCGCGCCGCGATCCCGACCCATTTGCCATGGGCCGGACGGTAGGCCGCGTCGATTTGTTCGAGGGTAGTGGGCGCCACCGGCGCAAACAGCCCGGCGTTGTCCACCAGCACCATGGCCGGGGAGTTTTCGGTCAGGAACACGTCGGCGGGGGAGGCCGCGCCTTCCTGCACGATCTGATTGCCCATTTCCGTGTCATCGCCATTGCGCACTGTGACCTTGATCCCGGTCTCCCTGGTAAAGCCTTCGACCCAGGCTTTGGTCAGACTTTCGTGCTGGGCGTTGTAGACCACGATGCCGTCGGCATCTGCGGCGTAGACGTGGCCGGCACTCAGTAGGGCAGTGGCGAGCAGGGCTTTTTTCAGGAAAGAGGGGATAGGGCGATTCATGCGGTGGCGGCTCCCGTTATTTTAAGAATCGTGGACGCTGACAGACCGGAAGGGTCGTGAATGATTGTAGGTCAATACGAATCATTTGCAGGTTTAAAGCGGCGCCAAATGTAAGGGACGGAATGAGAAAAAAACGTCAATTCATTGCGCCACCGGGCAACCTTTTTGTGTTCCGCTCGCGGCCTGGTTGATCAACGCCGCCAGGCGTCTGACGTTGTTTTGCTGGGCTACCACCAAGTCATCAATGGACGGTCCTGAAGGTGTCTGCAACGTGCTGCGGCAGGTGATCAGCGTGTTATCGCCTTCGCCGGGATTGCGCAGACGCCATTTGACGTCGATCAAACCGTACTGCCCGGGTATCGAGTCGAAGCGTTGCACATCGAGGCGTACCGAGACTTTTTGTTGCGGATTGCTATTGGCCAGTTGATCGACTAATGCGCTGCGCAATTCGTCGACCAGGCTCGCGGCCCACCATTGGGTCTCGAGAATCGCCAAACCACTGTTGCCCTGACGAATGACGATCTGCGGGCGATCGACCTGAGGCGGAACGCTGAGGCCTTCGATCTGGATTTCTCCGCCGTTGCCGCGTGCGGTGCCGCTCAATTGTGTCGGTGTCAGCGTGTGGAACTGAATCGGGTCACTGCGGCAGGCGACGAGCAGTAGACACGCAGTGACCAAGCTAATCTTCAGCGAAAAAGCCATGGGTGTTGCTCCTGTGCTCAGTTGCGTGGTGGGCCCTGTAGATCCGCCGGTGCTGCGTTGTTGGGACGACCGCGAATCAGCGACTCCGGATGCCGGCCCAGGTAATCCGACAGTTCACGCAAGGAGCGCGACATGCGTCCGAGTTCGTCCAGGGTCTGGGTCAATTGCTCGCGTTGCGGCGAGTCTTCGGCGAGGGTCGAGCTGGCCGATTGCAGGGTCTTGCTGACGTCCGCCAGGGTGGTTTGCACGCCGGGCAAGGTCTTGGCGTTGAATTGCGCGAGGCCTTTGCGCAGCTCGACGAGGTTGCTGTCGAGGTTGCCGGCAATGCGCCCGATGGGCAGGTCGTTGATTTTGTTGACCATGCTTTCGAGTTTTTCCTGCAGCTGCTCAAGGCTGCCGGGAATGGTCGGAATGGACACCGGCCGAGCGGTGGGATCGAACACGACTTTCTCTGCGGTAGGGTAGAAGTCGAGCGCGATATAGAGCTGACCGGTCAACAGGTTGCCGCTTCGGGCTTGTGCCCGCAGACCGTTTTCGATGAAGGAGCCCATAAGCCTGACACCGGCGGCTTCGTCATTGGGGTCATGCTTCAACGCCTCAAGCATTCTGGCGTGAGCCTGACCGAGCCGTTGCGGGTAGATCACGATGCCGACGTTGACCGGGAAGCTGCGTTTTTTTGCATCGAAATCCAGATTGACCGACACCACTCTGCCGAACTCGATGCCTAGGAACTCAACCGGCGCACCGACCTTCAGCCCACGCAATGCCTGGTCGAAACGCAAACTCAGGTATTGCGCCTTGCCGCTGGGCGGGGCGAGGGCCGTTTGCGGGTCTTCGAACAGCTCGAAGGCGTTGTCCTCTTGCGCCAGCTTATCGTTGGGATTGTATTCCGGAGCCCTGAATGCAATGCCGCCCACCAATATGGACGACAGCGACTCAGTCTTCAGCGAAAAACCGTTGGCACCGACATTCACATCGATCCCGCTGGCATTCCAGAACCGGGTGTTTTCGGTGACGTAGGCGTCGTTGGGCGAATGGATGAACACTTCGATGTTCACCCCTTTGCCATCGACGTCCAGGGCATAGGCGACAACCTGCCCGACGGGAATTTTGCGGTAGTAAACCGGCGAGCCAATGTCCAGTGAACCGAGGTCCGGGGTATGCAGCATGAAGCGCTTGCCCGGTTCGCCATAAGTGATCGGCGGCGGGTTTTCCAGGCCTTTGAAGTTCTTCGCCCGCGCATTGGCCTGGCCGATGTCGGCGCCAATGTAGTCCCCGGACAGCAGCGTATCGATACCCGACACGCCGCCCGCGCCGATTCGGGGCCGCACCACCCAGAATTGCGAGTCTTCGCGGGTGAAACTTTCCGCCTGCTTGGCCAGTTTGATGGTGGCGTTGACGCTTTTCTGGTCGTTGCTCAGTTCCACGTCGGAGACATGCCCGATCACCACATTGCGGTATTTGACCTCGGTCTTGTTCGCGGTCAGACCGCTGCCGGTCTTGAACGTGACGGTGATGGTCGGTCCTTCCTGCAGGATGCTGTGCACCACCAGCGAAATACCCACCAGCACCGCAATAATCGGCACGATCCACACCAATGAAACGCTGAAACGACGGGTTTTGATCGGGGCTTGCCCGGGAGCTTGCGGCCCGTCAGTGGCTTGCGACTTCATCCATGACCTCCTCGTTTTTCGAATGGTGTGGGTCCCAGATCAGACGCGGGTCGAAACTCATGGCCGAGAGCATGGTAAACACCACCACCAGACCAAAGAACAGAATGCCCGCGCGCGGTTCGATATCGGCCAGGGCTTGAAACTTCACCAGCGATGCCACCAGGGCCACCACGATGACGTCGAGCATCGACCAATAACCGATGAGCTCAACGAGGCGAAACATTTTCGACCGCTCCTTGCGCGCCCACAGGCTTTCGCGTTGAACGGTAACCAGCAGTAGCGTCAGGGCGACGAACTTGATCCCCGGCACGGCGATGCTGGCGATGAAAATAATCAGGGCAATGTCCCAGGCGCCGTGCTGCCAGAAATCCAGCACACCGCCCATGATGGTGCTGTCTGCGCCGTTGCCGACCATTTTGGTGTTCATCACCGGCAACAGATTGGCCGGGATATAAAACACCAGCGATGTGAGCAAGTAAGCCCAGGTTCGGGTCAGGGCATTGGTTTTGCGCCGATGCAGCGGCGCACCGCAGCGCTCGCATTCGTGGGGCTCGCCGGTCATGTCACAGGCCAGGCCGCAGCTGTGACAAAGGCACAGGTTGAGCTCGCTGGCGACTGGGGGCGTCGTCATAAAACATCCCACAGTTCACGGACATCGCGCCCGGCGATGCGGATCATCATCAGGCTGAGAATGGCCAGGGCAAACAGGCCGATGCCGGGCAGAACGTCGAGTAACCCGGCGAGTTTGATCACCGCGACCATCGCACCCAGCAGGCAGACTTCCAGCATGCTCCAGGGCCGCAGGGTTTCCAGCCAGCGCATACAGAATCTGAAACCCGGCGAGCGGCGGGAGGAGAGGGCGAAGCTCAGAACCCAGATCAGCAGCAGCAACTGGAAAATCGGCGCGATGATCATGGCGATGGCCGCCACCATAGCGATGAAAGTGATTGGGCCCAGACTCAGGGCCAGCACGGAATCCCACAGCGTTGCGCTATTTTTCAGGCCTTGCAGGCTGATGCTCATGACCGGGTAGAAATTGGCGAATATCCACAGCACCAGTGCGGTGACAGTCAGCGCCAGCCGCTGCTCCACCGTCAGGCCGTTATAGCGCTGAAGCACGCCGCCGCAACGCGTACAGAGGGTTTTCTGATGTTTGGCGAGCGTGACTTTTTGATACACGCAGTCGCAGTGCTCGCAGATGATCATTGGGTCAGTCGTAGCCATAGGCCGCACTCGCCAGGACACAGGAAAGTCAGAGCACCTCCTCAATATAGAAGTGCCTCGCGATTGAGCAAATTAAAAGGCGGACGCACCAGTAACGGTAGGGGCCAGCTTGCTCGCGATTGGGCCTCGAGACTTGCGTTGATCCTGAGGCCGGCATCGCCGGCAAGCCAGCGCCTACAGGGATTGGTGTTTACCCGGCTGGTCGGATAAACACGGACAGCGTAGGAGCCGGCTTGCCGGCGATTGGGCCTTGAGACTTGCAGTGATCTTGAGGTCGCCATCGCCGGCAAGCCGGCTCCTACAAGGGGGGTTGTGGTTCAGCCGAGGATTTCGCGCAGGCGATACCAGAACATGCCGAGAGCCAGCAGCGGTGAGCGCAGCTTCGGGCCGCCGGGGAAGGTCATGTGGGGCACGGCGCTGAATACGTCAAAGCCTCGGCTGTGCCCGGCATGAATCGCTTCGCCCAGCAGTTTGGCGCACCAATGGGTCACGTTCAGGCCGTGACCGGAGTAACCCTGGGCGTAGAACACGTTCGGATGCTGGCTCAAGCGCCCGACCTGCGGGAAGCGATTGGCAGTGATACCAATCTTGCCGCCCCATTGATAATCAATGCGCACATCGGCCAGTTGCGGGAACACCTTGAGCATTTGCGGGCGCATGTAAGCGGCGATGTCTGCCGGATCACGCCCGGAATAATGACAGGCACCACCGAACAGCAAACGGCGGTCCGCCGAGAGCCGGTAGTAATCCAGGCCAACTTTCTGGTCGCACAGCGCCAGGTTCTGCGGGATCAATTGCTTTGCAACCTCTGGTGCCAAAGTCTCGGTGGCGATGATGTAGCTGCCCGCCGGCAGCACCTTGCCGCTGAGTTTCGGTTCGAGTTCGTCCAGATGCGCGTTGCACGCCAGCACCAGGCTGCCGGCGCGCACCGTGCCACCGGCGCAACGCACCTGCACGGTGTTGCCATGCATCAACTCCAGCACCGGGCTCTGCTCGAAGATCTGCACCCCAAGCGATCGCGCCAGTCGTGCTTCGCCGAGCACCAGATTGAGCGGGTGCAAGTGCCCCGAGCCCATATCCACCAGGCCACCGGCGTACACGCCCGAGTTCACCACTTGTTCACGAATCTGTTCCGGCCCGACCAAGCGCGTTTCATGGGCGTAACCCGAGTCGACAAGGCCTTCCTGCTCAGCCTTGAACGCCGCGAACTGCGCCTTGGTGTTGGCCAGTTCGCAAAAACCCCAACGCAAGTCGCAATCGATGCCGTGCTCGCGGATGCGCTTGCCCACCAGCTCCACCGATTCGGTCCCGGCGCGCTCCAGATAACGCACGCCTTCTACACCGACGTGCCGGGCGAAACCGCTGACCTCGTGGCCAATGCCGCGAATCAACTGCCCGCCGTTGCGCCCGCTGGCGCCCCAGCCGATCCGCCGGGCTTCCAGCAAAATCACCGAGAGCCCCCGCTGAGCCAGTTCGATGGCGGTGTTGACCCCGGTAAACCCGCCGCCGATCACGCAGACATCGGCCATGAGGTCTTCCTCCAACGCAGGGAAGGGCGTCAGCGTATGGGCCGATGCCGCGTAATAGGAGCGCGCATGTTCGTGGTTGTACTGATTCATTTGTTGGACTTCACTTTGCTCCAGGAACGGGTCATCAGCCGCATGATCGCCTGGGGCGGAGTGGTCGAGATGTAGAGCTTGTCGAGGACTTCCTGAGGCGGGTACACCTCGGGATTGTTCACCAGCTCAGCGTCCATGTATTGCTTGGCGGCCGGGTTGGGATTGGCGTAACCGACCGAGGCGCTGACCTTGGCGATGACTTGTGGGTCGAGCAGGTAATTGATGAAGGCGTGTGCTTCCTTGGTGTTACTGGCGTCGGCAGGAATCGCCAGCAAATCGAACCACAGGTTGCTGCCTTCCTTCGGAATCGCATAGGCGATGTTCACGCCGTTCTTGGCTTCCTTGGCGCGGTTGGCAGCCTGGAACACGTCGCCGGAGTAACCGAATGCCACGCAGATGTCGCCGTTGGCCAGGTCGGATACGTACTTGGACGAGTGGAAGTAGGTGATGTAAGGGCGGATGCTCAACAGCTTGGCTTCGGCCTTCTTATAGTCCTCGGGGTTTTCGCTGCGGGGGTCCATGCCCATGTAATTGAGGATCGCAGGAAATACTTCGTCCGCCGAGTCCATCATCGACACGCCGCACTGACTGAGTTTCTTGATGTTTTCCGGTTCGAACAACACGGCCCAGGAATCGATGTGATCAATGCCCAGCACTTGCTTGACCTTGTCGACGTTGTAGCCGATGCCGTTGGTGCCCCACAGGTACGGGACCGAATGCTGGTTACCCGGATCGTTTTTCTCCAGCAGCGCCAGCAGTTTCGGATCGAGGTTCTTGAAGTTCGGCAGTTGCGCGCGATCCAGTTTGAGGAACGCGCCGGCCTTCACCTGGCGCGCGAGGAAGTGGTTGGACGGCACCACCACGTCGTACCCGGTACGGCCGGCGAGCAGTTTGCCCTCAAGGGTTTCGTTGGAATCGAAGACGTCGTAGATCACCTTGATGCCGGATTTGGCCTGGAAGTCGGCGAGGGTGGTTTCGCCGATGTAATCGGTCCAGTTGTAGACGCTGACCTGCGGTTGGGCCTGGGCAACGGCGCTGAACAGGACGGCAAGCGTGAGCGGGACCACGGATTTCAATAGACGCATATCGACACCTCTTGGAGTTATTGGATTCTTCCTGAGCCTTAATGTCCTCTGTAGGAGCCAGCAAGCCAGCTCCTACAAAGGAAACGTGATCTCATAAGACGCGTGGTTGTTAGACGCTAAGAAGCAAAAACTCCCGCTCCCAGGAGCTGATCACCCGCTTGAAGTTCTCGTGTTCCGCTCGCTTGACTGCCACGTAACCGCGGACAAATTTGCTGCCCAGATAACGCTCGATGGTTTCGCATTCTTCCATCTGCGTCAGCGCATCCTCGATGGTGATCGGCAAGCGCAGGTTGCGTCGTTCATAGGCACGGCCCTGCACCGCGGCGCTCGGTTCGACGCGCTCGACCATGCCGAGATAGCCGCACAACAGGCTGGCAGCGATGGCCAAGTAGGGGTTGGCATCGGCGCCGGGCAAACGGTTTTCCACGCGCATAGCCTCGGGACTGGAGGTCGGCACACGCAGGCCCACGGTGCGGTTTTCCTCGCCCCATTCGACGTTCACCGGTGCCGAGGTGTCGGGCAGGAAGCGACGGAACGAGTTCACGTTGGGTGCGAACATCGGCAGCACTTTGGGGATGTATTTCTGCAGGCCGCCGATGTAATGCAGGAACAGCTCGCTCATCTGCCCGTCGGCATTGGCGAAAATCGGCTGGCCGGTGGCAATGTCCACCACACTCTGGTGAATGTGCATGGCGCTGCCCGGCTCGTCGCCAATCGGCTTGGCCATGAACGTCGCCGCCACGTTGTGCTTGAGCGCGGCCTCACGCATGGTGCGTTTGAACACGGTGATCTGGTCGGCGAGGTCCAGCGCGTCGCCGTGACGGAAGTTGATTTCCATCTGCGCCGGGCCGTCTTCGTGGATCAGCGTGTCGAGGTCCAGGCCTTGCAATTCGCACCAGTCGTAGACGTCTTCGAACAACGGATCGAACTCGTTGGCGGCGTCGATGGAGAACGACTGACGCCCACTTTCCGCACGGCCCGAACGACCCAGCGGCGCCTTGAGCGGCAAGTCCGGGTCCTCACAACGCTGGGTCAGGTAAAACTCCATTTCCGGCGCGACAATTGGCTTCCAGCCTTTATCGGTGTAGAGCTGCAGGACTTTCTTCAACACGTTGCGCGGTGACAGTTCGATCGGGTTACCGAATTTGTCGAAGGTGTCGTGGATCACGATCGCGGTAGGCTCGATGGCCCACGGGATCACGTAAACCGCGTCGGAAACCGGCTTGCAGACCATGTCGATGTCGGCCGGGTCGAGCAGGTCGTAGTAGATGTCGTCGTCGACAAAGTCCCCGGTTACCGTTTGCAACAGCACACTTTCCGGCAGGCGCATGCCTCGCTCATGCAGGAACTTGTTGGTGGGCGCAATCTTGCCGCGTGCAATGCCGGTCAGGTCGCTGACGACACACTCGACTTCGGTAATCTTGTGATCTTTCAGCCACGTAAGCAGCTGATCGAAAGGGACATTCATAAAGACCTCGTTATTGGTTTTATTAACGCCGGGGAGGGTGGTTTCATCCGCCACACACTTCCCCTGGGACGCGTTGACGACTATCTTGGGCGAGCCTTGACGTTCCATCTATCCACTTTCAGCAGCACCAAAACGCACCAAACGAGTGCGTAAGGTCACCCATGACAGCGTGCAATCCGATGCAGGTCCAAGCGTTCAACACGGCCGATGTGGCCGAGCAAATCCGCGCCACGCCGGGCTGGGTTCAGCAATACCAGCAGATGTCACCCGGGCATTTTTCGGGACGGGTGCGCTATCTGGACCTGCGAGGTGTAGAGATCTACGAAGAGCACATGAACACTCGGGTCGAGCAGAATTTCAGTGCGCCCGAAGGTTCGCTGGCGTTCTGTTTCGATCGCAGCGACAACGCGCTGTACGTGTTGAATGAAGAAAGCCGCAACATCTGGATCACACCGGAGAACTACCAGGAAATCGCCGTGGTGTTCGGGCCAGAGTTCGTGCAGCGCCACGGTCTGAACGTCGCCCGGCTGGAAGGACTGTTCATGGCGCCGCTCAATTCGGGGCAGAATGCATTGTTCAGTCGCTGGTTGAGCGGGACGCTGACCCGGCTGGCGCAAACCCTCGATCCGCCGAGTCGGGAAGCCTTGACCCAGCAGCTGCTGGAAGACTGTCTGTACATCCTCGACAACGCCTGCGTCTGCCTGGATCGCGGCGGTTTGCAGCGGCGTGCGGAAGAGCGGGGCGTGATGCGGCGCATTGGCGAATGGGCCGCGGATTCCCCGGAAGAAACCCTGAATCTGCTGGAGCTGTCCCAGGTCGCCGGGGTTTCCCTGCGCCAGTTACAACACGCGTTCAAGGCCTACACCGGCATGACGCCGACCCATTGGCTGCGCCTGCGCCGGCTCAACAGCGCCCACCGTGAACTGCTCAACCGCTCGCCGACGCAAACCACGGTGGCCGAAGTGGCGATGCAGTGGTCGTTCTGGCATCTGGGGCGGTTTTCCAGCAGCTATCGGGCGCTGTTCAAAGAGCTGCCGAGCGAAACGCTCAAGCGTGGCCGTCAGTCATAAGTCGGGGGAGGGCGAGCGGGGGTGATCTACACTCTTGATGGCTGAGAATTGCTCGGAGGTCATCATGAACAGGTTGTCTTCCATTGGTCTGAGTGTCGCGCTGTCGGTTGTCGCTATTCAGGGCTGGGCCGAAACAGTGGTCCCGATGAAGGGCCAGACTTCACAACAAACCCAACTGGACATCGACGCCTGCCACAACGTCGCTGCAGGTCAGACTTCGACGACGCCACCAGCATCCGGTGGACGTCTGAAAGGTGCGGCCGTCGGTGCCGCTGCCGGTGCGGCGGGAGCTCAGGTGCGCGGGCGTCAGCACGATGAGTTTTATGACCGCGTCGATGACGACGTAAAACAGGATTACCGGCAGAACCGGGCCAAAGAAACGGCCGCGGCGGGTGCGATGGTCGGAGCATCGCGTCAACGCCAGGAACGCCGGGCGCAGCAGAAAACCTCGGCTTCGACCAGCTCGACGGCCTATACCAGTTGCTTGCAAGGAAAGGGTTATCAGGTTAATCCCTGAGCGTGTTTTGGCGATCGCTGATCCAGCAGGTACACCATCAGGCAGGCATACAGTGTCACCAGAATAAACAATCCCATGCGCACGGCGAACGCGGTGTAGACGTCCTTGCCTGCCAAGCTGTCCTGCACCGACTGGCCCAGCAGAATGATCATCGTGATCAGGGTATTGAGCCAGAACCCCGGGCTTAAACGGGTCGGGCTCAGCGCGTAGAGCTTGCGCGCAATGATCAGACTGAACAGCAGCATCCACAGAAAAAACATCCATAAGTGCACAAACAGGCTGAGCGCACACCAGAACAGCACCGCCAGCACGCCGGCCAACAGGGTCGAACCGACCAGTTCGCGACCGGCGTTGCGGGCCGTGGCAGAACTCTGCTGACCCAAGCCGACCGCCTTCAGAATGATCGGCAGGTAACTGGCCGGATCGATCAGCGCCAACAAAAACGCGGGAAGCACGATCAGGGTTGCACGCAGCGCCACCCGGCCGGCTTCTTCCACCGGCAACGGCGGGGCGACGGGCGGCGACGGCGCGTTGGGCGGTTCGGGGAACAGCCAATGACTCAGCGCGACCACCATCACGGCCAGCAGCAATCCTTTGACCAATGCCCCGATGACCATCGCCGCGAGGTCGAACTCGGCGACGCCGGCCGAAGAAATCATGGTCAGGCCGATCACCAGGAAAGTGACGATCAAATTGTTGCCGCCGCGCAGTCCAAAGCGAAACACCAGAAACAGGCTCACGCCGACAAGCAGTACACCGCTGACCGGGTAATAACGCAGGATCGGAATCAGCAACAGGCCAACGCCGGTGGTCAACATCGCGGCGATCGCGAGCACCAGTCCCGCCTTCAATGGCAGCGGACGATTGACACTCGCGAGCAGCAACAGTGCGAGCACCGGCGCGATAAACGGAATCGGTAATCCCCAACCGAAACTGGCCGCCAGGCACACCGCGGTGCCGGTGGCCAGACGCAGTGCGCGCTGCGCCCGGGGTGTGCGCTCAGTAGGCATACGACAGCCAGCTCATCAGGCCCACAAACACGCGGCCGAGTGGATTCAACAGATTGCCTTGGGTGGGGAACGCCATCACTTCAGCCTGGCCGCCGGCACGAATGGCGCGACTGTCTCGCAGCCGGGCCATCGAGTCTTCGGAAAACTCGATGATCACCGGAAAACGCTGGGCGGGGCGCAGCCAGTCGCGGCTGTTCTGCACACTGGGCAACGTACCGGGCGCCGGCGTCTGACCGACACTGACACCGTAACCGACACTGCGCACGCGCCCGTCGAACACCTCGCCCGGTAGCGCATCCAGAACGATTGCCACTGGCGTATCGAGCCGGATCCGGCCGAGGTTGTTTTCGGTCATGTCCGCGCTGATCCATACGTCGTGGATCGCGATCAGCGTCATCACCGGACTGCCAGCGGCGGCGAACTGCCCGGCGTCAGTGCGCAGGTCGGTGATCAAACCGGCCGAACGCGCACGAATCTGCGTATTGGCCTGATCCAGTTCAGCTTTCGACAACGCAGTGGCCGCGCTGCGCAGCAAGGCGTTGTCTTCCGCGCTGCCGCCTTCCTGCTCGCGCGCACGCTGGACTTCGGCACGGGCGGCGGCGACCTGGCTGACCGCTTGTTCGCGGTTGGCGCGCGACACTTCGAGCAGACGCACGGAAATGGTCCCGGGGTCCTCGCGGTACAAACCTTCAAGACGTTGATTGTCCTGGCGGGCCTTGAGTTCGTTGGCCTGAGCGGCGCGCAAATTAGCCTGGGCCGAAGCAATGCCGGCGGTACTGGCGCCGATCTGGCGACGGGTCGACTCAAGGTCTGCGCGTGCACGGTCGACGGCAATCTGATACGGCTGAGAATCGACCTCGAACAGCACGTCCCCCGCCTTCACGTCCTGATTGTTGCGCACGTTGACACGAGTGACCCGACCGGCCACTTCCGCGGCCACCGGAATGACAAAGGCACCGATCCGAGCCTGTTGCGTATAAGGCGTGTATCGATCGGCCAACAGATACCAGGCCAGGCTCAGGACGATCAACAACAGCACCCACGTGAGCCCTTTTTTCGTCGGATCGGCGGGCGGTTCTGGCGCCTTGGGGGAGGGCGCGTCAGGGGAGGGTTGCGCGGCATCACTCATGGTCCGTTACCTTTTTTGCGGCTGCGGGTTCATCCAGTAAATCGCCCCAGTCCGTGCGTTTTTTCATGTCCTGGCGGGTGGCCGGGTCAACGGTTGGCCGGGCGCTGTACCAACCGCCGCCCAGCGCCTTGTACAGCGCAATCACATTGCTCACGGCATTGCTGCGGCTGACCAGGTAGTTGTCCTGTTGCTCCAGCAGCGCGCGTTGGGCGTCCAGAACCCGCTGAAAATCCGAATAGCCTTCGCGATACTGGGCGCTGGCCAACACCAACGAACGCTTGGCGGCGACCTCGGCCTCGCTAAGGATGCGTTCACGCTCCAGGGATTTGATCAACCCATTGGCGGCATCATCTGCCTCGCGTGCCGCCTGGCGAACTTTGTCGCGGTAGGCCTCGATCAACTGCTGCAACCGCGCATCCTGCACGCGCACGTTGTTGCTGATCTGGCCGTGGTCGAACAGGTTCCAGCGCAGACTGGGGCCACCGATCAGGTCAAGACTTCTAGACGTGCCGTTGAGCGTGTCGGCCGACCAAACGATGCTGCCCAGCAAGGTCAGCGACGGATAGAAATCGGTTTCGGCCACACCGATCAGGGCCGACTGGGCTGCGACATTCAGTTCAGCGGCGCGCACATCGGGGCGCCGCAGCAGCAGATTGGCCGGGACGTCCTGCAATACGGCGCGGTCGACCAGTGGGATCAGTTCTTCATTGTCGACGAGTTGCGGTAGCGCACCGGGTGGCTGGCCAATCAACACCGCCAACGCATTGCGCGTACGCAGCAACTGATCCTCGAAGCTGGGAATGGTGCTCAGGGTGCCCGGGTATTGGGTTCTGGCTTGCTGCAAGTCGAGTTCGGCTTGTTGGCCGCTATTGAACAGTTTTTCGGTGATCTCGAAGTTGCGCTTTTGCTGTTTGGCGTTTTCCCTCGCAACCCGCAAGCGAGCCTGGGTGGTGCGCAGCGAAAAGTAAGTGTCCGCCACTTGTGCGCGCAGCAGCACAAGCACGTCTTCATAGTTGGCCTGCGCGGCGAAGTAACTGGCATCGGCCGACTCGATGGCGCGGCTGAAGCGCCCCCAGAAGTCCAACTCCCAGCCAATGTCGAACCCGGCACTGTATTGCTAGAAATGGCTGTCCTGGGGATTGATCCCGCCGGATTGGCGGCGATTGAAGTACAGACTGTCAGCACTGGCTTGTTGCAGTTGCGGGTAGCGGCCGCTTTGAGCAATCCCCAACTGGGCGCGAGCCTCCATCACCCGCAGGCCGGCAATCTTCAGATCCGAATTGTGCGCGTCCGCCTCGGCAATCAGACGATCGAGGAGCGGATCGCCGAAGACTTGCCACCACTGACGAAAATCCGGGTTCAGGCTGCGTTGACTGGATTGCTCAAGGGCAGGGGAGCTCCAGCGGTCGATCCACGCCGGCTTCGGCGACAGAAAATCCGGCCCCAGACGCACACAGCCACTCAAGCCGAGCACACCAAGCAGCAACAGTTGGCCCGATCGCGTCAGATGCATGCGTGTTTTCCAGTCGAGGAAGCTCACAGGAGCATAGACGTCCAAATGATCAACTGACTGCTAAGCTTTCCAAACGTCTTGACCCTTTCAAATAGGTACGACAGCCATGAATGCACCCCATACCGCTGGATGGCGATTCAAACTGGGCGTCACGATTATTTGTCTGATGCTGGGTTCTTGGTTGATGGTGCCCGTCGTCGCAGCAGCAGGCGTGCCGGGTTCGAAGATCGCAGCGCTGACGGGTGTCCTGTTTATCAGTAACAAAGTGCTGTTGATTGTGGTTATTGCCGTCATGGGTAAATCGGGCTTCCAACAGCTCAAACGCAGCGTATTTGGCTATGTAATTTCACTGACCCCGACGATGGAAACCGAAGTAGGGCCGGTGCGGCATCGAATCGGGGTAGTGATGTTCTGTTTGCCGCTGATCTCGGCCTTTCTGGAGCCGTACGTGGATAGCATCTGGCCGGGACTGCGGCCGAATCTTTGGCAACTGCAGTTGTTGGGCGACTTGATGCTGGTCGGCAGCTTTTTTGTATTGGGGGGCAATTTCTGGGAAAAAGTACGAGCGTTGTTCATTCGAACCGCGCGAGTGGTGAGCACCAGTGCGGTGTGATTATTAATTAACTTAACTAAAGGGCTATTTAGTATAGCTATTTGCCATCATCGTATTCGGAGCAACAATTGCAGCTAAACAGCAAAGCACTCGTGAGCACGCTGAGCCTTGAACTGCACGTCGAGGGTGGGTACTTCCGAAGAACCTTTCAGGCTGATCAACAGCCTTGGGTCGAGACAATTGGCGGCCCACGTTACTCGATGAGCTCCATCTATTACCTGTTGACCACCGATTCATCCATTGGCCAGTTTCACCTGAACCGGTCCGACATCATGCATTACTACCATCTGGGCGACGCCATTCAGTACAGCCTGATTTCCCCGGACGGCACATTGAAAACTGTCGTGATGGGCAGCAACGTCATGGCTGGAGAATACTTGCAGCTGCATGTACCGGGCGGCATCTGGAAAGCTTCGCGGCTGATGAAGGGATCAGCGGGATTCGGCTTGGTCAGTGAAGCGGTATCACCCGGATTTGATTTTGCGGACATGGAAATGGGCGACAGGCAAAAGCTCAGTGACGAGTTTCCAGAGCATCAGGCGTTGATTGAGCAATTGACGCGGGATTGAAGATTGAGGGGAATCAGCGCTTAAAAATGTTGTGAGGAACAACAAAACACCGGAAAATTTTAGTAGCCTGATTTTTAAAGGTTTATTGTAAAAAAGCGATTAAACGTCGGAAAAAAAACACGAATTTTGTTTTTTTTCCGACGTTTAATCGCTTTTTTTCCTGTAAGCGAGGCAGGCTCCGATATAGGAGCTGTAGCCAAATGCAATAGCGTACTCGCTCCGCACATTAAACTGGATCTCGAACATTCACCCTTGTCTCTGCATAAAATTCCGATAAATCGATGTTCCGGAAGAATATTTAGTTATAGAGAAAGTCTCATCTAGCATCAAATATAATATGCAACGTCAATGGTATTGACACTCTACTATAAGTCTTTGTTTTATAGAGCTAAGTTAATTAGTTTAATTAATATTATATAGTATTTTGCGTGCCTTGATTTTTTCACTGCATTAACTAAACATGTGGTGATGCCATCTTAATCAAGGGTAACATTATGCGCCACACCGAACTCAAACCAAACCTCTTGGTAGTTGCTGTAGGGAAGCCCGCGATAGTACTTTCAGTCCAAAGCGAGGCAAAAGTTGAAGTTCAAATTATTTATTCGAAAAGGCGATTGATAGTCGATGTTGATGATCTAGAGTTTTTCCCAACACACCCGGGCTCTTGTGAAGATGTTGTAGATGAATGCCAACCACTACCAAGCGACGAAGGTATTTCTCTCGAAGCGCTACATGTCGCGAGCGAACGTTTTCTTACGATAGAGAAATATCTCGCTGGGCACATCGACTTTAAGCAAGCGCTGGAGCTTACAAAGACAAAAAAAAGCGCATTTTATAGTTTGCTTGGTAGGTTCGACCCAAAGATTGGCGCTAGCTCACTTTATCCTAGAAGGTCAGGTAGAGAAAAATACTATAAGACAATTTCAATCGAAGCGGAACACATTATAAGGGACGCGATAGATAAGGAGTACAAGGGGAAGGCCGCATCGTTTGTAAAGGTATGGGAAGAAGTGCAGGCCCAATGTACAAAATTAAAAATAGCCATACCTTCACAAGGCACCGTAACTTCACGAATTAAAGAACTTGGGCAGCGGACGCTGTGTTTTTTGAAGGATGGCGCAGAGGTGGCCAACCAAAAATTTGGTGCTAAACCAGGGAGTTTGGAACTGGCTTATCCTTTACAGAGGGTGGAGATAGACCATACTCTTGTTGATTGCATATTGGTTGATGAAGAAACCCGCAAGCCACTATTTAGACCGTGGCTAACCTTGGTAATGGATGTATATAGTCGTGTAATTCTTGGCTACTACATAGGATTTAACCCCCCATCCGGGTTAACTGTTGCTTGTGCAATAACTCATGCGACGCTACCGAAGAAACGATACCTGGAAAACTTGGGCTGTAGTCATATAACGCACCCATTTTTCGGCGTGCCAGAAGTGTTGCACATGGACAATGCTGCTGAGTTCCGATCTGTCAAGCTTCAAAGAGCATGTTCGCTACATGGCATCATAACAGAATGGCGACCGCTAGGGCGTAAACACTACGGTGGTCATATTGAGCGTTTGATAGGAACCATGATGACCAGCAAAGTACATTTTTTGCGTGGTACAACGATGTCAAACGTCATCGCAAAGGGCAATTATGATAGTGAAGATCAGGCAGCATTGACAATTGGAGAGTTCACTAAATGGTTTGCAGGTGAAGTTGAGATTTATAATTATAAGATACACTCCGCCTTGAAGTGCTCACCTGCGGATAAATGGAATAAGGCTTTTACCGCCAGCCCCATGCTAACCTCTAATCAGAAGTTAATTACTGACCCATTTACGTTTAGACTAGATTTTATGCCTGAGGATCGCCGAAAAATACACCCTAACGGAATCAGGAAGTTCAATCATGTTTATTGGGCGCCAGAACTACGTCACCATGTTGGATTGAGAAACGTAACGATTAAATACGATCCATTTACTTTATACATGATCTGGGCAAAAATTGACGGCTCGTATATTGAGTTGCGTTTATCTGATTTAACCCATGATACTTTTAGCTATGAGGAATATCTGGTTGCTAATAAGCATGCAGCGCTGGCAAGATCAAAAGAAATGCCGATTAATGTAATTGTTGCTCGTGATGAAAATGAAAAAATTCTAAATGATAGTGCAAAAGCAACTAATCGATCTAGGAAGAAATCTAAGGCAGCAGAAGCATACGCTACGCACACTCTCAATCAGCTTTTTGAATCAGCTGAGCCAAAGCGCTCAGCAGTTGCGAAAACGAACATTGATTTTTCAAAGGCACCTGCTATATATGATAGCGAGGATCTTTGAGATGAGCGATACCATTCAAATAAATCATCTCGAAAGCAGCGAAATCAAGAGACGGATAAGTAATATCCATAAGGATATTTGGATAGACTGCCCTCAAGCTCGCAAAGCTATCGACACAACTCTTAATATCATCAACGTCCCAAAACGTACCACGGCCCCTTGCATGCTTGTTTGCGGAAATGGTGGAAGTGGCAAGACTACCATTGTCAATCAACTAATGAAGATGAACCGAGGACTAGGGTCGCCATTCGTTTTCCTATCGCTTGCAGAAAACCCTAGCAATTTGAAATTTAAGCACCTAGTTTTAGAAGCTATAGGATTGCCAATTGGATTAGCCACCGGCAGAAATAATCTGCCAAATGAGGTCGCAAACTACATCCTGTCACTTCAAATTAAAGCCATTATCATCGACGAGTTTCACGATTGTCTTTTGGTTTCAAAAAATGAGCAGTTGAAAATTCTTTCACTGTTGAAGTGGCTTTCAGGTACTCCGTGCAATTTGTCCGTTATAGGTTTTGGGACGAAAAGTGCACGAAACGCCCTCCAATATGATGTTCAATTGGCCCGACGTTATCATATTCAGGAGCTGGTACCTTGGGGGTTGAATGATGAATTCAGAAATTTTCTGGCAACCCTTGAGCATAAAGTTGGATTAAAAAAGGCCTCAAACTTGCATCAAGAAAAAATGCTTCGCCTAATACATCATCATTCAACGGGGACGATGGATAATGTCGTACGGATCATAAAGGCCGCAGCAATATATGCAATTACTACCGGCGAAGAACAAATTACAAAAGAGCTGATTGAAAAGGCGGCCTCTGAACCTTGGGGTTACAGCTAAAATTGATGAGGCGCATTTATTAATGATGTTCAAAAACGTTCTTCGCCCAATTTATGACGAAACATATTCTTCATGGATAACTAGGTGCGCGCTAAGCCCGAGAATACACTCCGTCTCTGAAAATGATATTTTGTTTTGGGATCAAATTGATTTTGATTTTGAAAATGGGGTTTTGAAGTCGCGTCCATTGGGGATGGAGTTTGATTTTGACGGATCGCTAGGAATACAGCTCGCAAATACGATGCAACTTGATACTCGACTTGTTGAAAGGTGTTTCAAGCCTTCATCATCGCTTCTTTTGGATCAGCGATATCGGCTTTCTTATTGCCATTTATGCATCCATTCAGATGTTGCATTTAAGCGATATCCATCATGGAGAAAATCCTGGTGCTATGTTACCCACCCATACTGTTCGATTCACAGATGTCTCCTAAGTCATATGGGTACAGAAAATCCTTTCCAAAAACAGTGGGCGGCCTATGTGCGTGGTCATAGCGGTGACTATATAGAAGGTCGGGTTCGATTTTATAGAGGTTCACATGGCATCTCACCAGACCAAATTCGTGCATGGTTGACACTTCGAGTTCAAATGTGGATAGACAAGCTCAATAATACAGACCGCTGCGTTCTGCCAGGCACAAATATCATCGTCGATAGCAGTAAAATGAGAGGGGCTGTAGAACTGGTCCTGCGCTTGTTTTTGGTTCCCCGGACAGATCGAACTAAATCTGGCGTGGCAAGAGAACTATTCACCACTGGTAACGCGCTCATTGTTCACAGGATTTTTAACTTAAGTGAGAGACTCGAATACGGAGCGCCTCATAGCGTGCCCTATGAAAGGATGTGCGCTCTGCTCCTACTAGGGATTACATTCGGTATATTTTCCCCGGAGGAACATTCTCTGCTCAATAGTATTATATTGAAGGCAGAGTTCTGGCTGCCAAATTTGAGAGATTTGGGAGCACTTAGTGCTGAACACGTTTACGGTGAGGAGTATGTTGTTCTTGAGCGGCTTTTTAATAGGTCAAATGACGCTTCAGTATTTCCTGGTGATTTTCTCGAAGGAATATTTTCTTCTATGTATAAACCAGAAAACTACCGCTGACAGGTAATTCCATATAGGGATTTACGGATTTTTTTACGAGTTGTTGCATGCTATTTCTTTGGTATCACAACAATCTACTGTGGTTTTATTTTTTTCATGTGCAACTTTCATTTATGTGGCTTGTACTTGTAATAGTCGACGATATAAATCTCCGGTGGTTGTTATGTATCTTCAAGGTGTGGGGGGGGGCAAAGCAGCATCAATGGCGATTCAATGAACGAGATATTGGCAGCAGTTCTTCGCAAAATGCGTTTATGAAAAACTTAATGGTTGCCACTGCTTGCATTGACATCTTAGCCCGCTACCTGCCCGAACCTCTGATGTACGATAAGGACTTGAAGAGGCCTGAAAAGATTCTTAGGACCTCCGAACACACCTAAGTAAGAGGTACGGCACAGCAGGCTTCCTGAAGAGTGCCGCTCCTCCAAATTTTAAATCTTCTTTCGAAGCTTGGGTAGTTTCTTCAAATCAAATGACTGGATTTCAGCTACGCCATGTAAGCTAGTGAAGTAACCTGTTGTATTCAAATTCTCCGCAATTTCGGAAACCAGCCAATGGTGGAAGCGGTACAGCGAGTCGGGAAGAAGATGCCCACCTCTTCTCGTCTCCTTGCGGGTCTTAAGTAGGCTATAAAAGTATACGGGTTCATTGTCTAGAACTGCTGAGTCGCTATGGTTGTATGAAGTACGCAGTCCACAGACATTCCGTTCCACATCAGATATAACATGAAACTGGCTTTCAATTATGCCTTTGGATGTATCTGTGTAAGCAACGATTGTGGTGCACCTGGATGATGATGTGTAAGGTATTCCAAGTAATCTTAATAACAAATTTTCACTGCGTGCTCTTTGAGTAAAGGTTATTTTAATAGGTTTACCCATCAAGCTCGTAACGTGTTCATTGTACTGGTCGTGATTAGATTTGATGTTGAAGTGAACTATGTGATTCATTATTTTTGCCTTTTTATTATTGCTTTTAAAAGTATATCACCTTGGATTATTTAGTTCAATAAGTTGGGTTGTATAATTAATTTCTTTTGTTTTTAATGGGGCTTACTGTGCTTGCAATGTAATTACACTTTTACGGACGTCGACGTAGCTTTAAGTGCAATGTATTTAAGTGGTCGTCGTCTAAATTTTAGGATGCCACACGCATTGTTAGTATGCACTTTCCAATAATGTTGATGCGCTGCCGGTTTGGATCAACGGCGTGTGCTGGTTTTTGCCGAAGCAAATCCTCCAGCGCGCTTCACGACGTAGAACTGAAGGCCTAGGTGGCGACCGAAGTCTGGGGATGTCGTTCGACGTCACCATCGCTGGAGACGGGCCTGGTGGCCTTGGATCTCACCGGCGTCTCTCGATTCCCTGAGTGACCAAGTGATGAGCGAATCGAGGCGGGGAAATCAGCCTTCAGTCCAAAGTCCCAATTCGTCCAGATCCACTTTTGCCTGGGCAATCAGGCGGAGCATTGATTGGTCTGTATCCTGAGCGTAACTGAGCAGGAGGAGGGCGAGGGGGTGAACCCCTAAGGCGTTTGCGATCTCATCGATCTTGGCCAAGGTTGGGACTTTTCGTCCGTGTTCCAAGGCGGAGTAGTAGGTACGCCCTGTCGCCTTTTTATAGACGTCGTGCATGGAGAGGTTTTTGCCGAGACGAATTGTCCTCAGCGCCGCTCCAAAGCTGCCGGTGCTTTTCGACGTATCGTCCGCCATTTTCCGCCCTTAAAAAATCATTGATTGGGCCAGAAAACCTGCTAGCATTCGACTCCCTATAGGGTGCCTTCAATATTTAATTTAGATAGGTCGATATTATATATGTTTATCACTCATGAGCAGTTTCGTGCTCCTTTTGCAAATCTTACGGATGATGATTTGACGTCATGGAGAATCGTTAGTCATAACACTCCCTTCACTTGGCTATATATCTACAATGAGGTGCTGGTACCCACCGAGAATGGCTTCGTTCCAGAGGCAAAGTTTTTACTAATGTATAACCCATTCCATATCGACACGTTGATCGAAGCACAGGGGGGTAGGGGGAGAGTGTTGAGCGTTACGCTGATGAAGCCACCAAGCGAAGGTGGTTTGCATTATCAGTCATGCGTCGTTAATCGGATTTTGCGGTTCAAGTCTGACAAGGGCCTTCCCCGACATGTTTATGAGATTGACTTCCAGGGTATGTCTTATCCCCACGGTCGCCCTGGTCCGACAGAGGAGTTAGAAGTACTGTTTGATGCGGCTAACATTCGTGAACTCTAAGCTGGGACGTTCCATACTAAGGCCGTTGCTCAGAGCCGCAGCATTCTGTGCGGGATTGCTAGAAAAAATGATGCGAGATGACGAAATGTCGCCTGATGCTGGCAAAGGGATTCACGTTACCAAAGGTGGTTCGCTCTACGTCGATCTTGACGAGATTCGGAATTCCCCTGGATCTA
The DNA here is from genome assembly GCF_045447035.1 of Pseudomonas sp. O230. NCBI lineage: Bacteria > Pseudomonadati > Pseudomonadota > Gammaproteobacteria > Pseudomonadales > Pseudomonadaceae > Pseudomonas > Pseudomonas sp. O230. The sequence goes on along the minus strand of NZ_JBJGXN010000009.1, from coordinate 8,907 downwards.
AAGAAGCTGCAAGACGGGGGGATTCGGTACTGTCTGCCGGGTATCGCCCCCTTCACTACCGAGCTGAGACGCCTAACAAGAGCTGGACAGTTCGTTGTACCAAAACTAGCGGACATAAAGGCGCGCTAGCGATTGAGCTTCCCACTGACCTTGCCGAGTTTTTGTCGGTTCAGGAGGGGGATGATCTAATCGTTACGAGCAACGGATCAAACGCAGTAAATCTGCGTAAGTCATCTGATCATCTCAGTTGATCGTGATTTTCTGTTTAACCGCTTAGCTACGATCCGTTCTGTCCCAGGTTTATTTGTCTGGTGGACGCATTGCGCGTGTTTTTGTCGGTCGTCGCACCGCTAAACGTATTGGGCCGATAGCTACCGGCTTCGCCGAATTTAGCCAGGTGTTGGGGGTTGTTCTCTCTGTCCTTCCTCACACGACAACCCGCTGCACAGGGCAGAAACCAAACGTGGATGAATCCCGCGTAAACGGGAGAGCCCTACTGTTATGGTCCCAAACGCATCGAGCAGGTACCACCCGAAATAGTACCTTTGCCCGCTTGCAAAAAGCTGTCGCAGGCAGGTTGGAAAAACTGCCGCAACACAAGCGCGAGTTTGCAGATCGTGCTATCAAAAAGGTTTTGAAGAAGTATTACGACGAACCTGCTCACATCCACGCAGAAGAAGTCATCAGAAGTCAGCATCAAGCGTTAACTGGCAACGACATCACTCCGTCCAAGCTTTATCATCTAGAGGGCTTGGCCAAGAGGCGGCCCGGCAATCACGCCCACTCTCTGTTGCTTACTGGCTTAGGAAATCCGTGATCAGGTCCTGCTTAGCAATGAGTTGCAAGCACATGATGGTGTCTTCCCAAGGCCCGTACGGACCAAGCAGGGCGAGGAGGCCATCCCCTAAGTCTAGATACGTGGGTTTAGAGGTTTGATACCAAACATCTCGGGGCCTCATCCAGAGGTACATATGATGCCCTCTGTACGTCGCTGGATAGTGCTCGGCGATTTCAGGTCCGAAATGGAGAAGTTGCATGTTTGTGCCTTCCACTCGTTCCGAGCGCCGGAAGAACATAAGAGGGCCAAAACCTGTGTCATTTCGACGCTGGTGGTCGCGCCACTCTGGGAGAGGAGATATGAATGAAAGGTCCGAGGCGAAAGGCTCGGCTGGGTCCGGGAGCGGGTAGAAGATGTGTAGGTTTTTTCTAAATGGTTCTGCATCTACGATCCAAACCATGTTGCCGTAAAAGCCCTCTCTACTACGCAATTCTTCAGGCGACATGGCTGAATGTTGGAGTTCGATCACGAGGCCGCTGGGCAATTTGACGTCGGCGATGTGCTTCTCGCCTGTGATGTCGTGCTGCACGACTTCATGGTAATCCTCAGGAAAGAATCGCTTCCAGGCCCGGTGCCACTCGCCTTCGTTCTCCCACCACGGATCACATACGCGCCGTCCTTTATGCGCCCAATGCCAGATTATCTGCTCCCCGCATTTTGCGGTCATAGGTGCACCACAAGCTTGGCAACTTCCTTGCGCACCAGGCGAAGGGAGCACTCGGACGCCATCTACCAAAGCTAATTCCATATCAGTAAATCTCCCTAGTGCTCGAAGGTGGCCAACCCTTGTGTTGTAGAAGAACTACGGTTCAGCCAGCGCTATCTGCGTCGTTTGGGTGATGAAAGTTTTTCCTCCGCCATCAGCCGATGAGTCGTAGCGTAGCCACTGCTTTAGATTTGATCGGATAAACACATTTGAGATTGTCATTTTTCATCTCTCATCGGCCAGTCTTCCTTCAAATCGCGCCGTAACCGATAGCCCCTGGTGGTCAACCGGCTTCGCCAAAAGTAACCAAGGACTGGTCGTTAAATCACTTACCAGTGAGTAAAGGTCGAGGTTGCGGGCCTGCGAGAGCCTCCGTGTGGGGTAAAGCAGTCGCTTGATCCCTTTTGTCTGACCAAAAGGTCTGGATTTTGAGACAAAGAAATTCCCAACCAGTGATTAGTCATGGACTATGGGGGTCTTTTTTAGCTGCCTCTTTATGAGGCATGCGCTGGCAGCTTCAGGAGCCCGTAAATGAACATCAAGATTGAGGCAATGATCGCTCGTAAGATCGGCTTCGCTTCCCACCAGAATGCCATTCCACTTGTAAGAGAATTGAGCATTTGGAACCAGGAAGAAACAAATCTTGAAAATCTGATACTGACATTAAGCACCGACCCAGATTTCGTTGAAAGCCGAACCTGGCATATTGACCGTATTCAAGCGGGTGATCGCCTCAGCATTTCTGAACGCGACATCAAGCTGAATGCTGGCTATCTGTCCGGGCTGAGCGAAAGCTTGAGCGCCGATGTGGTCATGCGCTTATCCCGAGGCGACAACGTACTCGTCGAACAGCGCTTTCCCACCGAGCTGCTCGCTCGCACTGAATGGGGTGGATTGAGTGCCATGCCGGAGTTGCTGGCGGCTTTCTGCATGCCCAATGATCCCGCTGTGGACCGAGTACTCAAAGCTGCTTCTCAAGTCTTGCGACGCGCTGGGAAGAAAGACGGTATTGATGGCTATGAAAGCAAATCGCGTACGCGCACTTGGGAGCTTGCCTCTGCGATTTGGTCTGGGGTGTGCAGCTTTCAGTTGAGTTATGCCTTGCCTCCAGCCAGTTTTGAGCAGCAGGGCCAAAAGATCAGGCCGCCAAGCGTCATTCTGGAAAATGGAGTGGCGACCTGTCTGGATACGGCATTACTGTTCGCTGCGGCTTTGGAGCAGGCTGGATTGAATGCCCTGCTGATCATGACAAAGGGGCACGCGTTTGCAGGCGTTTGGTTGCAGCCCCAAGAGTTTTCTCAACTGCTGACTGATGAGGCTTCGGCAGTACGCAAGCGTCTGGATCTCAAGGAAATGGTGGTTTTCGAAACCACCCTTGCTACGCAGGCGCCCGCGCCTAGCTTCTCCCAAGCCGTTGCGGCTGCTGAGCGGCAACTCGATGATGAGCAATTCATCATGGCCGTCGATTTACACCGTGCTCGGATGCAGAAGATCCGCCCAATGGCGCTAGTGTCATCAGTGAATGTATCTGATGTTGCCGATGATGCTCCGCCGGCGGCTGAAGGGTTGGAGGAGGCCCCCGCACTCCCTGGTTTCGATGTCGAAATCAACGAGAGTACCGAAGGTCCTGCCGGGAAATTAACGCTGTGGCAACGCAAACTTCTTGATCTCACCACTCGCAACCGACTGCTGCATTTGCCAGACAGCGCGAAAGGCGTGCGTCTTCTTTGCCCGGATCCAGCAGCTCTTGAAGACCTTCTTTCCAGTGGGCAGCGCATCCGTGTGGTGTCAGTACCTGACCTGAACAGCAGTGGTCGTGATGTAGCCGTATACGAGCAGCAGAATAATGAAAGTCTGGTCGACGAAGTCGCCCGTCAAGCACTTGCTCGGGGTGAAGTACTAGCCAGCCTGGAGAAGACCAAGCTTGAAGCAACCTTGATTGAGCTGTTCCGAAAGGCGCGCAGCGATTTGGAGGAGGGCGGGGCAAACACCCTGTTTTTGGCCATTGGTTTTCTTAAGTGGAAGAAAAGCGCAGAAGATCCGAAGACCTACTCCGCGCCACTGATTTTGCTGCCTGTGAAGCTTGAGCGCAAAAGTGCATTGTCCGGAGTTACGCTGACGTTGCTCGACGAGGAGCCGCGGTTCAACCTGACTCTACTCGAATTACTCCGTCATGATTTTGAGTTGGTGATACCGGGACTCGATGGCGAATTACCAAGCGATGAAAGCGGCATCGACGTAACGGGCATCTGGAATATGGTGCGGCGAGCGGTACGCGATGTGCCTGGATTTGAGGTGAGCACCGAACTAGTTTTGGGCACCTTCTCATTTGCCAAATATTTAATGTGGAAGGATCTGAACGCCAATGCGGCGCAGCTACTGCGAAGCCCTTTGGTTAAGCACTTGTTGGAACCTAGCGAAGCAGGCGAAGGCTTCTCTGGCTCAGACGAGTTTCCTAGGCCCGAGCGTCTGGACTCATCAGTAACGCCTGCTCAGCTTTTCGCGCCATTGCCAGCTGACTCTTCGCAGTTATCCGCCGTCGTGGCATCTGCCAGCACTCATAGCTTTGTAATGGACGGGCCTCCGGGCACCGGTAAGTCTCAGACGATTGCGAACATGATTGCTCACAACCTAGCGTTAGGGCGTCGCGTGCTGTTCGTGGCAGAGAAACGGGCGGCTCTTGACGTGGTTTATCGACGCCTGGCAGAGAAGGGGCTCGGCGAATTTTGCCTGGAGCTGCATTCAAGCAAAGCGTCCAAAGTTGAGGTGCTCAAGCAGCTGGATCGCGCATGGGATGTCCGTGACGCATTGAGCGCCGAGGATTGGGAGCGTGAGGCGGCTCGACTGCAAACACTGCGGTCGCGACTTAACCAGTTGGTCGAGGTCCTGCATCGTCGCTGGAGCAACGGTCTTTCCCTGCATCAGGCGATTGGTCGTGTCGTTCGTGATCACGGCCCCCAGACGCCGAAACTGGCTTGGCCACCAAGCAAGGAGCACGATGCTGCCGAGTATGGGCAGTTGCTCGATCTCGCGCGTCGGCTTGGGCTTAACGGTGTTGCCGCGCGCGACCTGTCAGGTAAGTTCGGTGGTCTGGCGCAGACACAATGGTCGAACGCCTGGCAGGCACAAATTGCAGACGCCTCACGTGAGTTGCCACAGGCCCTTGATGCGTTAAATGCTGCAACTGAGAGGCTTCTCGGCCTCACTCACTTGGCGTTGCCTGTGACTGAAGCCACACAGGCACAGCAACTTCATGATTTGATCAGCCTGGTCGTTGAGTCCTACGGGATGAACCTTTCATTCGCGTTTGCACCAGATGCAGTCACGCGTATAGAAGCAGCGCGGCGTGCTTGCCAGTTGATCGAGAGCTATCGGGAGCTGGAGGAAAGCCTGTCACTGAATTACGCCGATGAAGCTTGCCGTCGAATACCCCTAGAGGCAATGCACAGTGAATGGCGAGATGCAGAGGGCAAGTTCTGGTTTCTCGCCACTTTCGCCAAGAAAAAAGTAGCGAAGAAACTGGCCTCGTTAGGTGGTGCGGCCGGTCTTCCGGATACGCTTGGTGACCTCGCGATTTTCGAGCGCCTGCATTTGCAGCTTGTTGAGCTGGACACACTGGCAAGTGACATTCAGGCGATCCCTGGCTGGCAAGGTTTGAAAAGCGATACCGTCCGTACAGTACGCGCCCTAACATTGGCTGAAACTCTGCGCGGGATGCTGAGTGGCTTGGCCGAATCACCTGATCACTTGGTTTCTTTGCGCGGCGTAGTCGCGCGTCTGGTCATCGATGCGAATGAAATGTTGGCGCCGGGTGGGCAAATCAGCGCAGCGTTATCGGCATTGCAGCAGGCATTGTCTCGCTATGAAGAAGCCGCTCGGCTATTCGCTGGATTGGCTGCAAGGGACGCAGACACGCATCCAAGCGTTGCAGCGTTGCGGGCTACGTCACTTTCTATCCAACAGCAGGAAGAACAACTCAAGGCTTGGTGCGACTGGTGTCGAGTGCGTGAGCAGGCGGCTGAAGCCGGACTTGCAAGCCTCGCCCAAGCACTGGAAACAGGACACCTAATTCCGTCCGCAAGCGAGGAAACGTTTGTCACGGCCTACGCCCATTGGTTTGCGACACACGGGATCGACAGCGAGCCGCTTCTGAGGAATTTCGTTGCTGCCGAGCACATGAGTGAGATCGGTGCTTTCGTTCGCCTGGATGATGAAATCGCGAAGCTGACGGTGCGTTATATTCGGGCGAAATTATGTGGCCTGATCCCTTCAAAGAATGACATCCCTAAAAGCAGCGGCTTTGCCATTCTCAAGCATGAATTGCAGAAGTCTCGCAGGCACAAACCAGTCCGGCAGTTGGCTATAGAGATGGGCGATGCGCTGAATCGTCTAGCCCCCTGCATGCTCATGAGCCCGTTGTCGATTGCACAGTTCTTGCCTGCCGATCAGCCTCCTTTCGACTTGGTTATCTTCGATGAGGCTTCGCAAATCGCGCCATGGGATGCAATCGGGTCGATAGCCCGAGGTAAGCAGGTGGTAATCGCCGGCGACCCGCGTCAGATGCCGCCTACGAACTTTTTCAGCCGCGGCCCGAATGCTGGCGACGATGACACGGCCGAAGACATGGAGAGCATTCTTGACGAATGCTTGGGAGCAGGGGTGCCGAGCCACAGTTTGAGCTGGCACTACCGCAGTCGCCATGAAAGCCTAATCGCGTTCTCCAATCACCGTTACTACGACAGCAACCTCATCACCTTTCCCGCGGCGGAAACTCGTGCAAGTGCTGTCGAGTGGCGAAGGGTTGAGGGCGTCTACGCAAAAGGGAAAGGGCGTTACAACCAGGCTGAAGCTGAAGCCATCGTCAGTGAGACCGTCAAGCGGCTGACCGATCCTGCGTTTGTGGCTGCGGGTCACTCGATCGGTATCATTACGCTTAACTCCGATCAGCAAAAGCTGATCAATGACTTGCTGGACACCGCCCGTAAGCAACATCCACAAATTGAGCCCTTCTTTCAGGACACGCAAACCGAACCTGTTGTCGTCAAAAACCTAGAAACGGTCCAGGGAGATGAGCGAGATCTGATCATGCTCGGGATAGGATATGGCCCAACCGAGCCGGGTGCCCAGGTCATGTCAATGAACTTCGGACCTCTCAACAAAGACGGTGGATGGCGCAGGTTGAACGTTGCTATCACACGGTCACGACGAGAGATGTTGGTGTTCACTTCGTTCGACCCATCGATGATCGATCTGAACCGGACCAATGCCCGCGCAGTCAGGGATTTGAAGCATTTCATTGAATTCGCCCAGCGGGGTCCAAGGGCACTTGCCGAGGCAATCCAGGGCTCGGTAGGTGGTTATGACTCGCCATTTGAAGAAGCTGTCGCCCAAGGGCTGCGTCGTCTTGGTTGGCAAGTAGTCCCTCAGATCGGTGTGTCGCGTTTCCGCATCGATTTGGGCATTGTTCACCCTGACCGCCCAGGCGACTACTTGGCCGGTGTCGAATGTGATGGCGCCACATACCACAGTGCCGCCACGGCTCGTGATCGTGACAAAGTACGAGGCGCTATTCTGAGTGGTTTGGGATGGAACCTGGTACGGCTGTGGTCCACTGAGTGGTGGGTCGATAAGGAAGGCGCGTTACAGAAGCTCCACGCAGATCTGAACAACCTACTGGCCCAATCCCGAGCAAGCACTATCGGCAGTCAGGTAACCGAGGAGCCACTGGCCGCTCCGATTACTGTCGATTTCACAGCCGACTCTGCCGTTATCGAAGAAAATTCCGAAGTACCCGTGACCACGGCGAGTGTGTTACCAGCCGAGATCGGTGAGGTTCGGATAGCTCGGGCTCATACTCAACAACCAATCTCCTTGGGACAAAAGGGCGAGTATCGAGTCGCTGATCTTTCTTCCCTTGCGCCCCTAATTCAATCCGAGCAGTTTCACTCGCCTGCTTACAACTCGGTGCTCCGTCAGATCATTCAAGAGGTACTGCGCCAGGAAGCCCCAATTCTCGACGCACTCTTAGTCCAGCGTATCGCTCGCGCGCACGGCTTCCAACGATCAGGGCGGCTTATTCGAGACAGAGTGTTGGAGTTGGCCGAACAGCACCATCACGTTCAGCTGGCGGGATTTGAGGAAGTATTCGTCTGGCACGCCGAGGGCGATGTGATGGAATGGTCGACATACCGCGTTCCGGCATCTGCCGGTGACGCGCGTTCTATCGAGGAGATTGCGGCCGAGGAGTTGCGCATCGCAGCGAGCATTATCGGTGCAGGGGACCGAGCCCTTGAGGTTGCCAGATTACTAGGTGTCAAACGTCTCACAGGCGCGGCGCGTGAACGCATAGAGCGAATCCTGAGTGCATAGGGTCTGATTGATTCGTGGTGACCATAAAATAACTGATGTGGTCACTACGATACTAAGACTTTGGGGGGGGCTTTGGCTCAGAGCGTCTAAGCGCTTTATTCAATTTGAGCATCGAGATCCAAATGGTCGATGCAGCGGTTTTGCTAAATCGCTCAGTGGGTGTCTCATAATCCAGTTTTTTCCGAGTACGGAGATTTAAGCCACGGATAACCCTTCGCGCTGAGCTGAAAGGAGTAATCGAATAAACGCTTCATATACTCACCGTCGAATTTCCGTTCATGCGTTACGTCAAAATCGGCGCCAATGAACGCTAGATTAAAATCAGCTCCATCCTGCTGCGCCATACGGTAGATTCGCTCCAGGTCGCTGATCCCCTGAGTCTGAATCAATGTACTGATAGCGCGGCCGCCGATGTTCAATGTGCGGCGCTTCGTCCCGGACCACTGAGGGTCCAGCGTCCCGTTACGAATGACGTAGAAATTACGGTCGCGTCGCAAAGGTGCTCCAGTAGACTTGCTCAGCTCCGTTATGGTGGTAGGCGGGTAGAGAAACACTTGAGTGATTACCCCTCCGTCCACGTGCATTTCCTGGAACTGTTTGCCATCAACTTCCACATCGATCATGACGGGTGAGACTGCACCGGGAATGCTCATCGAGGCGAGCATGATGTTTCGAAAGAGATCGAGCGCTCCCGATGCCTGACTTGAGGCAATGGCGCCCATGTTCCAAGTGACTGGCCGACCTGAGTCAAGGTCAGTGGTTCCGATTAGCAGTATTCGTCCTTTGGCGTATTCCGATGCGATCGCTGTAAGAATCTCAGCAGTGACATACTTCGCGATGAGTCGCGACAGTGGCTTGCTGTCCGCAATGCCATCGCTGGCGAAGCGGGTTAAAACGTTTCGCGAATGAAAAATGTCCTTTGGGCCGATTGCGTTGGAGAAATAACGAATCACTCCATCGTACTCAGACCCGAGGAAAGCGAAAGGGGCGACGA